>JBBRDJ010000004.1:0-65739 GCA_038203945.1 Gemmatimonadales bacterium
CTCTGCGGTAGAGGCAGTTCGCCGTCGCGCAGGGAATCGCCGCAACGGCAACAGCCTTCACCACAGAGGCACCGAGGACACAGTAACGGCAACTGCTGGGAATGAAACGAATCGTGTCGCACGTACGTCGCTTTTTCCCCCAATCCGTTGCGGTTCCTCTCTGCGCTTCTGCGTCTCTGCGGTAGAAGCGGTTTACGCTAAGCAGTGCAACCAAAAGGCGCACACGGGCGCGCAATCAGTCCGGTTGGTTGACGTTCGTGTCGCGAATGCTGCGGCGCGATGTGTTGTCTGGCGCATCGACGCGTGACGCCATGGCGCGTTTACTCTCGCGTTCCCGTGCACGTACATTCTCGCGCTCACTCGCCGCCGCCCGCCGCGCGATACGGCGTTCGCGGCGTCGCCACAACCAGACACCGACAAACAGAATCATGGCCGCACCAACGGCGGTAATCACGCCTTCCACGCGCTCCAACCGGCCCAACATCTGTTCGGCGGCTTCGCCGGCGGCCACGCCAACCAGTGCGTAGGTGACCGTCCACGCCAGCGAACCGATGAGCGAAATGGGTAGATACATGCGCAGCGGTACCTGCGCCGCACCGCAGGCCATGGGTAGCAGAATGCGTCCACCAAACAGAAAACGCACCAGAAATGACGCGCGCGCGGGATTGCGCTTCACAACACGCAGCGTGACTGTGCCGGCTGATCGTGTGGACGGGAATCGGCGGCGCAGCCAGTCCCACTTGAGTCGGCCGGCTACGTAAAGCAGCGAGGTGGCCGCCCAACCGCCGAGCGTGATGGCCAGAATCACGCGTGTCAGGCGCAGTTGTCCCTCCTGCGCGGCAATCCCGCCGAATATCGGCGCCAGCTCCGACACGAGTACCGTCGACGCGCCGAGGCCAAGATATGTCGAGAACTGATCCTGGACCGACGCAATGGCCTCCAGCATTCCTTCCGCGCTGGGAACGACCAGCAGCGCTGCGGCAGTCAACAACAACGAACGAGTCAGCAACACATCCGCCTGGAGATCAATCCCGATAATCAGAAATAGAGAAACTGAGGGCGTCGAATCCGACCGGATCGACGCCCTCCAATGCTAACTCAGTCGCCGATGCTCGGCACCGGCTCGCCCATGCCGCCCCTCGCCCGCTGCTGCCCGGACTGCGGTGGCGTGAGCCCCACCAGGCGCATCACACGGGTGCGCATGATGTCCAGCAACTCGTACACCGTTGGCACCACAACGAGCGTCAGGACGGTGGAGGTGATCACGCCGCCAATCACCGCAATACCCAATGGTGAGCGGAACTGCGCACCCTCACCCGTTCCCAGCGCAATCGGCACCATGCCCGCCACGATCGCGAAGGTTGTCATGAGGATGGGGCGCAACCGGATAGCGCCCGCTTCAATAAGCGCTTCACGCAGTGGCAACCCCTGCTCTTCACGCGCCGTCTTGGCAAAGTCGATGAGCAGAATGGCGTTCTTGGCCACGATACCGGCCAGCAAAATCACGCCGATCATGCTCATGATGTTGATGGTGGAACCGGTGATCGCCAACGCGCCCATGACGCCAATCAACGACAGCGGCAACGAAACCAAAATCGCGATCGGATCGAGGAACGATCCGAACTGCACCACCAAAATGAGATACATGAGGCCAACCGCGATGCCCAGCGCAATAAAAATGCTGCCGAAGACTTCCGCCTGTTGCTCAACCTGACCGCCTTCGCTGTACGTCACGCCGGGTGGAATAGGGATGTTGGCCGTGGCCGTATTGATGTCGGCGAGTACTTCGGTAAGTGAGCGTCCAGCCGTGTTGGCCTGCACCGTGATCACCGCATCGCGATCCAGGTGATTGATGATGGCGGGCCCCAGTGAAGGCGTGATTTGCGCGACTTGCCCAAGCGGCACGATTTGCTGTGAACCCGGCAAGCCCACGGAAATCGGGACCTGTTCAAGGTCAGAGGCGCGCGCACGCGCCTCTTCGCTGAAGCGTACGCGCACATCGCGCGTTTCGCCGCTGGGATCCACCCAATTGCCCACCTCGATACCGGCAAACGCCGGACGAAGCGACTGCGAGACCGCGCCCACCGTGAGACCGAGCGAGCCGGCCAAACCGCGATCAACAGTCACGTCCAGTTCGGGCTTCTGACCGCGGGTTGACAAGCCGACGTCAACCGCATTCGGCACCTGACGAACGGCCGCGAGAAACTGCTCGGCCACCGGCTGCAGCTGTGCCAGATCCTGTCCACGCAACTGTAACTGAATCTGTTTTTCCGCACCCGAAAAATCGTTGGTAAACACGGAAACATCGGCGCCGGCAATGCGCTCGACTTCGAAGCGGACTTCATTACCGATGTCTTCTGCGCTGCGATCACGCGTGCCCTTGGGCGTAAGCCGGAAGTACAAATTGGCCTTGTCTACTGCACCGGAGCCATCGCCCACCGAGGCGAACGTGTATTCCACCTCCGGCTGCGCTGAGGCAATCGCCAGCGCTTCGCTCACCTTGAGGCGCATATAATCCAGATTGGCCCCCGGCGGTGTCTCCACCGCCATGTTGAGTTCACTGCGGTCATCCACGGGGAAAAAGCCACCGCCCACGATGCCAGTCGCTGGCATGGCGAGCGCCGCGACAAACGTCACCAACGCCAGACCAACCATCGATTTCGGATGATCCAACGCCCATGCAATGACAACGCGATAGCGCTGCGCCAACCCGTTGAACCAATTGTTGAAGCCATCCAGCTTGCGCGTGATCCACGCCTTCTTCTCTTCGGGAACATGCGGGTCGGGCCAGTACGCCGACAGCATGGGGTCAAGCGAAAAGGACACGAAAAGCGACACCAGCACCGAACAGGCAATGGTGAGAGCGAGCGGCTTGAACCACTGTCCTGCTTCACCATACAGAAACGCGATCGGAATGAAGACGGCCACGATGGCAAACGTGGTAGCCGTCACCGCCAGTCCGATTTCGGCGGTACCTTCACGCGCGGCGGTGTAGTGATCCTTGCCCATCTCCACGTGTCGCACAATATTTTCTCGCACCACAATGGCATCGTCAATGAGAATGCCAATGGCCAGCGACAAGCCGAGCAACGACATCGTGTTGAGCGTGAAGCCGAACGCCCAGACAGCCACAAAGCTGGCGAGCACCGATACCGGCAAGGCCAAACCGGTGATCACCGTGGAACGCCACGAGTTCAGAAAAACAAACACCACCAGCACCGTGAGCACCGCACCTTCGATCAGCGTTTGCTGCACGTTCTTTACGGAGCTGGCAACGCGAATGCCCGAGTTTTTAACAACCTGAATCTGCACGCCGTCAGGCAGCGTGGGCAGCAGCTCATCCACCTTGGCAATGAGGTCTTCGGCCACGGCGGTGGTGGAGTAGCCTTTGGTTTTGGTGATCTCGATACCAACGGCGTCCTTGCCATTGTAGAGCGCCAATGTGCGCGGTTCTTCGGTGCCATCTTTGACGATGGCCACATCACCCAGTCGCACCAACCGGCCGTCGCTCTGGCTGACCACCATCTGCGCGAAATCAGCCGGACTCTCAAGGCGACCCTTGAGTCGAATGGTGCGCTCGTCAAGTGAACCACCAATGCGTCCCACCGGCACCGCCAGGTTCTGCGACTGCAGCGCCTGCACGACTTGCGGGACGGTCACGCCAGCCGACTGCAGGCGCATCGGATCGAGTTCAATGGTCAGCTCGCGCTTTTGTCCACCAGTGACCTGCACATTGGCTACGCCGGCCACAGAACGCAGCTCACGTGTAATACCCGGATCCGCCAGTCGCGTGAGCTGCGCGGGTGTGAAGGCATCAGACCAGACCGCCAGCGTAACAATTGGCCGATCGGCCGGATCGAATCGTCGGTAGAGTGGCTCTTCAATTTCCGCCGGCAAGTCCTGACGCTTGGCACCGATGGCGTCGCGAATATCCTGCGTGGCCACCTGCAGATCTTTTTCGAAGACAAACGTCGTGATGATCTGCGCAAAGCCGTCGCGCGCCTCACTCGCAATCTTGTCGACGCCGGAAATACCCTGAATGGCTTCTTCAATCGGATCGAGCACTTCGCGTTCCACCTGATCCGGCGACGCGCCCGGATAGATGATGGTGGTCAGCACGACGGGCGGCTGCACGTCGGGAAACTCGTCCGTTTCCAACTGCAGCAGCGCCACACCGCCGAACGCGACCAACGACAACATGGTCACCACGGTGAGCAGTGGACGCTTGATCGCGTAATCTGAAATAAACATCTGAACGAGCCTCTCTACAGGGATGCAATGTCAGGCCGCCTGAGCCAACGGCCGTAAGTCGTGCGGTGCGATCTCGCGATCGGGCGGTGCTGCGGTGCTGCGGTGCTGCGGTGCTGCGGTGCTGTGGTGCGATGATGCAGTGTGCCTATGAATCCGACGGCGATGCGGCTGGGCCACCGGCCGTCGGTGTTCCCATAACCGCAGGAGCGGCGCCCGGTGCCGTGACACGCGAAGTATCACCGGGCGTGCTCACGCGCACGTTCGAACCCGCAGAGATCGCACGCGCCGCGCCGAGCAACAGCGTGTCTCCGGCACTGACACCCGACAGCAACTCGAGTCGCTCACGGGCCCCGTCACGCACGCCCAGGGTGACATCCACTCGCTCCACCACGCCGCCGCGCAAGCGCACGACAAACGGCGTCACCGAGCGCTGGTCTACCGCCGTCTCCGGCACCACCACACCTTCGTGTGATTCCGTCGCCACACGACCTTCGGCGAACAGTCCACCAACCAGTGACCCGTTCTGATTCGGCAGCGTGGCAATGATGCGCACCTGTCGTGTCACGCGATCGGCCACCGGATTGACCTGACTGACGCGACCGGCGAACTCCCGACCCGGGTACCCGTTCACTACAAAGTCCACGCTTGCGCCAACGTTTATTCGGCCAACCGCTTCCGCGGGCACCGATCCTTCAAGCCGCAGGCTGGTGGGATCGACCACGGTAAACATTTCAGTACCGGGTGAGACGATGTCGCCACCATTGACCTGACGCTCGCTGACGACGCCGGCAAACGGTGACCGCACAATGGTGTTGCTCAGCTCCTTCTCACGCGAGGCCAATCGCGCCTTGGCGTCCGCCAACCCGGCGCCGGCCTGCAGCGCGGCTCGTTCGGCCGTTTCGACATCACGCGTGGCAATCGCACCAGCGGCCACCAACGTACGCGCACGTTCCAGTTCACGATCGGCCTGCGTAGCCGTGAGTTCGGCCGTGGTCAGGCTGGACCGTGCCGACAATACATCATCGGCGATGCTGGCATCTTCAATACGCGCCAACACCATGCCTGCGCTCACGCGCTGACCGGCCTCGACCAGCGTGCCCAGCACACGGCCCGAGACCTCAGCGCGCAATCGTGCCTCGCGCGTAGGCACCAGCGCTCCGGTGAGCAACGGACCGCCAATGATGCTGTCGGTTTGTGCAACGAAAATATTTTCCGGTCCGATCTGCTGCGTGACTGGTGCGGTATCTGATGCCGTGGCGTCCTTGCCGCCACAGGAGACCACCAACGCTGACAATGCGAGCACTGCAACCGCCGACTGAGGCGTTCGTACTCGCGCTACTCGAAAACTCATGGGGTATTGCCTCCGACCGGCGCACCGGGCTGGGTGAAGCCACCGGGTGCACCGGCGGACTGGGGCTGACGTGGTGTGGACTGGGCGCCGGCTGGTGATGCAGTCATCACCCCACCCGCCACCGCTTGGGACAACGGCAAATCGCGCAGCAGGGCAATGCGCACTCGTGAGACTTGCAGGTCGCGCGCCGCTTGTGCGCGGTTGGCGAGCGCTTGCTGCAACTGGACCCGTGACTCGGACAACTCGATTTGCGTGGAGATCCCTTCGGTGTATCGAACTTCCGCAATGTCGAAACCGCGCTGTGCCTGCTCCGCCGTGCCCACACTGGCCAGCCACGCCGATTGCGCCGTTTCAAACTGCGTCACCACCTGCTGTACATCGAACTCGGCGGCTTCCCGCGTTTGCTGCAGTCGCAGCCGAGCTTCCAGCACCGCAGCTTCGGCCGCCAGTATTTCACCCTTCACGCGACCACCGGTAAACAGCGGTATCGACGCACCGAGACTGATCGACCAGTTGGGAAAGAAATCGTTGAGCGCGACCGGCAGTCCGTTATCCGGATACGCAAAGCGCTGGTAGAGCGTACTCACCGAGATTTGCGGCCACCGGGATGCGCGCGTGGACTTGAGCTGCTCCTGGGCTGCGCTTACGCCCAACGAAGCCTGCTTTACCGGCAACCGCTGGTCTACCAGCGTGTCGGCATTGAGCAGCACCGCGTTGACCGCATCGCGCACCCGCGGGTCGGCCACAATGACTTCGTCGCGCGACACATTGAGCGACGTTGGCCCGGGCGTCGTGCTGGCCACCGACGCGGGCGCTTCCTGAATCGGACTGGTGAGATTGAGTGGCTCATCGAGCGGCAAGTCGAGTAACTGCTTGAGGCGCAGATATGCCAGATCACGTTGCGCGCGCGTCTGCAGGTACTGCGGACGCTGGTTGTCACGCGTGACGCGTGCCCGGATGAGTTCAAACTCGCTCGTATTGCCCACCTCAAACGTGAGCTGTACCTGACGCGCCGTGCGCTCGGATTGCACGAGCGACGACTCGGCGATGGCCACCAGTCGCTCACCAAGCACCGCGTTGTAGTACGCCTCGGTGACGTCGAGTTGTGTCTGGGCCTGCGCTGCGTTCACGCCGAGGTCGGACGACTCGCGTCCGTAGCGCGCTGCGTTGATACCGGCGCGGGCGCGACCGCCCGTGAAGATCGGTTGCGTGGCCTGCAGCGTCCCGGTCACCGTGTAGGGCGACGCAAAAATCCGCGTAATGGGATTCTCTGCCGCCGCGTCACCACCGCCGCCATCCCCCCCCCCAGTGTCAGGAGCCGCGAAACGTTCGGTGATAGCCTGAAACTGGTTCTGCAGCTGACGCTGATAGTTGAAACTGGCATTGACCTGAGGCAGAATCGCGCTGCGTGCCTGTAACTGCTGCCCACGAGCGCGATCAACGCCGGCCTGCGCCAGACCGATGCCCTCGCTGGTGCCCGAGGCAATCGCGAGAGCTTCGACAAGCGACAGTGCACGCGGTGTGACCGACGATGCGGCGGACGCCCCGCTCGGCATGCTGCCTTGCGCTGTCAGAGTACGGGTGAAGGGGGTCGTGCCGCACACGACGAGCGCGCTCAGCATGGCCGCCCGCACCGCGCAGGCGCGGTGGACGGTTGCGCAACGTTTCAGCCGTGGCCAGATATGGGACATGGTCAAACTCATTCAGTAGTGGATTGGGATGGCGCGTTCGGCGCCTTCCGGGAGGAGACGCGTGCCACCGTCGTGTCGGGTACGGGGCGGGTCGGCCTGACCGGCTGGTGAGGGCGGAAGCCGATGGAGCGCAGGAACACACGCACATATGCACCGGCTGCTTTGGACTGCGGGCCGGGAAACATTTCGGGCATCATCGGTCGGCTGATGGCGTCTATGAAAGTGGCGTTCATGAGCATGGAGACGGCAGCATTGAGTTCAAGTGGCTTGAGCCCCGTACCAGACCCCGTGTCGAGCAAGCCGCCGCGTCGCAGTCGCACGACGTAATCACGCAACTGATTGGACGCGTCCACCGGCTCATGGCCGATACACGGTCCCATGTAGGGGCGTTCCTGCATCTCGCTCATGGCCTGCAGAATGAGCTGCCGCATGGTGCGCATGTACTCCATGCGTGCTTCCACCCACGTCGTGAGCTCGTGCTCCGGATGCGACGGCTTGCTGGACAAGGGCGGCACGTTCTCCGAAATTCCGCACTCGTGCGCGACGCAGTCGAGCAGCGCGCTCTTGGTGCCGAAATGACGGAACACTGTGATCTCATTGACGCCGGCCTCTTCGGCAATGCGTCGGGTGGTCGCGCCGCGGTAGCCGTGCAGAGCGTACACACGGGCGGCGGCCTCAAGAATCCGGGAGCGATTTTCTTGCATTTCATATGTTAATGCAAGTACATGCACACATGCAAGTAACAACTTGCCTACCGCCCAGGCCGCCTGGCCATGCAGTCGCTGACTGGGGCGCACGGACGCGCTCAACCAAGGGTCGGAGCAGATTACGTGTAGCCGCGATCGTCGGACGAGGACCCCAGTAGGCAAGCAGCGTGTCCAGATTCAACCTTCCGGCTATAAAATGCCCTGAGGCACTGTGGCCGCATGGCCTCGCCATTTTCGTACAGCAACAAAGAGAACCCCCCACCCCGCCGTGACCTTCTTCAACACCACTCCATGACCTTCCCCACCATCCCCGCCCACATGCGCGCCGCCGTCATCACCGGACCCGGCGGGCCGGACGTCCTCTCGATCCAACAGCGCCCCACCCCCACCCCACAGGCTTGGGAGGTCCTTATCCGCGTCATCGGATCAGCGCTCAACCGCGCTGATTTGATCCAACGCGCGGGCGGTTACCCCGCGCCACCCGGCGTGCCGGCCGACATTCCAGGCCTTGAGTACGCGGGCATCGTCGCCAGCTGCGGGCCGTTGCTCTCCCAATGGACCCCCGGCGACCGCGTCTTCGGCCTCGTCCCAGGCGGCGCGCACGCGGAATATCTGATCACGGACAGCCGCACCCTGGCGCGCGTCCCCGACACGCTCGACCTCTTCACCGCCGGCGCCCTCCCCGAAGCGTTCATCACAGCCCATGACGCGCTCCGGCAGGCGCAGTTTGTGCACGGCCAACGTGTGCTCATTCACGCCGTGGGCAGCGGGGTGGGACTGGCCGCCGTGCAGCTCGTCCGCGCCTTGGGCGGCGTGCCTTACGGCACCGCACGTTCAGGCCCCAAACTCGATGCCGCGCGCGCCCTCGGCCTGGAAGAGGGATGGGTGCCCGACCGCGCCGACGACGGTGCACCGCGGTTTGCCGATCAGGTATCAGCGGCTACCCATGGCAAAGGGGTGGACGTGATCCTTGATCTGGTCGGCGGCGCGTACGTGGCCGAGGGCGTGCGATCGCTGGCCATGCACGGCCGGCTGGTGCTCATCGGACTACTGGCGGGACCGAGTGCCACGATTGATTTACGGCGTGTCTTATCGCGCCGACTCACGCTGCGCGGCACGGTGCTCCGTGCACGTGCCCTTGAAGAACGCATCGAATTCACCGATGCCTTTGTGCGCGACGTTGTTCCGCTGATTGCCGACGGACGCGTGCATGCGGTGATCGAGCGCAGCTATACGCTCGATGAAATTGCCACCGCGCACGCCGAACTTGGACGCAACGAGATCAAGGGCAAGCTGGCGTTGCGCATTGCGCCGGACGAGGTGCAGTAACGCGCGACCACACGCTTACGCCGAGCGCGCGGTCCGGCTACTCAGGGAACTCGCGCAATACCAGCCCTTCGCTCTCGCGCTCTGCCCAACGCATGGCAAACGAGTTGGCGAACAGCAACACTGTCTGACCTTTCTGATCGTAAAGCACCATGCGATCACGCATGGAGGTGGCCTTTTGCATGGCCTCCCGGGTACCGCTGATCCAGCGTGCGTGTGACATGCCCAGTGACTCGAGTTTGGCTGGCACACCGTACTCGTGCTGCAGCCGATGCAGCAACACATCGAACTGCAGCTGTCCAACGGCGCCGACAATGTCGGGCACACTCGCCTGCGGGTCGGCCCGGAAGAGCTGCACCGCGCCTTCTTCGGCCAACTGCCGCAACCCCGTATCGAGGTGCGGACGACGCAACGGATCCCTGACCGTGATGCGCGAAAAATGCTCGGGCGGGAAGCGCGGGATGTCATCGAACACCACCGGCTTGCCCGTAAACAGCGCGTCACCAATGCGCAGGTTTCCGCGATCGTGCACACCAATCACATCGCCCGCCCACGCTTCGTCAATGTGCGTCCGTTCCTGCGCCAGAAACTGCTGCGGCAGATTCAGACGCAGCGGTTTGCCAGTGCGACCGAGTGTGACCTGCAGTCCGGCTTCAAAGTGCCCCGACGTCAGCCGCACAAACGCGATGCGATCGCGATGTCTCGGATCCATGTTTGCCTGGATCTTGAACACAAAGCCTGTAAACGCGTCGTCGCCGGGCTCAACGACTCCATTTTCAACATGCCGTGCAGTGGGCTCGGGGGCCAGACGTAGAAAATCGTCCAGAAACGGCTCCACCCCAAAGTTGGTGAGCGCGCTGCCAAAGTAGAGCGGTACCAGTTCGCCCGCCGTGATGGCGGCATCGTCGAGCGCATTACCGGCGGCGTCCAGCAACGCCAACTCCTCAAACGTGCGATCGGCCACGGCCAGACTGGTGTGCTGCGCTATATCGGCGTGCGACAGCGGTGACGTTTCCACGGCCACACGCGACGCACCATGATCACCACCGCGCTGAAACCAGTGCACCACCTGCCGACGACGGTCTACCACCGCCTGCAGCGTGTCATTCTGCATTACGGGCCACATGGCCACAGCCACCGGCAGCTCCAGTTCGTCTTCGAGCAAGCCCAGCAGTTCGAGCGGGTCGCGACCCACGCGGTCGCATTTGTTGACAAAGGCAAAAATCGGCAGCTTCCGACGACGGCACACCGCGTACAGCTGGCGCGTTCGCTCCTCGACGCCCTTGCGGTTGTCGAGCAGCATGATGGCGCTGTCAGCCGCGACGAGTGTCCGGTAGGTGTCTTCGGAGAAGTCTTCGTGGCCGGGGGTGTCGAGCAGATTGACGCGGAATCCGTGATAATCGAACTGCAGCACAGAGGTGGTCACGGAAATGCCGCGCTCTTTTTCCATGGCCAGCCAATCAGAAGTGGCGTGCCGTTCCGCTCGCCTCGCCTTGACGGTGCCAGCGAGGTGGAGCGCGCCGCCGTATAGGAGCAGCTTCTCGGTGAGCGTCGTTTTTCCGGCGTCCGGATGCGAAATAATCGCAAACGTGCGCCGGCGGGCGATTTCGGGGTGTAGTGAATGTTCAGCAGTCGCGACAGCGGTCATGGCAGTCCCATCGGGTTCAAGGCGAATCTGAAACGTAATCATCCCCACGTCACTCCCTCGCGCCGTCCCCCCCTGACGCTGTAGGCTTCAGGAAGCTCATACGCCGTTCTCTCTCCGGAGGTTGCTCATGCCTGCGTTCGTGTCTGTCGCGTTTTCTCGTCTTGAAAGTCGTCTTGATGGCCGTCCGGGTTCGCGGCGCCAGCCTGCCAGTATCGCGTGTTGCGCCGCCGCCGTGCTGAGTGCCATGGTGCTGCCCATCGTTGGCGCCAATGCCCAGACCGGCTATCAGAATCCACCATCGGCGATTACGTCCATTCTGGATGCCCCACTAACTCCAAGCGTCAGCACCAGTCCATCGGGCACGATGTTGCTGCTCTCCGAGCGTCCGGGCTCTCCGTCCATCGCGGAAGTGGCGGCACCGGAGTACAAACTGGCCGGACTGCGTTTTGACCCGCGCTCCAACGGCCCGTCGCGCGGCTCGGGCGTGCGCAGTCTGTCGCTGCTGTCGATCACGGGCAGCGACGCTCGTCGCGTCACGATTCCGTGGCCTGCCGGTACTGACACGCTGGCCGGACCGATTGGCAACACGCGTTGGTCGGCCACGGGTGATCAGATTTTCTTTACGGTGACCACGGGCAACGCCATTTATCCGTTTGTCGCCGAAGTCCTTACCGCCAGCGCGCAACAGCTGAGCACGCGTGCGCTCAACGCCGTCCTCGGCGCGCCGTGCAATTGGATTGGTCGTGAACCGGCACTGCTCTGCAAGTTTGTGCCAGCGAATCGCGGTTCGGCCCCAACGGAACCCATCACGCCAACGGGTCCGATTGTGCAGGAAACCGATGGCGGCAGCGCCGATCGGGTAGCCACCTATCAGGACCTGCTGCGTACGCCGCACGATGAAGCGATCTTCGAGCACTACGCCCGATCGCAGCTGGCGCGGGTGACACTCGACGGCACCATCACCGAACTGGGGCCCGTTGGCATTCACGCCTCCGCAGAGCCCAGCCCGGATGGGCGCTATGTCCTGGTCACCACCATGGCGCGTCCGTTTTCGTATGTCGTGCCGGCGAGCTTTTTCCCAACCACGTTTGCTGTTTGGGACACTACGGGGCGGGAAGTACGAACGGTACATGGGTTGCCCCTGCGCGAACGTGTGCCGTGGGGTGGCGATGTTGTAGCCGAAGGACCACGCTCCATTCGCTGGCGCGGCGACGTAGACGCCTCGCTGGTGTGGTCGGAAGCACCGCGTGGTGACACGGTTGCCGTTGACGGCATTCGAGACCGGCTGCAGCTATTGAACGCACCATTTACCGGTGCACCGGTAACGCTGGCTTCGACCGAGTTCCGCGCGCAGGACGTGCAGTGGGCGCGGCCTGACCTGGCGATTGTGCGCGAAGGGTGGCAGCGCACGCGCGCGCAACGGTACTGGGCAATCAATCCTGCGCAGCCAGGCCGTGCGCCGCGTTTGCTGTGGGAGCAGAATACGGAAGACCGATACGCCGATCCGGGCACGTTCATGTCGACCACAAATGCGTACGGCGAGTCGGTGTTGCGCACCACGCCCGACGGACGCTTTGCTTTTTTGCAGGGCAACGGTGCATCAAATGAAGGCGATCGGCCATTTGTTGATCGATACGAGTTGGCTACCGGACGTACGACACGGGTGTTTCAGTCTCCGTCGGGCGTGTACGAACGCGCGACAGAGCTGCTCAACGCCAACGGCGACCGACTACTCACGCTGCGCGAAACGAAATCAGAACCGCCCAACTATTGGGTGCGGGAAACACGCGCGCGTTCGGCGCCGCGGCAGCTGACACGCTTCACTGATCCAGCGCCTCAGCTGGCGGGTGTTACGTCCGAACTCATCACCTACACGCGTAAGGACGGCGTGCAGCTGTCGGGCACGCTGTATCTGCCCGCTGGCTACGACAAGAACCGCGACGGACCGTTGCCATTTTTGCTGTGGGCGTATCCGCGCGAGTTCCGCTCAGCGGCAGCCGCCGCGCAGGTGCAGGGTTCGCCGCATCGCTTTGTTCGTCCCGGTGGCTCCAGTCATCTGTTTGTGCTCACGCAGGGATACGGCGTACTCGATGGACCGGCCATGCCGATTATCGGCGAGGGCGACGCTGAACCCAATGACACGTACGTGGAGCAGCTGGTCACGAGCGCTGAAGCCGCAGTGAACGCCATTGTGGAACGTGGCGTGGCTGATCGTGATCGCATTGGTGTAGGCGGTCATTCCTACGGCGCGTTCATGACGGCCAACCTGCTGGCGCACTCTCGGCTCTTCCGCGCCGGTTTGGCGCGCAGCGGGGCGTACAATCGTACGCTGACGCCGTTCGGTTTTCAGGCAGAACAGCGTTCGTACTGGCAGGCGCAGGAGATCTACACCACCATGTCGCCGTTTACATACGCCGATCAGATCAAGGATCCGATTCTGCTGGTGCACGGCATGGCCGACAACAACACGGGTACTTTTCCCGTGCAAAGTGAACGCATGTACGCCGCGCTCAAGGGCAACGGCGCCACAGTGCGTTATGTACAACTGCCAGCGGAATCGCACGGATACGCCGCGCGGGAAAGCATCGGACATACGCTCTTCGAGATGGTATCATGGCTCGACCGGCATGTGAAACCGAAGCGTCCGACGGCGACCATGCAATGAAATGACAACACTTTTTCTCGTTGTAACCGCTTCGCTCGTCATTTCTTTTGTTTGTTCGGTCCTCGAAGCGGTCTTGCTGTCCGTGACACACGGGTACATGGCGTTGCTCGAAGACCGGGGCGATTCCGCCGGTGCGCTGCTGACTCGGCTGCGCCGGAACATCGACGAACCGATCGCCGCCATTCTCACCCTCAACACCATTGCGCACACGGTGGGCGCCGCGGTGTCGGGTGCGTTGGCGTTGCAGCAGTTTGGCAGCGCGTGGATGGCCGCGTTTTCCGCCGTGCTTACTCTGCTCATTCTCGTGCTCTCGGAGATTCTGCCCAAGACACTCGGCGCACGTTACTGGAAACGTCTCGCTCCGCTGACGGCCCGCGTGCTGCGTGTCATGATCGTGGTTATGAAGCCGGTGCTGGTGCCATTGTCACTCATTACCCGGGTGCTGGGCACGTCGGCGCATGGGCAAACCACGGTGAGTCGCGCCGAGTTGGAGATCCTGGCGGAGATCGGTCGCCGTGAAGGGCAGATTGGCGAATCGGAATGGCGTGTGGTGGCCAACATCATGCGTCTGCGCGAGATCCTGGTGGGTGAGGTGATGACGCCGCGCACGAGCGTGGTGGCCATTCCGTCAACGACCTCGCTGGAAGAAGCGCAGCGCGTGATGCTTGACACCGGTTATTTGCGCCTGCCGGTGTATGGCGAAAACGTGGACAGCATCGTAGGCATTCTGCTGGCGCGTGATTTGTGGCGCGCCATTCGGGCCGGCGTTGGCGACGTGCCAAGCATCATGCGTGAACCGTTGCTCATTCCTGAATCGCGCGCCGTGGAATCGCTGATCGCTGAAATGCGCCGTCAACGCATTCAGATGGCCGTTGTACTCGATGAATACGGTGGCACGGCGGGGCTGGTCACGCTCGAGGATCTGGTAGAAGAGATTGTTGGTGAGATTCAGGATGAACATGAGGTAGAGCCGATTCCGTTTGAACGCGTCGGCCCGTCCGAGGTGCAGGCCGCCGGTTCAGTGGCACTGGCGGAACTGGCGGAACATCTCGACGTGGAGTTGCCGGTCGACACGTATGACACGATTGGCGGGTATGTGTTTGGTCAACTCGGACGCCTGCCGGTTGTGGGCGACGAAGTAAAGTTTGACGGCGGACGCGTGCGCGTCCTTACGATGGATAAACGTCGTGTTGCCAGAGTGCGCGTGCGCTCGGAAGCTCTGCCGTCATCGACCGAGGACACCGGCGCGTGAGTTCGTTTGCCGAGTGGGTGGCGTTGCGTGATGCAGCCAGACGTGCGGCGTCTGAGCGGCCTCAGGTACCGTTGGCGCTCGCCACGTTGGTGGCAGTAAACGGGTCCTCGTATCGGCAAGCCGGCGCGCGCATGCTGTGCGACGCCGACGGTCGGGTACTCGCTGGTGCAATCAGCGGCGGATGTCTGGAGGCCGATGTCGCACAGCGTGTGGCGAGTGTGTGTGCGTCGGGCGGGAGCACGCTTACGGCGTACGATTTGCGTGAAGATCTCGAAACCATCTGGGGCTTTGGCACCGGCTGCGACGGGGTCGCGCATGTGCTGTTGTCGCCCGTTGATCTGGCCATCAGCGCAGCAATCGATGCGGCACTCAGCGCGGCGACCGCACGCGTAAGCGGTGTGCTCGAAACAGTGGTCGTGTCGTCTGATGTTTCGCGTATTGGACGCACCACATTCATACGGTCTGATGAAATCATTGCACACCAGGCCATCGCACGCACCGTGCTGCACACCAACGCTCCACTCCTGGCAACGCAACACAACGAACAGGTATTCGGCGCGCCGGTGCAACCGCCACCACAGGTGGTGGTAATCGGTGCATCGCGCGGTGCGGAAGCGTTTGCGGAGGTCGCGGTGGCCGCTGGCTGGCGCGTGACCATTGTTGATCACCGCAGCGAGGCGCTACACGCGCTCGAGCTTCCGGTACAGACCACACGCATTGCCATGCAGCCGGACAACGCGCCCGCGCTGCTGACATCGCAGCGCGGATTCAATGATTCCCGTACTTGCATCGCGCTCTGCACGCATCGCTTTGAGCACGACCTGACATGGCTGGCTGCTGCACTGCGCACTTCCGTACCGTATGTCGGGTTGCTTGGATCTCGGCAACGCGCCGCGCGATTGCTGCGCGCCTTGGGCGATACCGGTCACAGGCTGCGCGCGCGAGATCGGGCGCGCATCTACGCGCCCATCGGATTGGATGTGGGTGGTGACTCACCACAATCCATTGCGCTGGCCGCCATCGCCGAAATGCACGCCGTATTGCACGCTCGACCGGCGGGATCGCTGCGCGAGCGTCAAACACCGTTGCATACGCGCACGTCCACACCGGAGCTCGGAGCAGATGTCGCCGCCGTCGCTTGTGTGCTGCCATCGCGCACGATGCGATCGCCACGCCGGAATGCGTCGTGACGGGTGGGCCGGAGTTGAATCCGTCGCCAGTGACTACGCCATTGGTGGCTCCGAAGGTCGCGGCTCTGCTACTGGCGGCGGGCGCGTCGTCGCGGCTTGGTGAGCTCAAGCAATTGCTGCGTGACACTGATGGGACGCCTGTGATCACCCGGCTGGCTGCTAGCGCTGTGTCGGCCAACCTTTCACCGGTAGTGGTAGTGCTTGGCTCGAATGCGACCGCTGTGCGCGAATCCCTACGCGGGCTTCCGGTGCAGATCGTGGAGAACGCGGAGTGGCAGCACGGTATGGCCACATCCATCCACGCCGGATTACGGGCGCTGGCTGCGGAAGCGGTGCAGGCCGTTGTTCTGATGGCCTGTGATCAACCGGCCGTTACCACTGAACATTTGCAGGCGTTGCTGGCGCGTTTTGTGGTGGAACACTCACGTGTTGCGTCGTCGTATGCCAATGTGCATGGCATTCCTGCCGTCTGGCCTCGCGCCGATTGGCCAGCCATGATGGCACTCACCGGTGATCGTGGTGCACGCGCACTGTTCAATGGCACAGAGGTCACGGTCCCACTGGCTCACGGCGAGCTGGACCTTGACACGCCGCAGGACCTGGCGGCGTGGCGCGCCATCGAACACGAATCTCACTAATTGGCCGGTATTGTCCAGCAGTACGGGAACTCTTGGCGGCGCACGGACTAGTCGAGAGTGTAGCGGCGTGACGGGTTGACGGTCGCGTGGCCTGCTGTTTCACCCGTTTGTTGACATTCTGTTTCACCCGCTTCCTGTAGCTATGGTGCCCGTTTCCGCCGAACCGCTCATGCTTCCAGATGACGTGCACAACCGTGCGCTGCTGTCGCATGTGCACCCGCCAGACTGGAAGAATCCCACCGCTGCTGGTCGCTATCAACTGGTGGTGATCGGCGCGGGTACTGCCGGACTCGTGAGTGCGGCCATTGCCGCCGGACTGGGGGCGCGTGTCGCGCTCATCGAACGACACTTGATGGGTGGCGACTGCCTGAACGTGGGCTGTGTGCCCTCCAAGGCCATGTTGCGAGCGGCCCGTTCATGGCATCAGGCGCGCACGTCGCACAGTGAGTTTGGCGGACCGGAAGCCATTGGCCCCGGCGATTTTGGGGCTGTCATGGAACGCCTGCGTCGAATACGCGCTGGCATTGCGCCCATTGATGGTGCACCACGCTTTGCGTTACTGGGGATCGATGTGTTCCTCGGCGACGCAATGTTCACCAGCGGTGAGAGCGTGGAAGTTGGTAAACAAACACTCCGTTTTCGTCGAGCCATTGTGGCCACGGGTGCACGCGCCGCGATGCCACCGATTCCGGGGCTGGCGGAAGCCGAGCCACTCACCAATGAGACGGTGTTTTCGCTCACGGAGCGGCCGGCGAGTTTGGTGGTCGTTGGCGCCGGACCCATTGGGATGGAGTTGGCACAATCATTCGCCCGGTTTGGCAGCGCGGTGACCGTGCTCAACGCCGGCGCGCGCGGGCTGCCGCACGATGATGAAGACGCGGCCGCCGTTGTTGAGGCCCAACTGCGCGCCGATGGTGTGACCATGCACCACGAGGTTGAGATTACACGCGTTGCACGAGTCGGAGATCAAACGACGCTGTGGTACACCGCCAACGGACGTGAGCAGCAGGTGAGCGCACACGCGCTTCTCGTGGCCGCCGGACGTTCGCCAAACGTAGACAATCTCGGTTTGGAAACGGCCGGTATTTCGTACAACAAGCGCGGCATCGACGTCAACGAATCCTATCGCACCAGCAACTCGCGCATTTTTGCAATCGGCGATGTCGCGTCAGCGTTTCAGTTTACGCACGCCGCCGATGCGCAGGCTCGTCTGGTCGTACCCAACGCGCTCTTTGGGGGAATCGGCGGTGGCAAGAGTCCGTCGCTTGTGATTCCATGGGCGACGTACACCTCACCCGAAGTGGCGCACGTAGGTCGCGCGGCGGTGGACATCAATGCCAGCGAGGTGGATACGATCACCCTGCCCATGCACGACAACGATCGTGGCATTCTCGAGGGTGACACGGACGGATTCTTTCGCGTGCATCTCAAGAAGGGCACAGATACAATTGTGGCCGCCACGCTGGTGTGCGAAGGCGCGGGTGATATGATCGGCGAGATCGTGTCAGCCATGCGACGTGGGGAAGGATTGGGATCGCTCAGCAAAACGATTCATCCGTACCCCACGCGCGCGGCGATTTTCGGTCGCGCGGCGGATCAGTTCAATCGAGGTAAGCTCACCTCGTTGGCCAAGCGTGTGCTGGGCCTGTTCTTCCGGGTGACCACGTGAGTGAGCGGGTCACACCAGGGTCATCGACGGCGGTGCCTGCAGGGCCGTCAAATGACAAGTCAAATGGCAAGTCGCAAGACAACTCACAAGGCAACTCGCAAGACAAGTCACAAGACAAGTCACGAGGCAAATCACTGGTGCGTCTGAGTGTTCTGGCGCTGGTGCTCGGCATCGTGGCAGTGATTGCCTGGCGCACCGGTCTGCTCGACCTGCGCGATCCTGACACGCTGCTCGCCGCTATCGGCAAAGCTCGCGCGGTCCCGTACGTACACGTGGTCTTTGTGCTGGTGTACATCGTTGTGGCAACATTTGGCTTGCCCGCCACACCGTTCACACTCGCTGGAGGGATTCTGTTTGGTACGGGTCTCGGCTCTGTCCTCAACTGGTTGGGCGCGACACTCGGCGCCACGGGCACGTATCTGCTCGCGCGACTTGTTGGTGGCGACGCACTGCGCGGCTTGCTCGGCGGACAGGCGGCCAGACTTGATCTGCTGGCCGGCGAGAAGGGATTCGGCACGCTCTTCCGGCTACGCTTGCTGCCGGTAATTCCGTTTAATGCGCTCAGCTTCACCGCGGCGCTTTCAGGGATCGGCATCCGTCCCTATGTGGCGGCCACCGGGCTTGGCATTCTGCCCGGCACGATCATCTACACTTACTTCGCCGGTAGTCTCGTTGGTGGTGTGTCGGGCGCGTCGGATACTGCGCGCACAAACCTCATCATTGCGTCGGTCTTGTTGCTGGCGATCTCGTTCCTGCCCACGATTGTGAACAAAGTGCGTAGCTCCGGCGAAACGCCAGCGAAGACTGGCTCGGAGTCGAAGCCGTGAGCGTCTGCGTGGCGCTGCACGTTAAGGGATCGCACCCCAGGCTCATGCATCAATCGCAGCCCGTGGAAGCTGCGCGCGACGTTGAGCGGGTGGTTTCGACGTCGTCCCTCATTGCACGCTTTCGCTCCCTTGTACCTTCTCAGCCGACCACTCCTGTGACCGATACATCAACCAGCCAACAGCAGGAGTTCCACGATCTTGCGCTGCGCTGCCTACCCGATGTTACGCGCTATGCGCAGTCACTCACGCGTGACGTCACAAATGCAGAAGATCTGGTGCAGGAGACCTACCTGCGCGCCTGGCGTCACTGGAACACATTCAAACCCGGCAGCGAGCCGCGCGCCTGGTTGTTCACCATTGCGCGAAACAGCTGGCGAAAGCGTGCGCCCCGCGACGCCCGGCTGGTCGCCGTCGAGGAGCAGAAACTGCAAGCGCTGTCTGATGCCGAATATCCACTTGGTGCATCAGCGGACACCACGCGGGCACTCACCGCGATTGACCTCGGACCAGCCATCACGCAAGCCATCAGTGCGCTGCCGGAGGCATTTCGCGAGGTGGTGCAGCTGGTGGAGTTGCAGGAGCTGCCGTACGCCGAGGCGGCTGAGATCCTGGAGATTCCCATCGGCACCGTACGGTCCCGATTATTTCGCGCTCGGCGATTGCTGCAGATTGCGCTGCTGGAGCACGCCAAAGATGCCGGACTGGTTGACGCGTCCGGGACGGAGCACGACCAATGACCGGCGAGACACGTGCAACCACTGACGACAGCGCCATAATGGATTGTGGCACCGCCGTTCGCATGCTCTGGGATTATCTCGACGGGAATCTTGGTGCGCGTGAAGTCGCGGCTATCCACGCGCACGTAAATCGCTGCTCACACTGTTTTTCGCACGCCGACTTTGGACAGGTCGTCATCGATGCTGTCGCACAGGTCCGGCAATCGCAGGAGTTCGATGCGCCAACAGGCTTGCGCGAGCGTGTGATCGCCCGGTTACGAGCCGAAGGCTATCAGGAGCCGTAGGGCACTGGCGGGCGGGATCGGCGAGATCCGGGTTCGCGGGGCGCGTCGTACATGTGGCATCCGGTGGTCGGACGCCCAAATCTTTTTCCGAGGCTTGCATGTTTAGAATCAGCTCCTTACTGCTGTTCACCTCACTTGTTTCCCCCGCGCTCTCATCCGGCACAGCCATGGCACAGGAGGCAGCGCGCGTGAGCGGCGTGGTTCGCTCGGCCGTTGGACTGCCGCTGGCGGATGCTCAGGTCGTCTTCACCGGAAATGACGATCGTTCATTAGGCGCCACGGAGACCGATCGGGCCGGGGCATTCGCACTGCGCGTCAGTGCCGGTGCGAGCGGGTTTCTGGTCGTACGCGCAGTCGGTTTCGTTCCCGATTCGGTGCGTGTTGCGACTCTCAGCCCGGGTGAGGAGCGGCGTGTGGCGATGACGCTTCGCCCACTGGCGTCACTTGGCGTGGTCTCCGTGGTTGCGCCACGTCCGCGTCCATTGCTCAACACCGCCAACGCAGCCACCGGTGGTACCGTAGAACGCCTCGAACTGGAACGGCTGCCCACCGATTCGCGTGACCCGATTGCATTGGCCTACACGATTCCGGGCGTTACCGCCGGCACCGGTTTTTTTGGTGATGCACCACGCCTGTCAATCAATGGCGCCAACGCGCTCTACACGCAGTACTCGCTCGACGGGTTGGAGAACAACGAGGGCTTTCTTGGTGGCGCGCGTGTTGAGGTACCACTCTCCGCATTGCAGCGATTCAGCGTGCTGGCCAATACGTATGGCGCCGAGTTCGGGCGTAGCTCTAATGGTGTGGTGAACATGGAGTCACGCGCTGGTGGTGCGACGTGGCAGGGTGAAGCTTTTTTCTATAATCGGCCAGGCTTGCCGATCGATGCGCGCGCGGCTGTCGTTCCGGCCGGACAGGATCCAGACGACTTCCGGCAGGCGCAGGAAGGATTCCGCCGCTCACAGCTGGGGCTCGCCGGTGGTGGTCCGATCAAAACAGATCGAACGTTTGTCTTTGGCGCGCTCGAATACACCAATGAAAACGAAGATCGTATTGCGTCCACTGCCAACACCACGTTTACGGGTCGTGAAGTGCGCGGTACGGTGAAGGGCTTTGCGCGGCTCGATCACGGCTGGTCGCCCACGCAAACCACCACGTTTCGTGTGGCCGCCAGCAGCGTCAATCGCGAGGGACGCGGCAGCGGCATTGTCGCTCCGGAAGCAGATATTGTCACCAAGCGTATTGGAACCGCATCGGCGCTGATTCATCGGTCGACATTGCGTGAAGGACGCGCCAATAATCAGTTCGCCGTGCAGTTGGGCACGTTCCGTTGGGACTTTCCCCCCGCGCAGAGCAGCTTCGATATTCCGCAAGTCACCATTCGCCAGGTGCAGGGGCAGGACACTTTATCGGTTGGTGTGGTGGGCAGCAGCAACTTTGTTTTTGACGAAAGCGAAACGCAGCTCCAGCTGCGCAACGTGTTTGAAACGTTGATTGGACAGCGGCATCAGCTTCGCATCGGCGGTGACGCGTGGCGTTCGCAGTTCCGTCTCACCGGATCACAAACCAATCCGTCTGGCTCGTATGTGGTGCTCAACGAAGGCAACATTCCACAGCGCGGCAACCGATTTGCGTTTGCCGATGTGCCCAATAATGTGCGCGTGCTGAGTTACACGGTTGACGCGGCGCAGAAGCAGGTAGACCTGTCGCAATCGTTGATTGGTGCATTTGTCGAAGACATTTGGCGCTTGTCGCCGGTCCTCACGCTTACACTCGGTTTGCGATGGGATTTTGATGATCTTACGTCGCGCGGCGCGAGCAGCCCCGATCTGAACAACTGGCAGCCGCGCGCATCCATCAACTGGCTGGTTGGTCCCAGTTCGGTACTTCGCGCTGGCGCCGGACTATATGCGGGCAAGTTGCCGTACGCGGTATACTCCGACGCCATTCAGTTTGGACCCGATGGCAATCAGACGGTGACTTTCGACGGCACCAACGCGCCTGCCTATTTGCAGGGACCGCGCACGGCCACACTCAATCGTGATCAACTGCCGCCCGGAGAAATCCGTGAGCTCTTTGCACTCGGTCTCGAGCAACCAATGAGCCGTCAAGCCACCTTGGGCTGGCAGCAGCAGTTTGGCACGCGCTTCGCCCTCGGTGTTGATGCAGTGTATGTGGACACGCGCAATCTGCCGCGCTCATGGGATTTGAACGCGAGCACGCGTGGCATTGGCCCTACCGATACGATCAGCCTGGGTGTGAATACCGGTGACCAGTTCCGCCCGGTAGCGCCGGTTACCGGTGGATTCCGTCGTCGCACGACCACCGAAAGTGGCGGTGAGTCAACGTATGCCGGGCTTTACACCAACGCGCGCTGGAGTGCAGCGAACGCGTGGTTGATCGATGCCAACTGGGTGTGGTCGAGAGCGCGCAACAACACCGAAGACATCAACTTCAACGCCACGCAGGGCAACGATTTTGACGCCGAGTGGGCGGATGCGATCAACGACCGTCGTCATCGGGTAGCCATGCGTGCCACGTGGACGGGCGCTGATCACTTTGCGCTCTCCGGTATTGTGGACTATCAGACGGGTCAGCCGATCAATCGCGTGGCATTCTTCCGCGATCTCGATGGCTCGGGCGATACGTTCGGTAACGGATTCCTCGGCAATCAGGACCGTTTCTTTGGTGTCCCGCGCAACGACGAGCGGTTGCCCGGTGCCGTCTTTACGAGCGCCAGTGCGTCGTACGAGTTGCGCGTGATCGGACAGGGCGTTGAGCTGCGTGCCGATGCGTTTAATCTGTTCAACAACACCAATCCAGGTGGCTACGCCAACGGCCTTCCAGGTGGCGGCAGCCGTACGCAGGTGGGTCGGCCAGGTGATGCGATCGTTGTGTCGGCCGTTGCACCGCCGCGTCAGCTCCAGTTTTCGGCGCGGTGGTTGTTTTGATTGACCGACGGTCCGGCGTGACGGTTGTTTTGACTGAGCGAGCGGGGTGGCGCGATGGTTGTTTTGCTTGAACGAGCAGTGCGACCCAGCACCGCGGCGCGTGCGATGCGTGTGCGTGGTGCATCAAGACGGTGGACTGTGTGCATTGCGTCGTCCCTGACACTATTGATCGGCGCGTGCAGTGCTGGCGCTGATGATCGCACTCGAACCGACAGTGCGAACGAAGAAGTCGCAGTGTTGGCAACTATGCCATGGGACAGCGTGGTCGCACGCGCGCGTGGTACCACAGTAACGTGGCGCAAATGGCGCGGTGATCCGGCCATCAATGCGTACGTGGATGGGTGGATTGCGCCGAGGCTGCGTGAGCAATACGATATTCGCCTTGAAGCTGTGGATGCACAGGGTCCGGAAATTGTGAATCAGTTGGTGTTGGAGCGTGAGGCGGGGCGCGGGCGTGGATCGGCCAGTTTGCTTTGGATCAACGGCGAAACGTTTGCGTCACTGCGAAGCGAGTCGCTGCTGGCGGGCCCGTGGTCGGGCGTGTTGCCCAACGCTGCCTTTATCGACAGCGCATCACCGATTATCTCGCGCGACTTTGAGCAGGACCCTCAAGGTTATGAAAGTCCCTGGGGCACGGTACAGTTTGCGCTGATTTATGACACGTTGCGCACGCCGTCACCGCCACGCACAGCCAAAGAGTTGGCGGAGTGGATTCGTGTACATCCGGGACGCTTTACGCACGATCAGGGATTTGCCGGAATCACGTTGCTGAAGATGCTCATGTATGCGCAGGGCGGTGGTGTCAATGCATTTGCGGGCGGATTCACTGAAGAACGATACATGGCTGGACGCACCGCGCTGTTTGCGTATCTGGATTCGTTGCGCGGCAGCTTCTGGCGTAACGGCGAAACGTTTCCACCCGACGTCGCAGCCATGCACCGGCTGTTCGCCAACGCTGAGATTGATATGTCCATGTCAAACAATCAAAACGACGTGGTCAACAAGATCAGGCGCGGTGAGTTACCCGCAACAGCGCGCGCGTTCGTGCTGCGTGACGGAACCATTGCCAACACGCACTATGTCGGCATCCCCTTTAACGCACCCAATCCGGCCGGCGCCATGGTGGTCGCCAACCTGCTCTTGTCACCGGAGGCACAGTACGAAAAGCAGCAACCCGGGGTGTGGGCCGATGGCACGGTGCTCGATGTTTCGCGTGTACCGGCCCCGTGGGCGGAGCGCTTCGCGACATTGAGCGCCGACGCGCGCTCGATTCCACGGGATACACTGTCGCGTTACGCCGTACCCGAAGTCGCACCCGCATATCATGAGCGATTGAGCAGCGATTGGCGTGCGTGGGTTCGGGGCGGCTCGTTCGCCCGCGCACCCTGAAGTCCGTGCGGTCACTGCGGTCACTTCGATCACGGCGCTTTCGGCGTTCACTGCCGTCGCGGCGATCACTGTTCGCGGCCGGACCGCTTTGGATTGCCGTGCTCGTAGCGCTGCCCGTATTCTTTGGTATCGTGTACTCAACGTTGGCACTGTTCGGCATGGTTGGTGCAGGCGCGTCGGCGTCGCCGGATACAACACGACTTGTGGCTGTATTCAGCGATACGAGCACGTGGCGTGGACTGGGTTGGTCGGTGTACGTGGCCACGATCAGCACCGCACTGGCCACAATTGGTGCGGCAGTGATCGCGATGCTCTTTGCGCCGAACAATCGCCTCAACTCGGTGGCCCGTGCCGTGGCGACGTTGCCGTTACCTGTACCGCACCTGGTGGCCGCAGCCACGGCGCTGTTTGTCCTCAGCCAAAGCGGTCTGTTGGCGCGATTGCTGTTCGCAGCAGGCGTGATTGATGTACCGGCGCAGATGGTTCCGCTCGTGTATGATCGCCTCGGGGTGGGACTCATTGTTGCATTGGCCTGGAAGGAGCTGCCGTTTTTGGCCGTGGTCGCCATCGCGTTGCGCGGCGCGCAATCGAGAGAGCTGCTGGAGGCGGCCCGAACACTGGGTGCGTCGTCGTGGCGTGTGGCGCGCGACATTACCTGGCCACTGCTTTGGCGCGGACTGATGCCCGCTGTGGTGGCCACGTTTGTGTTTGCGTTTGGCAGCTACGAATCGGCGGTGTTGCTCGCGGCCATTGATCCCGCGCCGTTGCCAGTGCTCACGATGGAACGCTTTGCTGATCCCGCGCTCGCCCGGAGAGGTGAGGCGTATGGACTGGCTTTGCTGGCGCTGGTCGTGGCCGCACTGGCGGTGGCCGCACACGAATACACGCGTGCCCGATGGAGTTCGTTTACCAGCGCGGCGGGCAATAGCCGTGGTGGATCTCACGCGTGAGTACGTACCGGAGCGGGCAACACCGATGCTGACCGCAAACCCCAACGGTGTGCGCCAATCAATGCGCTCGGTTGGCCTGCGTGTTGTTCTCCTCACGCTGCTTGGCATCTCTACGTTCGTACCATTCGCGATATTGGTGCTGCAGTCGTTCAGCGCCGGTTGGCGCTGGCCGAGTGTGCTGCCTCCTGCCTACACCGCCGATGGATGGCGCGCGCTCGGCCATAGCACACTGGGAGGTGCGGCGTTTACCAGTACGCTGCTCGCCGTGGCCACCGCAGCCTGCGCCACCGCGTTGGGCGTGCCCGTTGGTCGCGCGCTGGCACGGCTCTCGGGCCCCGTGCGGCACATTGCGGCAGCGCTGGTATTTTTGCCGGTGGCTGCACCACCCATTGCACTCGGTGCCGGACTGCAAGTGGGCACACTCTGGCTGGGACTGGGTGGCACCGCCGTGGGCGTGTGGCTGGCGCACTGCGTTCCGGCCATTGGTTATGTCTCCCTGCTCATGCTGGGGGTGTTTACCACGCGTGAAACGGCCGACGAGGAAGCCGCGCGCACGCTCGGTGCCAGTTCGTGGCAAACCTGGCGGCTGGTGATTCTTCCCACGATACGCACACCGATCACCGAAGCGCTGGCCATTGCGTTTCTGATCTCGTGGGCACAGGTCGCGCTCACGCTGGTGGTTGGGGGCGGTGCCGTGCGCGCGCTGCCCATTGAGGTGTTGTCGCTCGTGCGTGCGGGACAGGATCGCGACGCGGCCGTAGGTGCGATTCTGCTGGTGCTGCCCGCCGTGCTCGCCCTGGCCGCACTCCGAACCGGCTCCCGTCGCACCGATGCCCTTCCCGCCTGAGGCGCCGAGGGCGACCATGTACAGCGTGACGACCTCACCGCAACATTCGCGCGCATCAGCGCCCAGCACGCGCACGGACAACACGTTGCCCACGGGCAGCACGCCCGTGCTGCAGCTCGATGGGATGCACGTGCCGTTTGCCGAGCGCGCGCAGGAGCAGGCACAGGCGCAGCGGCAGCCGCGCGCACAGACACAGGCGCAGGCACACGCGCAAGCGCACGCTGAGGAAACGCTGCACACAAACTCTTCGCCGTCCGCCGACAACGGCTTGCGAGATGTGTCCCTGTCTTTGGCGACCGGCGAACGCGTGGTGTTGCTCGGACCGTCGGGCGAAGGCAAAACCACATTGCTGCGCGCCATAGCTGGATTGTCAGCTGTCTCGCGCGGCACCGTGCGAGTGAACGGCCGCGACGTGACAGCGCTGGCACCAGAACAGCGCGACGCCGTGTATCTGCATCAGGTGCCGGTACTGTTTCCGCACTTGTCCGTTCTTGACAACGTGTCTTTCCCCATGACCGTGCGTGGCGTGGCGCGAAGCGAGCGTTTACGCGTCGCACAATCACTGCTCGAACGGCTGCATCTGGGAGCATTGGGGAATCGCTTGCCGCACATGCTGAGCGGTGGACAACGACACCGCGTCGCATTGGCGCGTGCACTGGCCGCGCAGCCTCACGTACTGTTGCTCGACGAACCACTATCGGCACTCGATCCCGCGCTGCGACGGGATGTACGCGATGCAATCCGTGAGGCGCACAACGACAGCTCAGCCGGCCTGCTGCTTGTCACGCACGATCTCGACGATGCCACAACACTCGGCGATCGCATCGCGATCATGCTCGATCGCACATTGGTGCAGATTGCGCCGGCCAGCGAACTGTTTGCGCGACCGGCGTCGTTGGCGGTGATGCGATTTCTGGGAGTACATCAGGAGCTGCAGGGCACCATGCAGCACAAGCACTCGGTCGGTACGGCGCTGGGTGAGCTGGTGCTGCCGAGCGATGTGGCCGCACAGCTCGCGGGAGCGACTCGTGTAACGGTTGGCATACGCACGGACGCGTTGCGCTGCGAACCGGTGTCCACGCTGCAAGGAGGGTATCAGCAGCCGTCGTCGCCATGGCAATTGTCGCCGTCGCAATCACAATCACCAGCGCCGCAATCGCAATCGCCGGCGTCGCAATCGAAATCACCGCCGTCGCAATCGCAATCACCAGCGTCGCAATCGCAATCACCAGCGTCGCAATTGCAATCGCCGCCGTCGCCGTTGCAGCTACCGGCACGTGTCGAGCAAGTGCACGCCCGCTCCAGCGGCAGCACCGCCAGTGTGCGGGTCGGAGACATTGTAGTGCAGGCGCTGATCAATCCACTGTCTGCACCTGCTGTTCACGACACCGTCACGCTCACGATCGACGCACGTGGCATCATCGCCTTTCGGGCCTAGAGCGCAACATGTTCGACGCGTGGGTTCGCATCTGGAAGGAGCGTTGGCTGAGTCCGCTCGCGCGTAAACTCGGCCCTTGGGTATCGCCCTTCGATCTCACCATCATCGGGTTCATGCTCGGCGTCATCAGCGCCGCCGCCGCGTCGCAGCAGCACTGGACGCTGGCGCTCGTATTCTGGATTGGCAATCGCGTGTTTGACGGACTCGATGGCACGCTGGCGCGCGTCCGACAAACACAAACCGACTTTGGTGGCTACCTCGACATCGTGCTCGACTTCACGGTGTACGCCTTGATTCCGGTCGCCATTGCACTGGCCCTCGACACGCGCGCCGTGTGGCTGGCGGTGGCGGTACTGCTCGCCTCGTACTTTGTGAACGCCGCGTCGTGGATGTATCTGTCGGCCGTACTGGAACGCCGAGGACATGGCGCCGAGTCGCGCGGGGAGTTGACCACGGTCACTATGCCGGCCGGGCTGATTGCCGGCACCGAGACGGTGGTGTTTTTCTGCCTGTTTCTGGCGCTGCCGCAGTACTTCGTACCGCTGGCGTGGGTCATGACCGCTGGTGTGACCATCGGCATTCTGCAGCGCGTAATGTGGTCGGCCACCAACCTGCGTTAGCAGCGTGGACGTCACGCCACGACCGCTCTCTCCGCTCGCCGACGCGCTACACGCCTGGCGCGATTGGCGTGATTGGTGCGAGTGGCGCGATTGGCGCGAGCGGCGCGAGTGGCGCGAGTGGCGCGAGTGGTGCGAGTGGCGCGAGTGGTGCGAGTGGCGCGAGTGGTGCGAGTGGTGCGAGTGGTGCGAGTGGCGCGCCGGATCGGCAGCCAGCGCGCGTTACGCGGCGGGCTGCCGATGCACTCAATGATTCAGGCCGTCACGCCCGCCCGCCGGGCCAGCTGCTCGGCCACCCGCTCCGCCAGCAGCTCATGTGCCCGATCCGTGATCGCATCGAGCGAGGTCGTGGCAGGCAACATCGCCTGAGCGCGCGCACGCAGCTCTTCGCGCGACGGGAATGTGGGCCAATGCACGTGTGACATCGCTTCGGCGAATCGATCTTCGGCCTGCTGCTTCATTTCGGCGAGGCGGTCACCGGCGTTCGCTCGCATTTCGGCCAGTTGCATCTGCCCGTTCCAGTGCGCAGCACGCGCGTCGTGCGCGAGCTGCTCGATGTTGAAGCCCGCCACCAACTGGCGCGCCACTTTTTCAAGCACCGCCTTGCCCACTGGCCGTTCATTGCGCACCACTTCGGGCGGCGGCGCGCCCAGATCCCACACCAGTCCTACCCACGACATGGCCTTGAGCGCATAGAACGTAGGATCAAACTCGTACCACCGAAACCCCTGGCGCGTGGAGCGCTGATACGCGTGATGATTGTTGTGCCAGCCTTCGCCAAGCGTAAAGATGGCCAACCACCAGTTGTTGCGGGAATCATCGCCGGTGACATAGCGCTGATTGCCATGCACGTGCGCCAGCGAGTTGATCATGAATGTGCCGTGCCACGTGGCTACGGTGCTCCACACAAAACCCACCACCAATCCACTCCACGAGTCAATCCAGAAGCACAGCGCGGCCAGCGCCAGCGTTGGTACGTGCTCGTATTTGTTCAGCCATACGAGTTCCGGATACGCCGTCAGATCGGGCACGGCGTCGAAGTTGGTTTTATCCCACTGCGGTTCAAAGATCCAGCCAACATGCGAGTGCCAGAATCCATCGTGCCGCGGTGAGTGCACGTCGAGTTCCGTGTCGCTGTGACGATGATGATGTCGATGATGCGAGGCCCACCAGAGCGTGCCTTTTTGAGCCGTGGTTTGCGCCAGAAACGCGAGCAGAAACTGCATCACACGACTGGTCTTGAACGTGCGATGCGAGAAATAGCGATGATAGCCCGCCGTCACGCCAAACATGCGCACAACGTACAGGGTGAGGGCCAACACAATCGCCGTAGTGGTGACACCCGACCAGATAGCCGTGAAACACACCAGGTGCAGTGCCACAAAGAGAAACTTGCCAGGGTAGACCGTATCGTCGTGCGTGTGCTCGTTGGCCGGTGTGTGCACCGGTGCGTGCAAGTGATCCGGCGCCTGTGCGCCTGCGTGAACGTGTACGTCGGTGTGCTGGTGCATACTGGACAACGAAACTCCGGACTGACTGTGTTCAGGGACAGGTGACGTGTGACGCACCGTGCGCCATCGTTACAACTTCGGCTGCTGCAGTCGGCACGATCAGCGCCTGCAAGGTGGCCATTGCTCGCTGTGCATTGAAGCGGGACGGGTCAAGAACGGTTTGCGTGGCGCAGCCCTCGATGAACGCGGCGCACACACCCGCCAGATCGTCGGCGGTGAGGTTGGCGTACCGCGCCGGGTGGCTGGCAATGATGGCGTGCGCGGCCGGTTTGAACGCATCGCGATAGCGATGCAACGCGCGTCGGATCAACCGACGAACCACTTCGTGTCGTGTACCCAATACCCAATAGTCGTAAAACAGCTCCACCCGATCCCGCTGCTTGAGCAGGTGCGCCAGATCCCGTTCCACGATCATGAGCAACCAGGCAATGGGCGGTAACCCCGCTGGCGCGCGCTGATGCAGCTCACCGGCCACGATGGTGTGTGAGAGCATCCAGTCGAGCAGGTCGATGAGCAGGCCGTCCTTCGACTCAAAGTGAAAGAGCAGCAACCCGGCGCTCACGCCGGCTTCAGTGGCCACAGCGCGAATGGTGAGCCCGCCCAGTCGATCCCGCGCCGCCACACGATATGCGGCCCGCAGGATCTCATCTCGACGCACAGATTCGGGCGCTTTCTTTCCGGGCATTGCAGCGGGCAAAATGAAGTGGCGGCAAGTTGCCGGCCAATCCTGAAATATTGTTGAACATGCGTTCAATGTCAAATCTCACACCGCGCAGTATGTTCTCACGCACACGGTTCGACCCGATGGTCAGCTGGCCGCAACCAGCGGTGATCCCTAGGCCATTGAGCCGCTCCACGGGCCCCAGCGACTGCGGATCGAGCGCGACGCGCTGTCGGCCCCACACGCGAGGAGGAACGCAGCGAACGGCGCCGTTTCGTGCAATCCGGGACGCGAAACGACCCCCTCCACCGGCGCGGCAGCCAAACGGTCGGCCTACCGCGCCGCGTATCGAATGGCGCGAGCGCACGTGGTATGATGTCTATAACCCGGATGGAAGTTTTTTTGGTCGAATCGTACTGTGCCCGTACGCACCACGCGGCTGGGCGCGCGCGGTGATCGCGTGTGGGGGTGGAACGCGATCGAGATGGGGTGCCGTTTCTGATACAATGGCACCTGACGGTACGTGCACTTCCCCCGGGCACGTAATCTCTGGTAAATCGCATTGGTCTGATGTACCACGGGATTCTCTTTGCCTTCTGACTGGTAGCTCACGTGTCCACACGATCACTCCCGCTTTTCCCGCTTGGCATGGTGCTCTATCCGGGCGTGGCGCTTCCGTTGCACCTGTTTGAGCCGAGATACCGCCAGATGCTCACCGATGTGCAGGCGGGCGATCAGCGGTTCGGCATCATCTGCGCAATGCCAGGTGTGAAAGAGCGCGCGCTGCCAGCCGGTCGTGTGGGTTGCATTGCCGAAGTCACCGACGCGGAAGTCATGGAAGACGGGCGCTCCAACGTGGTGGTGGTGGGGCGCGAACGGTTTGCGCTGGACCGATTTGTTGACGACCCGGCGCCGTATCACGTCGCCGACGTGACCATCATAACGGATGACGCCGACGCCTCACCGGTTGCACTCGCGGTGAGCAGCGACGAGGTGGTTGCCAACTTCAAGCGTGTGGTGCGCGCGGTGCTTACGCTTAACGACGACACATCGGATGTACCGCCGTTGCCCGACGACACGGCACATCTCGCCTACGCCGTGGCGGCCATGATCGATGTCGAACTGGGCGAACGGCAAGCACTGCTCGAAGAACGCTCACCGCTGGCGCGTTTGCAGCGCATTGACGCCGTGTTGCGTACGGCGCTGCCCGATTTGGAGCTCAAGGCCGCGATGCATCAAGCGCGCGGGAACAGCTAGCGCGGATTTTTCACGGGAGTCTTGTCTACCGGCCGCCGCGTGTGAGATCAACGGTATTTCAGGAGCGCGTTGCACGTACGCGGCGACGAACGGCGGTGGAAAGTCAGGGCATCGGCGTTCACCGCAGAGGCGCAGAGGGCACGGCAACGGCAACGGTTGGAATGGTACGCATCGTGACGCGCGTGCGTAGCTTGTATCCCCGTTTGTTGCCGTGCCCCGCGGTGGTTCTGCGTCTCTGCGGTGAGGGCGGTTCGCCTCACTCACGGAAGCGGCCGCGCCAACGGTGTTCACCGCAGAGGCGCAGAGGGCACGGCAACGGCAACGGCAACGGTTGGAATGCTACGCATCGTGTCGCACGTGCGTGGCTTGTTTCCCCGTTTGTTGCCGTGCCCCTCTGTGGTTCTGCGTCTCTGCGGTGAAGGCGGTTCGCCTCACTAAGGGAAGCGGCCGCGGCAACGGCGTTCACCGCGGAGGCGCTGAGAGCACCGCAACCGCAACGGCAACGGTTGGAATGGTACGCATCGTGACGCGCGTGCGTAGCTTGTATCCCCGTTTGTTGCCGTGCCCCGCGGTGGTTCTGCGTCTCTGCGGTGAAGGCGGTTCACCGTACCTCAGGGAATCGCGCACGATCCGGCACACCGGACGGTTTACTGATGCTCATGAGAAGTGCAGGCTAGTTACGTGCGACCGATATCCGGTAGCGCACCAGTATGGGAATCTCGGCTGCATCAGTTTCAGCAGACCGAAGCGCGTTTCGGTCTGTCGGAAGGATTTTTCTCATCTCGACCAGCCACAACATTGGCCTTCTGCATGCAGAAGTTGCTTCGCCAATGCCGCCTGCAGCCCCCTTACGGCTTAATCAACCTACGATACGGTGAGACACCCTGCGCGTTCGCGGGACGGGGAATGCCGAGCCAGTCGGATGTGATCAACGCGGCATCTGAGCTGCGCGCCGCGCCAATGCGATTGGGCGACACACCACGGCTCCACAAACAGAGCACCGTCTGCATTTCCGGGCTCGTTGAAGGAAAGCCGTGCGTCGAGCCGGGGCGCGACAGCTCCGAGCTCACGGGATCCGCGACGCCGGCGTTCCAGGTGTATCCGCGCGCCACGTCGTAGTACAAATCGCCGCCAGCCGGTCCGCCCAGACCGAGCGTATCAGCGCCCGGTGCATCGGCTCGCCACGTGTGAACGACAACTGGCGAACCCTCAGGGGAGCGCGCCGCAAGCACCGCGCGCTCCGCCGCATCGAGCACGGCCTTTTCTTCAGACGGAGGCACAATACCGTCTTTCCAGGCCACGCGATTGATCATCACGTAGTAGCCGTTGGGTGAATACGCTTTGGTGCGTGACAGGTCAACGCGACCGTCGCTGTTGAGCGCGAGCAATCCCGCTTCTCGCAACGCAACGTTGGGGCGAAACCCGCGCCAGAACGTGCGCATGCCGTGATCACCGGACACGATGAGCGCGGCAGCAGAATCCTGCGCAACCAGTGCGTGCAATGCGCTCAGTCTTCTGTCAGCCAACGACCAGGCGCGCGCGCGGTACACCTGCAGACGTGTGCCAACGGACGCGTCGTACAGCGCCGTGGTTGCGTCTACGTATCCGTACCACTCGTGATCGACTTCATCGATGAGCGGGAAGTAATCCAGCATCAACTCGGCGCGTTGCGTGCGCCACATCCACTCGCTGCCACGCATGTCTTGTCGGGTTACGTGCTCCAGCGATTCGAGATACCGCAACTCGGCGCTGCCCTTCCCGCCCGACATGATGGTGGGTCCAAAACGTCCGCTGCGATACACCGACAGCGCGCCGTTGCCGTACCACCCGCCGATTGCTGCCTGATAGGCGCGCGCTTGATCGCGGTTGCTGCCCTCGACTACACGCAACTCCGGAATGAGCAGCTCAAACGTTGACGCATCATCGGCCACGGCGAACAGTCGGCCAGTGAGCGGTACGGGTCCTTGTGCGGTCTCCACCAACACGGCGTTGGGGAAGTGACGCGCGAGTTCGCGATTGACCAATGGTGCGGATGTATCAACCGGGGCTTCCCGCACAACAACTCCAGCGGCTACATCGCGCGTGCCCGCAAGCACCACGCGATCGTACACTCGCGCTCCGTAGAGCAACGCGAAGAGTGAATCGGCGCCCGCCAACCAGCTGATTTCAAGTGGTTGCACACCGCTGTTGAGCGAAGCGACGCCGCGCCATGCGCCACCAGCGCGCGGAGTTACATCACGCTCGGTGAGCAACCACGATGGTGCAACGGACACGTTGTAGCCGTTCATGACAAACAGCTCGTTCATTTGCAGCACACGTCGCGCTTCGGTGCGCGCCGAGTCGAGCGAGGCGCGCTCGGCGTCCGTCTCGTCGCCTGTATACGGATAGCCCGGCGCATCGGGCGCCTGCGTGACATGATGACCGGCCACGCGTCGTCCGTCACGTGCGGCGGTGATCCAGATTGGTTCAGCGCGGAGCGCGTCTACGAAATAGCCCGAAACGCGCGACATGAGCGAGTGCTCGCTGCGCGGCAGTTGTGGCTGCGCGTTGGCTGAAATGCCGTTCACATTACCGTAGGCACCCGTCCAAAGCGCCGCGTGTCCGGGCGCCGTGACGCTGGGGAACGCCGGTCTGGCGGAGGCCGCACAGGCGGCGTTGGCAAACATCGCGCGGAAAGTGGGAATGGCGGCGGCAGGAATCGTTTCCAGCGCGCGGCCCTCGTTGATGGCATCAAACGAGATCAGAATGGCGCGTCTGTTGGTTGCCGACGTGGCATCACGCAGCGTCGCAGTCGGCGGCGGCAGCTCCGGCGCAATCCCCGGCGCAGTCGGCGCCACAGCCGCAGGCATGGCTACCGACCGAGCGGACGGCGCACAGGCGGCCAGCACGACAATACCAACAGCAACGGCAAATGTGACGCCGGAAAGGAGCCGGAGCGGCAAACCGCGGTCTTTAAAATGCATGATCGCCACAGGAAAGCGGAAGCGGAGTTAGATACCCAAGAGACAGCCGCGCAACACCATGTCCCGGGAAACGTACTGCGGTGCTGGACGTGCTCAGCCGCACGCAGCAGAATCTGTCAGTTCGCCAACCATTTTCATAATTCTACACCACCGTCCCGTGTCGCCCATTCATCACCGGCACTTCATGAGTCGCAGCGCGGTCTCCTTCGCTGCGGTCGCGGCCTGCGCCGCCTTGTTGCTTTCGCCACTGGCTGCCAGCCCCCTGCATTCGCAGACACGCAGCGGCGTGTTGTCGTCTGTCGACTCGGCGCTCGTGGGCCGCATTCTGCTCGCTGAAGACGCGCGCGACAGCTCAGACGGTTCCCTGCGCTCGGCGCTCGGCCACCGCGATGCGCGTATTCGCTGGATGGCAGCCCGTGCACGCGAGCGCATTACCGATCCCGTGTTTGCGCGGCGGAACTCGATGGTAAATGCCCCGGATGTTGAGGCGCCGCCGGTGCACGCCGAACCCGCGTGGCGACTGCGCTATCGTGCGCTCACTGCACAGCGCAGCGATTGTGGTGCGCTGCAGGTCGCGCTTGGCGACAGCGCGTGGCCGGTGCGCCTGCGAGCCGCCGATCTGGTTTCGGCCACGTGTGGTGCGGACGCCGCGCTGGTGGCGACGCTTTCCAAGATGATCGATGAGTTGCCCACCGACGCCTCTCGCCGAGAGCGCGGCCAGGCTTCGTGGCACGGTGCCGCGCATGCCCTCGTGGCGCTGGCGAGAGCGAATCCAGCTCAAGCCACACCGCGCGCGGCCACGCTGGCCCGGCATGCGCAACCGGAAGTACGCGAGTACACCGTGCGTGCCGCGGCGGTGCTGAAAGACTCCGCGCTACTTGTTGCGTTGGCACAGGACGCCAATCCCAATGTGCAGGCAGCAGCGATTGATGCGCTGCGTCAACTCACCGATCACCAGTACGATTCGCTGTTCGTTCGTGCACTCGACCGCGGTGCTCCACAGGTGGTGCGGGCGGCCGCGCTTGCGTTGGTTGGGAGCAATCGCGCCAACGTACGCGCCATCGCAGACTCCATGTACAGCCGTTGGCTCAACTACGGCAACGCGTCATTTCGCGATGTCCGGCACGCACTGCTGCGCGCGGCCGGTCGCGATACGGCCAGCGATCGTGGTGTACCACGGCGCCTGGTGCTTCCGCCGCGAGCTGTGGCTTTGGCACTGGGGCAGCGCGTGCTGGTGCGCGTGACCATGGCACCGGAGAGTGGCGGTGGTGAATTCGTTGTGCGCATGCGCGGTGATGTAGCGCCCATGATGGCGGCACATCTGGTGAATCTTGTGGAGCAGCAGTATTACGATGGACTCACCTGGCACCGCGTGGAATATGATTTTGTGGTGCAAGGCGGCAGCCCGGGCGCCAACGAGTATGTTGGTGTGTATCACTTTTTACGCGATGCGCTGGGCCGAGTGCCACACGTGCGCGGAACTTTGGGCATGAGTACGCGCGGCCACGATACGGGCGATGCACAGTGGTTTATCAACGTGCGCGACAATCTGCGACTAAATCCGAACTACACTATTTTTGGTGAAATTACAGAGGGAATGGACGTGGTAGATGGTATTCTCGAAGGGGACCGTATTGCCACCATGCGCGTTGTTCAGTAACCGTACTACGATGCCCTCTGAACACGCCTACCCGGACACTGCTGCCGCATACCCGTTCTCATCAGACGCCACCAACGAACGCGGGCAGCCGCTGTACCTGCCCGATGCCACGCAGCTCATTCCGCCGCCGCGTACCATCACCGCCATCACACTTGGTGCGGGCGCGCGGGGCAATGTGTACGGCAACTTTGCACTCGCGTATCCGGATCACCTGCGCATCGTGGGTGTCGCTGAACCGTCGCCAGTACGACGTGAAGGTTATGCCGATCGACACGGCGTACCGGCGTCCGAGCGGTTTACCGATTGGTCGGAGGTCTTTGCGCGTCCGAAGTTCGCTGATGCCGTGATCGTGAGCACGCCGGATCTGCTGCACTTTGCACCGTGTATGGCGGCGCTCAAGGCGGGGTACGACGTACTGCTCGAAAAGCCCATTGCCCCCACGGAACACGAGTGTCGGCAACTGCTGGACATGGCGCGCACTACCAAACGGATTGTGGCCGTGTGTCATGTATTGCGCTACGCACCGTATTTCGCGCACATGCGCACGCTTATTCGTTCGGGCGCCGTGGGACGGCTGATCAGTGTACAGCACATGGAACCGATCGGACATGTGCACATGGCCCACTCATACGTGCGTGGCAATTGGCGCAACAGTGCCACCACCACGCCCATCATTCTCGCCAAGTCAAGTCACGACCTCGACATACTGCGCTGGCTCGTTGACAGACCCACAGAACAGGTGCAGGCATTCGGTGACCTGACGTGGTTCCGCAAGGAGAACGCGCCCGAGGGCAGCACGGCACGTTGCATGGACGGATGCGCCGTGGAGTCAACCTGCCCGTATTCAGCGCGTCGCATTTATCTCGAGCAACGCATGCGACTGTACGTATTCAATCTTGCGGACGACGAGCCGGCGCGCAGCGATGACATTCTTACGGCACTCGCGACCACTGACTATGGCCGCTGTGTGTATCGCATGGATAACGATCAGTGCGATCACTACACGGTGAATTTGCGTTTTGCCGACCAGATCACGGCTACGTTTTCCATGGACGCCTTCACGCCCATGTCGGGTCGGCGCACGCGCGTGATGGGCTCGTACGGCTATCTCGACGGCGACATGCAGCATCTTGTCGCGCACGATTTCCGTACGGGCAAGGTCACGGAGTGGATCAGTGATGTGGTCGAAGAGAGCGACGACGATGCGAAATCGGGGCACGGCGGCGGCGATTGGCGCATGGTAGCCGATTTTGTGCAAGCGGTGGCGCATCAGGACGCACGGCGGCTCTCCTCCACCATTGATCAATCCATCGAAAGCCATCTCATGGCCTTTGCGGCGGAGCGGAGTCGGGCGCGAGGGACGGTCGAGACAGTCACCGTGTAGGGGAACTGCCTTTACCGCAGAGTCGCAGAGAACTGCAAAATTTGTTGGAAGTGTGCGTGCGAGACTCGTCCTTGCCCTCCGAGCTGACCCACCCCAAATCCTTTGCAGTTGTATCTCTCCGTGCCCTCTGCGACTCTGTGGTTACCGCTTAGTCGCAGAGCAGCAGAGAACTGCAAATTTGTTGGAAGTGTGCGTGCGAGACTCGTCCTTGCACTCTGAGCTGACCCACCCCAAATCCTTTGCAGTTGTATCTCTCCGCGCCCTCGGCGGCTCTGTGGTTACCGCCGAGTCACAGAGTCGCAGAGAACTGCAAAATTTTTTGGAAGTGTGCGTGCGAGACTCGTCATTGACCTCCGAGTCGAACCACCCCAAATCCTTTGCAGTTGTATTCCTCCGCGCCCTCGGCGGCTCTGTGGTTACCTACCGCAGTTGACCCGCCGCCCCTGCATCCCGATCACGCGGATCCGGCGCCCCCGTACGCACACCACGCGCGTCAACGTGCACCGAATGCGCCGTACCCTGCCTACCGCCCATGCGAACGGTATGCCCCATCGCCTCAAGCGCACTCTGCGTTGCCGGTGTGAACGCGTCGGCCTCCGCAGACAGCCGATCGGGTAACCACTGATGATGGAAGCGTGAGGCGTTGACCGCGTCCTGAATTGGCATTTCAAAGTCGATGATGTTGAGCACTACCAGCAGCACCGTGTTAATGATCGTGCGACCACCCGGGCTGCCAACAACCGCCACAAGCTGCCCATCTTTTGCGACGATCGCCGGCGTCATGCTCGACAACATGCGCTTGCCCGGACGCGCCACGTTGGCAGCGGTACCGATGAGGCCTGTGCTGTCGGTGTAGCCCGGCTTGCCGTTGAAGTCCCCCATCTCATTGTTGAGCAGGAAACCGGCACCTTCAACCACCGCACCCAGTCCGTACCCCGCTTCGAGCGTGTACGTCACCGACACCGCATTGCCCTGTGCATCGACCACTGAATAGTGAGTGGTCTCGTCGCTCTCGTAATCAGCCACGAGCTCACGCACCCGTGACACTGACGCACGCTGCTCATCGATCGTACTGCGAAGCTCGGCGGCGTATTCCTTGCTCATCAGTCGGCTGATCGGGAGCTCATTGAAATCCGGATCGCCCAGGTGCTGCGCGCGATCGCGAAACGCGCGACGCATGCTTTCGGCCACGAGATGCACGTAGCGTGTGGAGTTGTGACCGGCTGCACGCAGATCGTAACCTTCCAGAATGTTGAGCATTTCAATCATCGCCACGCCGCCCGAACTTGGCGGCGGCATGGAAATGACATCGTAGCCGCGATACATACCCGTGACTGCCGCGCGCTCTTTTGCCTCATAGCCCGCGAGATCGGCGGCGGTGATCAGTCCACCGTTGCGCTGCATCTCCGCCACGATCAAACGCGAAGTTTCTCCAGTGTAAAAACCATCGCGACCCTGATCGCGAATGCGTGTCAATGTTTTCGCGAGGTCACCAAGCTTGAGTGTGTCGCCTTCGGCGTAGGGCTCACCGTTCTTGTAGTAGGCCGAGAGCGACGCCGGAAAGCGAGCGAGCTTGGCCCGCGTTCCGCGCAACGAACCAGCGAGTCCGGCGGGCACAGCGAAGCCGTTTGACGCGAGCTTCACCGCCGGCTCTACCAGCGTCTTCCAGTCCCGCGAGCCGTACTTCGCATGAGCCAACGCAAAGCCGGCGACCGTGCCCGGCACACCCACGGCCACGTGTGTGTTGTGGTGCACGCGCGATGAGTAGGCGCCGGTGGAATCGAGAAACATGCCGGGGCTGGACGCCGCCGGTGCACGCTCACGGAAATCGATCGTTGTCGTGCGTCCGTCGGACAGACGCACCACCATGAATCCGCCACCACCAATGTTTCCGGCGGTGGGATAGGTGACGGCCAGTGCGAATCCGGTTGCAATGGCCGCATCAATCGCGTTGCCACCCGCATCAAGCACATCGCGTCCAGCCTGACTGGCGAGGTCGCTGGCCGAAACGACCATGCCGCCCGTGCTCTGCGTGGGCCCCAGCGATTGAGGCGTCGCGTCGGGTGTGCCCGTCCGCTGACATGACGCGAGCAGCAACGTCGCACAGACAGCGTGCAATCTCGCGCGGCGCCAGACAGATTGTGTGCGCACCGTTCGTGTTGTCCTCACAACCGTGTTGATGTGTGCGAAACGCATCACGGCGTCACCGGCGCGCGTGGCTCCAGCTTGGCGGCCCACAAGCCGCTGTTGAAGTCGGTGAACAGGATCTTCCCCTTCCATGGCATCACGTTCATCACAAACGGCGCATTCGATGTCAGCGCCGTTGGATCATACGGCTTGAACACCGCAATCTCACGGCCTTGGTCGGCCAGATTGCCCAGCAGCTCGCCGCTCACGTCTACAATGCGCACACCGCCGTCGTAGTAAGCCTGATAGAGCACGTCGTCTTCCACGATGATGTCGTGAGAACCATAGTCTTCGAGATGATAGCGGCCGACTTTGCGCGGGTTCATCGGATCGGTGAAGTCCACGATGTGCACATAGCCGCCGGACGTCTGCGCCACGCCGCCCGCCGAACCGAGCGTTGAGCGATAGTTGGTGCCTTCCCACACACGGCCCTCGCGGTTCATTTCCTCGTCGCCCAGAAACAGGTACGTCTTGCCCGTGGACTTCTGAACGTATGGATAGATCTCGTGCCCGGAGTTGATCGGGAAGGTGTTGATGAGTTTCGGCTTCTCGATGGTGCCGCCGTATTTACCGTTACCCACGTCCACGGCCACAGCACCCACGCCACCCTGCGCGCTGTAGGCGATGCCGTCGTTTACCCACAGGTCGTGAATGCGCGCGTTGGGGTGCTGATACTCGCTCACGTACCTGGGATTGTAGATGTCCTTCACGTCGATGATCACGTACTTCTGCCCACCGGAAATGGCAAACAGGTGATCGTTGGTGGCAAACATGTTGTGCACGCCGCCGGTGAGTTCCTGACTGAATGACGAGGCGATCTTTGGATGCGCGGGATCTGCGAGGTCGAGAATCACCACGCCGTTCACACGATTGGACGCGCCCTCGCGCGCCAGCACACCGTAGCGTCCGTCGGGCGAGATCGTCACGTCATTGATCGTGCGGGCGTCGATCTTGATGGAATCCGTCTTCACGATGTTGTTCATGTCCGTGATGTCGAAGACGAGTCCGTATCCGTTCCCGCCCCACGTGCCCACCAGGCAATAGTCGCGTCCGTCCTTGCCGGTCCACGGCCACAAGTCCGAGGTAGCGGTGGTATTCACCACGCCGCGGCTGGTCACGGTAAAACGTCGGCGCACATCGCGGGGCGCGACATCCACCACGGCGCGTGACACCACGTTGCCCGACGTAGCAATGAGTGTGAACTGCCCGGGCGCGTTGGCAGCAAACAGGCCGTTGTCGATAATGCCGGGGCCGCCTGGCGCCACGGTCGTATCGTCGGGTGTGTAGATGTAGCTCCACTCCAGCGCTGCGCCACTCACCTCGCGGCCGTTTGCGTCAAGCGCGCGGGCCGTGAGATGCACCACGTCGCCGGTGCGCACCGAGTTGGCCGCAATCTCCATCGCGATCCGGGTCACGGGATTCACCGTCACCGTGTACTGCTTCGTGGCCGATGTACCTTCCGACTCGGCGGTAATGGTTACAGCACCCGCTTTGTAGGCCGTCACGTTGCCAAATCGGTCCACGCTCGCGATTGCGTCGGTTGAACTGCGCCACGTGGCCTTGAGGCCCGGACGTTCGCTGCCGTCGGCGTGAAAACCCATCGCTGAGTGCGCGAGCATTACGCCTTCCACCAGCTTGCCGTCTGCTGCGGCAATCTCCAATCGCGTGAGCGTGGGCCAGCTCACGATCACTGGGATCTCGAGCGTGATCGGCTCCGTGCCCGGTGGGTTGCTCGCCGTGGCGACGGCCGTATACGAACCGGCACGAAACGCACGGATCTCGTCGCCAATGAAAACAACCGCGCCACGCTGTCCACCTACGCGCACCACCGCGTCGGGCACCACTTTGCCCGTGGCATCATAGGCCGTGACCTTGAATGGCTGGGCTTGTCCCGCCTGAATGGTCACGCGGGCCGGTTCGGCCACCAGTTTGGTGACGACAACGGGCACTTGCGCGGTGAGCGGTTGAACAGCCGGTATAAGCAGGCACAACAGTGCGGTCAGTAGAGGCGTTCGCAGCCCGTGTGCCGCCGCCCGGTAGATGCGCTGCAGGCTGCGCTGCAAGTTGCGCTGCAGGTTGCGCTGCATGTTTCTTTGCATCCGGCGCTGCATATTCTCTTTTGTAGTCAGCGGTGGATTCATTGGTAGTGTCATGTGAGACGACCCCGCAGCCCAGGGCAGAGGTGAGCGCGATGCACAGGCAGGCGCATGCAGCGCGGACTTCCATTCGATGATCCCGGCCAGACCGGGTCGGAGTACACGGATCATGCAGTTCAGGCAGTCTGTTGGCAAGAAGAACGCGAGTGGGCGGTGGAGTGCTGCAACGAGCACCACCGTGGCCGTGGCCGCTTGGTGCGCGATCTCCGCAGCTACCTCGCCCCCCGGGCCCCTGCGGGCGCAAACCGCAGGCGCATCTGTCGCCCGAATCGGCGCCGCACCCACGCGCCAATATTGGGTGTACGTGGGCGCGGAATCGGCCGACCAGCTGTATCGCGTGCGGTTTGGTCCCAAGGGAACCGAAGTCGAAAAGACGATTCCCGTGGGCGAGCTGGCCGCCGAAATGGAAGGTCCGCACGGCCTCGCCATCTCGGCTGACGAAAAGTATCTGCACCTCACCACCGGCCACGGCTTCCCGGACGGCAAATACTGGCGTTACGACCTGGGCCCCGACACGCTGCTCGGCCCTGGATTGCTGCTTGGCAACTTTCCCGCCTCGCTCGATGTGACGCCAGACGGACTGTACGCGATTGTTGCCAACTTCAACCTGCACGGCGATATGGTGCCGAGCACGATGTCGGTGATCTATACCCCCACGCAGACTGAGATCACACGCGTGGTCACGTGTGTGATGCCGCACGGCAGCCGCTTCACGCCCGACGGGCTGTTCCAGTATTCGTCGTGCATGATGGATGATCAGCTGGTGGAGATTGACGCGCGTGCGTTTGAAGTGTCGCGACGTTTTTCGTTGGCGAAAGGCAAGGAAGGTCCGGTGGATGTGAACACCACCATGTCGGGTATGGGTGGCATGTCGCAAGATGCGCACGCCAGACATGGCGCCGCCTCCGCTGCCACCGCTACTGGCACATCGCGTGTCACCGCGCCCGTTGATCCCGCACAACTCGGTGGCGCTGCGCTGGGCATGAAGCACGACATGGCGCCCAACACGTGTTCACCCACGTGGTCGCAGCCATCGGTGGACGGCCGGTTCGTGTATGTGGCGTGCAACAAGGGAGACGAGATTGTGGAGGTGTCCCGCGCGTCATGGAGCATCACTCGGCGTTTCCCGACCGGTCGCGGCGTCTATAATCTCGCCACGACGCCCGACGGGAAAATGCTGGTGGCAACGCTCAAGCAGGGCTCAGGTATTGAGCTCTTCGATCTCGTGGCTGGCCGGAGCGTTGCACAGCTCAAGACGTCCACCACGCTGGCCCATGGTGTCGCTGTGAGCAGTGACAGCCGCTACGCGTTTGTGAGCAGCGAAGGGGTGGGTTCGGCACCGGGCAAGGTCGATGTGGTCGATCTGGCAGCGCGGCGTATTGTTGGTACAGCCGATGTGGGTCCGCAGGCCAGCGGCATCGCGTACTGGAAGTCGGAGCCGATCACGCCGTGACCGTTGTTTGTCCGGTGCGCGATTTCATTCATTCTGCAGTGCGGTCACGAGGTCTCGTGCGTCGTGGAGAATGCGTGCGATTTGTAGCGTGTTGGGTGCGGGCATTTGGTAGTAGATGCGGATCTGAGAAAACCCTGTGACGGCCCAAGAGCGGTGCTGATGGAGTGAGGGCGCACCGGCAAGCGGATTCATCTCCACGAACGACACTGCTTCGAGAACAGCATCGGGGAAACGTTCGGCGGCCTCGTACGCAAACTCATCGAGCAAATACCCCACAATCGCACTGATGTCGCGAATGGCGACGGGAAGAAACAGAGTCCTCACGAGCTGCCATACTTCTGCTTATGCTCCGCGACCCGAGCCGTGACATCAGAACGAATGTCTCGCCAGAACTCAGAGGTTGCTGCGATGGGTTCGCCGGAGCTCAAGCCATCCAACAGTAACTGCGAGAGGCGATTTTGGGCCTTGGTTTCCTGCGCAACCCTGACAAGACTGCGGATGTACTCGCTAACGCTGCTGTAGTTGCCGTTGGACACCTCGGCTTCCACAAACTCCTTCATGGGGTCAGGGAGTGAAATATTCATGGTAGGCATCGACGTTTACCTCGACGAGAGAGCGCATGATGTTGGCATTCGATACTAGATTATGTCAATATATGCCATTTTACGCCAAAACCAAGCGACTGAGCCGCATGGACGCGTTCTCTGCCGTATGAGCCAGCCAGGCGCTAAACCGCTGCGCATCACCGTTGATTCGGTCAAACATCAACTTGTTTCGCCGTGACCGCCGCGCCCACGGCGGGGCGCGCGTTTCCCTGCACGAACTGTGGCGCCTCGCTGCAGTTCGCGCCGGGCGTTGGACGGCTGTCGTGCGCCACTTGCGGCACGGTCAATGATCTGCCCGTGCTCGACGACGCCTCGCTGGCGACTGCGCATGAAGAGCTCGACTTTCGCGAAGCCCTCGCGCGTCAGGCCGGCCAGGAACCGGCCATCACGCAACAGATTGTTGACTGTCCGCAGTGTGGCGCACAAACGGTGTTTGATCAACATGTGGTGGCGTCGCATTGCGCGTTCTGCGCGTCACCAATGGTGTCGGTACAAGCGCACGCGGAACGGCAGATCAAGCCGCGCGGTGTGGTGCCCTTTACACTTGAGCCCACCAAGGCACAGGATCTGTTTCGCTCGTGGATTGCGGGCCGCTGGTTTGCGCCCAACGCACTCAAGCAAACCGTAAAGCAGGCGCAAGGCGTGCGTGGTGTGTACGTGCCGTGCTGGACATTCGACGCCGAGACAACAAGCGACTATACCGGACAGCGCGGGATCAATCGCACCGTCACCACCATGCGCCGCAATGCTGAAGGGCGCATGGTGCCGGTGACACATATCGAAACCGACTGGTATCACGCATCCGGTCGCGTGTTTGTACAGTTCGACGATGAGCTCGTGCTCGCGTCGCACAGCATCCCCAAGCACCTGGCCAACGTGCTCGAGGGGTGGGACACCTCACGCCTGGTGCCCGCGTCGGATGACTACGTGGCCGGCTTTACGGTGGAAGCGTATCAGGTGGGGTTGGAAGACGCGTTCACTGAAGCCAAGGAGCGCTTTGCCCGCGCCATTGACGGCGCCGTGCGTTCAGATATTGGCGGACATCAGCAGCGCGTGCACAGTGTAAGCACGCGCTACGGTGCCATTCACTTCAAGCACCTGTTGCTGCCGGTATGGATTGCGTCGTACAAGTTCCGCGAAAAATCGTTTCGCGTGGTGGTAAACGGGCAGACCGGCCGAGTGCAGGGCGACCGCCCGTGGTCGGCGTGGAAGATTGCGGGCGCGGTGCTGGTGGCGATTGGTCTGGCAGTGATTGTGGCGGCGGTGATGCAGCGGTGAGGCAGCGGTAGCTCGCTAACGTGCGAAGTTGGTGCTCCGAAGCGAACAGACGAGCGTGGCGCCGATGTTACGCCGTGTACGCCGCAACCACCGTACATCCCGAGTTGTAGGCAAACGGGCGCCATACAGCCGGCATGGGATTTCCCGGCGTGCGCACCATCACAATCTTGAGCTGTCCCGCCGGAATTTCGCTGATGGACGACCCCGGATAGTTTGGGGCGGATCGCGCCGGGAAATCATTCAGCAGATATTGGGTGCAGCGTGCCGACGTGCGTGACGGCGCCACGGGCACACCCGGCAGCAGGTTGAGCATGTCGCCGACAAACGAAAACTTGCCCGCCTCCAGGTCTTTGGGCAGCAGCACATTCACCGGATCGGCCACGTTCATAGCGCGGTCGTAGAGCACAAGATCGCGACGCCAGTTGGCATCTACTGCAGGCTGCACTGTGGAATCCTCCACTGGAAACAGCGCGAAGTCGAATGACCCGGTGGGCGGCTCGCGTAGCAATCGTGCCTCTGGCACAAATCCCGACTGCCTCACGGCCACCGAGAACATTTTAGGTGAGACCTCCGGAATGCGATATTGCCCGTTCACGTCGGTTATAACACTGACCGTGCTTTCTGACCCGTCGCGCACTGTAACGTTGACGCCGGCGATTGGGCGGCCCGTGTCGTCTACGATCATGCCGTACAGGCCACTCGACACTTGTGCGGGCAGCGCACTGGCCAGCATCGTCGCCAGCACGGCCAGCATGTACGCGAGGCCGCGCGCCATGAGCGCTGAATGATCTGGAAGGTTCCGTGCGGCGCATGGGACACGTGCACCAGGGTTTCTCGATTGCATAGCCACCTCTTGGCGCGGGTAAACGCTGTGGTAATCGACGCGAATGCTGTTGACCACCGACCATGCGAGCAGCGATCAACGACATGTTTTTCATACCCGCCGAGCAATCACCGGATCCGGGGGTGGGCGTTCTGACCAGCTGGTGTTCGGTTTACGTGACGGAGCGTGTGGCGTCGTGCCTGTGCTGCTTTGCGCGCCAATGCACCGGGTCGCCCTGATCGCCACCAATAGCAAACGATGCGTCACCGCACCCTGATCCCAACACCAAACGTTTGCGTGCGCGCGCGCTCGCCAAACAGATCGGGCATCAGCAGAAGCTGCAGCCACCCAACCGCGGCAACGCGGCCCCACGAGGCGCTCGCCAGATCAACCCGGCTCTGCACGCCAAACACGTTGCTCTGCTCCATGCGTACCAGCGCGGGCCCGAGCAACACACGCAGCGAGGGTCCGCGTTGTCCACGCTGCACGCCCCATCCGCCTGACAGCGCGAGCACGCTCAAATCGGGAAAGTCCTGCGCACAACCGCCATCGGGCCGGAGCACGCAATCGGCTGTTGTCGCAAAGGATGTTTGCACGCTCGCACTAAACGCGGTGACCAGTGCGCCGCGCGAGCGTGAATCAACGTGCCAGGCAAGCAGCGCGGAGGCCGCAAGGCCGCTGTTTGATTTGGACGGTCCGACTCGGCGGCCCGATCCAGCACCGACACTCAGATCCATCACGAGCGGCCGCACCGGGGGCTGCGCGGAGGCGGGACGCACCATGACAATGTATAAACAGACATGCACAACTGCGTGTGCGATGCGATACATGAAACCTGCGCGCGCGGCGGATGGGAACGTGCTTTGGTGTGTACCGATGACCGGAAAACTACGCGCCGGAAACCCCTGACGCACGGCCAGGCGTGCGAAGCATCCACACTCCCCACAATATCATGCCAATAGCCCCCGCCTGCATCAAGTGCACGTACGCGATCCGCGCGGCATTGGGCGCGGCGACAGTGGAAATCGCGAACAACAGCGCACCGCTCACGATTCGCAGCCACGCGAGACGGCGGCGTGGTAGCCGATTCACCATAAACGCCGCAGGAGCGAGCGCGAGTACGAGCACGAACGGAAGCAGTGCGATTGTGAAGCACTTCTTGGCGAAAACAGAAAAGCCAGCCCCGAATCCAGCAGGATCGAGCATGGGCAACCGATGCGTGTCGGACTTCGATTCGCGAAGTGTCACAACTGCTGCGCGGAGCTTGGCGCGCGCTCGTCGCAGCCGTCCCTCCACTGCCCGATTGGACACGCTGAGCGAGGTCGCGAGATCTGCCGTGTGCACTCGGTCTATGTAAAAGCGGGTCAGAAGCTCCGCGTCGGCACGCGGCAGCCGCGACATGGCGCAATGAAGTTCGGCGTCCCGATCAGATGCTTCCAACGCGCCAACAATATCCGCTGCGCGTGAGTTGTCAGGAATCGCGTCAAGCAACTCCGCGTTGACCTCGCCCGCGCGGCGGCGCTGACGCAGTGCGTTCAGCAACAGGTTGTGCGCCACCACCGTCAACCAGGCGGTGGGGGCGGCCGGCACCCCCAACGCGCGCCAGTTCCGCACGGCACGCAGCCAGGTGTCCTGTAGAATATCGTCGGCGAGATCGTCGTCCCCGTGTACGCTTCGCATGAGGCGTGACCGAAGCGGCCCGCTCGTGCGTGCATAAACCTCGGGGATCTGTTCGTCGGCGTTCTTCACGGTTGCGTTGGCCAGAGTGTAGAAAGTCAGTCGTTCCTACAATAGACACCCCAGCCGGTCATACCCCACGCGCAACACGCGATTTACGCGCGCCATCGCGCCGAGCCTACGCCACGTGCCGCTGCGCAGGCTCGGCTCATGCTCACGCCATCTTCGCCTGCAACCGGCGATCGAGCGTATCCAGAAAATCTTCCGTGTTCAGATACGGCGCCGAACGGCTGATCAAGAGCGACAGATCCTTGGTCATCTCGCCCGCTTCCACCGCTTCAATGCACACGGCCTCCAACGCTTCGGCGAACTTTACCACATCGGGTGTGCTGTCGAGCCGACCACGATGCGCCAAACCGCGCGTCCACGCAAAGATCGACGCAATGGGGTTGGTTGACGTCTTGTTGCCCTTCTGATGTTCGCGGTAGTGACGCGTCACGGTGCCGTGCGCCGCCTCGGCTTCCATGGTGCGACCGTCGGGCGTGAGCAGCACACTGGTCATGAGGCCGAGTGATCCGAAACCCTGCGCCACGATATCCGACTGTACATCGCCGTCGTAGTTTTTGCACGCCCACACGTAACCGCCTTCCCACTTGAGTGCGGCCGCCACCATGTCGTCAATCAGGCGATGCTCGTACGTGAGACCCTGGGCGTCGAACTGTGCCTTGAACTCGCTCTCGAACACCTGTTCAAACAGATCCTTGAACGCCCCGTCGTAGGCCTTGAGAATGGTGTTCTTGGTGCTCAGATACACCGGCATGTTGCGCTGCAGGCCGTAGCGGAAACTGGCCCGCGCGAAATCGCGAATTGAATCGTTGTAGTTGTACATGCCCATGGCCACGCCACCGTCAGCGCCAAACTTTGCCACTTCAAACTCCATCGGTGCGCTGCCATCGTCGGGGGTGTAGGTGATGGTGAGCGTGCCCGGTCCGTTTACCTTGAAGTCGGTGGCCTTGTACTGGTCGCCATGGGCATGACGGCCCACCACAATGGGCTTGGTCCATCCCGGAACAAGCTTGGGAATGTTGGACATGATGATTGGCTCGCGGAAAATCACGCCGCCCAGGATGTTGCGAATGGTGCCGTTGGGACTGCGCCACATTTTCTTGAGGCCGAACTCCTTTACGCGCGCTTCATCAGGCGTAATGGTGGCGCACTTGACGGCCACGCCATGTTTTTTGGTGGCTTCAGCGGAGTCGATCGTGACCTGATCGTTGGTGGCGTCGCGGTGCTCGATGCTCAGGTCGTAGTACTCGAGCTCAACATCGAGATACGGCAGCACCAGTTTGTCTTTGATGAACGCCCAGATAATGCGCGTCATCTCGTCGCCGTCCATTTCAACGACGGGGTTTACAACTTTGATCTTGGCCATGATTGAGCGCTGGGATGGCCGCGGCGTCTGGCCACGGGTGGGGCGCGCATGTCGGACACCATGTGGCGAACGACGGACGCGCTTCGATCACCGGAAGATGCACCCACGATTGAAGCGGTGCCACCACTCAGAGCATTTCCGCAGTTCGACGACAACCGGCTCAGGCGTCAGTCGCGGAAGCGGTGTGCAAGACCCGCAATAGAAATTTCCCAGTGCGCTACCTGGGTTCAACGACTGCCGTTGCGCGGCAGCCAGAGGCGTTGAGATCCTCACCAACGCTACATCGTAATAATCACAATCGTCCCACACGACGAATCGGCCCGCATGTTCTGATACTGCGGCGGCACGCCGGCCAGCCCACGGTACGCGATCACAAGCTTGATGAAGTCCGGTGCGATGTCGTTGATGTTGTAGCCCGGCACATACATGCCATCAATAAACAGCGCCGGCGAACAGCCGCTCCGCGTGCCCTGAATGCGCGCTCTGGAACCGTTGCCGATTACCCGGAAGCCAGCCAGGTTCTGGATCAGATCGGTGGTGAAGACCGGCCGACGACGGGCAATGTCATCTTCAGTAATCACGGTGCCAAAGCGTGCCGCTTCCACCGCAAACTCGTAGCGCCGCAGATCACGCTCGTATTGCGCGTCGGCACGCGCCTGCACCTTCACGGTGTCGAGTTCGGGTGAAATACGTTCAATCATCACGTCCACCGTATCATTGCCGCTGAAGCGCAGCATGTCAGATGCCGGACGATAGCCAATGCGCCGCACCCCGAAGTAAAACAGCCCCGTATGCACGCCGCGCACACGAAACCAGCCGTCATTGTCACTCTCTGCGGTGGCCTCCAAGCCCCCCACGCGCACTTCCGCGCCGGGCACTGGCACACCGGCTTGATCCAAGACCCGTCCCACCAGCACGCCGCCTTGCGCCGACCCCGCCAGAGGCGCCGTCAGGCACGCGGCCGCAGCGACGATGCACACAAAATGGGTCAGGCGAGAAACGTGGTTCATGATGCGCCTCCGAATGCTGGGATCGCGGGGCCTCGCTCAAATGAGTCGAGCCTGCGCGCTGGGATGTTCTACCCCCAGGCGGCGGTGCGGTGCCGGCTCGGCGACGGCATCATGTCGGCCCTGAGCCGTCATATGCCTTTGCAATTCGTATAATCTGACGTGATCCGCTGATATATTTCGCTTATGAGTCTCTCATACTCCATCACGCAGCTTGAGTACGCCGTCGCGGTGGCGACCCACGGACACTTCGGTCGGGCGGCCGCCGCCTGCAACGTGTCGCAGCCGGCGCTGTCCATGCAGCTGCGGAAGCTGGAGCAGTCCATTGGCGTGGAGCTCTTTGATCGGTCCCGGCAGCCGGTCGTGCCCACGGCTATCGGGGAGGTGCTGCTCGAACAGGCCCGCGTGGTGCTGCGCGAGGCGGGGCATTTGGCCGACCTGCGGAACGTGCACGCAGGCGTGGTGGCGGGCGAGCTGCGGGTGGGAGTGATTCCCACGCTAGCACCCTATCTGCTGCCGCGCTTTTTGCGCTCGCTTACCGCTGATTATCCGGACCTGCGGCTGACCGTAAACGAGCTGCCCACGGATCGCCTGCTCGAAGCGCTGCGGTCAGACGCGCTCGATCTGGCGATTATTGCCACCGCGCCCGAAACACCGGGCCTGTCCCAGCGCTCGCTCTTTCGTGAGCCATTGTTTGTGTATGCCCATGTCAAGCATCCCCTGGCCCGTTTGACCTCGGTGCGCGCCGACGAACTCTCGGGCGCAGATGTCTGGTTGCTCTCGGAAGAGCACTGCCTGCGGGAGCAAACGGTTCGCTTGTGTCAGGATCGCCACGGTTGGGCGGGAGAGGATGCGCGCACTGGCGCGGACACCGGTGAGCATGGCCGATCCAGCAATGGGGCACCTGCCGCGACACCCGGTGCGGTGAGTTGCGCGCACCTGGTGCGCTTTGAAAGCGGCAATGTGGAAACGCTCCGGCGACTGGTTGAGGGCGGAGACGGCTTCACATTGCTCCCTCAGCTGGCGCTTCCGCACCCGGTGCCGAAAGAGGCGCGGGTTATTCCGTTTTCTGACCACGGGGCCTTTCGCGAAGTGCGGGCAGTTCAGCGTCGCGTGGCCCTCAAGCGGCCGCTGGTGGAGGCATTCCTCGGCGCCGTGGCGCAGTCGGTGCAGTCGGAGCTGGGCGCACAGGCGCTGTCGGCCGCGATTGAGTAGCTGTCGGAACCCCCGGCCTCACGGTGGGGCACCTTCGGCCGTACCCGACGTTTAAGGTGTTTGCGTGCATGCGACACGTTCCACAGTACGTTCCAAAGAATGCTGCCGCGCCTCGGGCGCCAGCGTGTGAGCCATGCTGTACGTAACACAACGCCGTGCCTTCCTTCCTGGAATCTTTCCTCACCTTCCTGTTCAAGTACTCGCCCCGCGTTTTCGAACGCGGTGAGCTGGTGCTGACCCCTGTGCTGCCGCCGCTTTTTCTGGGCGCGATGGCGCTGGGTGCAGTGGCGCTCGTGGTAGTGCTCTACGGGCGGCTGCAGTCCGTGCGCCCGCTCGACCGCACGGTCCTCGGCGCACTGCGCGCCGTGGCGCTGCTGCTCTTGATCGCCTGCCTGCTGCGGCCGGCATTGGTGATTGCGTCGGCGGTCCCGCAACGCAATGTATTGGCGATTTTACTCGACGACTCGCGCAGTCAGCGCATTGCCGACGAAAACGGTGGCACGCGACTGTCTGCCGTGCAACGCATCTTTGCCGACTCCAGTGAACTGGTGCGCGCCCTCGCCGACCGGTTTGCGCTGCGTTTTGTGCGCTTTTCGGCCGACACGCGCGGCGTACCCGGCAGCGCAGCACTCGACGCGAGTGGTACGCGCACCGACTTGGCATACGCACTCAACACGACACGCGAAGAGCTCACCGGTGTGCCGCTCGCTGGCGTGGTGATAGTAACCGACGGTGCAGATAACAGCGGTGGTGACATTGACGACGCGTTGCTTGGCTTGCGCGCACGCAAGGTGCCGGTGTATACCGTGGGTGTGGGACAGGAACGCTTTGACCGCGACGTGGCCGTAGAACGTGTGTCGGCCGCGACGTCGGTGTTGACCGGCGGCACGGTGCTCGTTGATGCATCGGTACGGTTGCGCGGTACCGGCAACGATCCGGTCACGGTTACCGCCGAAGCTGACGGACGCATTGTGGCTACCGAAACCGTGCGCGCGCCATCGAGTGGTGATGTGGTGTCGGTGCGGTTGCGTGTGCCGCCGTTGCCGCCCGGCACGTATCGGCTATCGGTACGTGCATCAGCATTACCGGACGAGTTGGTGCCGGAGAACAACGTCGCGCATACGGTGCTCAATGTGCGACCGGGCCCCGATCGTGTGTTGTACATGGAAGGCGAGCCACGTCCTGAGTTTGCGTTTTTGCGCCGTGCGATTGCCTCCGACAGCGGTGTGCAACTTGTGGGCTTGTTGCGCAGCGCGGAAGGCAAGTTTTTGCGATTGGGCGTGCGCGACAGCCTGGAGCTGCTCACCGGGTTTCCCACCACGCGCGAAGAACTGTTTGGTTATCGCGCCGTGATCATTGGCAGCGTGGAAGCGTCGTTTTTTACCGGCGACCAACTGCGCATGCTGGCCGACTTTGTGAATGTGCGCGGCGGCGGCTTGCTGGCATTGGGTGGACGCAGCGCGCTCACCGAAGGCGGGTTTCGCGGCACACCGTTTGCCGACGTGTTGCCGATTGCGCTTGATCGTGCACCGCGCGATACGGCCGGACCTCCGGTGTCGTTCACCGTGCGCGCGACCACCGCCGGACTCTCACACGCCGCACTGCAAATCGCAAATACCGAAGCCGCGTCGGCTGAAAAGTGGGGCACGCTGCCACCACTCACATCGGTAAATGCGCTTGGTGCGCTGCGTCCCGGTGCGACGGCGCTGCTGACCGGGCGTTCGGAGGCGAGCACGAATGATCAGCCGCTGTTGGCATATCATCGCTATGGTCGCGGAATCGGCGCCGTGTTTGGAGTGCAGGATTCGTGGTTGTGGCGCATGCACTCCAGCATGGCCGTGGAAGATCAAACGCATATCACGTTGTGGCGTCAGTTGCTGCGCTGGCTGGTGGACGCATCGCCGAATCGCATCACCGTTGCCGCGGCACCGGACCGCATGGGCAGCGGCGAACCAGTGACGCTGCGCGCGCAGGTGGCCGACGAGAACTTTCTCGATGTCAACGATGGCGATGTGACCACCACGGTGCTTTCACCGGCCGGCGTGGCCACCGATGTACCACTGGAGTGGTCGGTGCGCGCCGATGGTGTGTACACGGGACGATTCGTGCCCGCGGAAACCGGCGTGCACACGATGGCCACGCAGGTTGTGCGCGGACAGGATACCACGCGAACGAGCGCGGGCACATTCCTGGTTGACGACGCCGATGCCGACGTCACCCAGGCGGAACAGCGCGCACCGCTGTTGCGCCGCATCGCGCAGGAAACGGGCGGACGCTACGTGCCACTGGCCGATGCCGCGCGACTGGTGGATGATGTGCAGTATACTGAAGCAGGTGTTGTAGTTCGCGAGTCGCGGGACCTCTGGGACATGCCCGTGGTATTTCTCCTGTTGGCGCTGTGCCTGGGCGCAGAGTGGATGTGGCGACGCTGGAGGGGATTGGCATGACAGAACACACGCGCAATCGAGTACGGGCGGCGAGCTGGTTTGTGGCCCAATTGTGCGACCCGATGCGGTCGCGCTTGCAGGCGATCGCTGGCGTATTGACGGTCGCAGGCACGCTCGCTCTACCATCGGCGAATGCATTACACGCGCAGCAGACACACGCGCTGATCATCACCGGACTGGGCGGCGAAGCGGCGTACCGTGATGCGTTCTTTGGCACAGCGGTGCTCATGCACGATGTGGCGCGCGATAAATGGAATGTGGCCAAACCGAGCCTTATCGTGCTTACCGAAAACCCGGCGCGCGACAGCAGGCGTATTACGGGTAAATCCACCAAACAGGATGTGTCCAACGCATTCCTGGCGCTGTCGCGACGAGTGAAGGCGGGTGATGTGTTGTTCGTGTTCTTGCATGGACACGGCAGCGGCAGCGGCGGTGAATCGGCGGTAAACCTGACGGGTCCCGATCCAACCGCTGCCGATTACGCCACCTGGCTGTCCGGTTTCACGCAGCAAACGGTGGTCTTTGTAAACGCCGCCAGCGCGAGTGGCGATTTCAATCGCATTCTGGCTGGTGCGCGCCGAGTGGTGCTCACGTCCACCAAGAGCAGTGTGGAGCGAAACGACACGCGCTTTGCCACATACTTCGTGGGTGGTCTGAGTTCGGGCGAAGCCGACGCTGACAAGGACGGTAAGGTGTCAGTGCTGGAAGCGTTTTCCTTTGCCGAACGCGAAGTGGCGCGCGAGTACGACGCCGACAAGCGCATGCTCACGGAGCACGCGGTGCTGAGTGATTCAACACTGGCGGCGACGATTGCCTTTGGTAGCGCTGCCGTATCCACCAATCCGCGTGTAGCCGCCCTGGTCGCGGAACGTCAGGCATTGGAGTCGCAGGTGGCGGCGTTGCGCACGCGCAAGGATACGATGACCGCTGCGGACTACGAGAATGAACTCGAGCGGTTGCTCGTTGCGATAGCCGAAAAAACGCAGGCCATTCGCGTAGCTGAGGGCACCCCGTGATGTCGCGTTTACATGCTCCGGATCGTGTATCGCAAGCGGGTGCGAGGCGTACTGCGTGGCATCATCATGTGTTGCGACGCGTTGTGCGCGCGCTGTTGATCACGCCGGCGTGCGTGGTCTTGCTGGGCGCGTGGTGCACCGACGACTCCGATCGTCGTAGCATCATGGCACGGGCGGAGACGGGTCAGCTTGACGCCGCAGAGCGAGCTGCACGCAGCGGCGGCGCACCGATGCTCACCACACTCGGTGATGTGCTCACCATGCGCGGCCAGCTGGCTGCGGCCGACTCGGCGTACAGCCAGGCGCTGAGTGCGCGCGCTCCGCTCTATCGCGTGGCGGACGTGGGCCAAGCCGAGTTGCAGGCGCGACGCGGTGACTTGGACGAGGCTTTGACGCGTGCTGTTGACCTCACGCGTGACTACCAGTCAAACGGCAGTTCGTGGACAGCAGAAGAACATGTAGCTGCCGGCCGCGCCTACGTGCTGCTTGGTTTACGTGACGCGCGGTTGGCGCGACAGGCACTGGGTGCCTTTGATGCCGCGTGGGCTGCCGACCCCACGTTGTATGAGTCACGCACACGCGCTGGCGAACTGTTGCTCGACAAGTACAACGCACCCGATGCGACCAGCTCCTTTGCTGACGTACTCAAGGCCGACGACGACAACGCACGCGCACTGCTGGGAATGGCACGTGTACAGGATTTTAGCGGCGACGGTAAAGCCATGGCCACCGTGCGGCAGAGCCTTGAAGCCAATCCGTCGCTCACCGCCGCGCACACGATGCTGGCGCGCTTGTATCTCGAAGCCGAAGCCTACGACTCGGCCATGGTGGAGACTGACCGGGCACTGGCCATTGATTCCACCGACCTCGACACGTGGGCTACACGAGCGTCGGTCGCGTGGATTACCGGCGACAGCGCCACCTTCGAGCAGGCGCAGCGTTCGGCACGTGCGCTGCATCCGCGTCCGGCCGATTTCTACGCCATCATGGCTGCCTCAGCGGTGCGTCACCGTCGGTACGATGACGGCGTGCGTTGGGCGCAGCAGGCGGTGACGCTCGATTCGTTATCGGTACGAGCGCTCGGTGTACTGGGCACCAATCAGTTGCGCACGGGTGACATGAAGACCGGTCGTGCCACACTGGAGCGGGCGTTTGCGATCGATCCGTTCAATTTGTGGCATAAGAACACGCTCGACCTGCTCGATCAGATGGACGGCTTCACGGTGGTGGATCGCGGGCGGTTTCAGCTCGTGGTCTCACCTGAAGACGCAACGTTGATGGAGCTGTACCTGCTGCCAATGCTTGAAGAAGCGTACGACTCGTTGCAATCGCGGTATTTGTGGAAGCCGGATCGCCAGGTGCGGTTTGAAATTTTTCGCGAGCACGCGGATTTCTCGGTGCGCTCCGTCGGCTTGGCCGGATTGGGCGCGCTCGGTGTGAGCTTTGGCGATGTGCTGGCCATGGATGCACCGTCGGCGCGTGAAGCCGGCACATTCAACTGGGGCTCCACGGCGTGGCATGAACTGGCGCACACATTCACGCTGGGCAGCACGCGCAATCGCGTACCGCGTTGGGTGAGTGAGGGATTGTCGGTCCTCGAAGAGCGTCGTGCCCGCGATGGATGGGGCGCGCAGGCGAGCCTTGAGTTTCTGGCGGCCTACAAGGCTGACAAACTGCGACCGGTGAGTGCGCTGAACGACGGATTTGTGCGGCCGCGCTATCCCGCCGAGGTGCAGTTCAGTTATTACCTGGCGTCATTGGTGTGCGAGATGATCGAGGAGCAGTACGGTGCGGCCAGGTTTCCGCAGCTTATGAGCGCTTGGCGCGATGGACTGGAGTCACCGCAGGTGTTTGAGCGCGTGCTGGGCGTGACCGGCGATTCACTCGACGCGCAGTTCCGCGCATACATGGACGCACGCTTTGGCCGCGCACTGGCATTCATCGAGCCCGGCGACGGACCGGGCGATGTGCGTGGGCCGTACGTGAACGCCATGCGTGAAGGGTTGGCGCACCTGGAAGGCAAGCGATCGCGTGAGGCCACGGCAGCGTTTGAGAAGGCGCTGGCCATGATGCCCGAGGTGAATACAGCCGGTGGTCCCGCGTGGCAACTGGCGCGTCTGGCGTTGGAGCGTGCAGACACGACAACGGCACTGACGCAGCTCGCGCGCGTGACGCGCTCCAGCGAAACAGCGCTGGCGGCTAACGCGCTCGAGGCTGACTTGCATGAGGCGCGGGGCAACGACAGCGTACTTGCACAAACGCTTGAACGTATGATCTGGATGGCGCCTTACGACATAAGCACGCACACCCGACTGGCCGACGCGGCCACGCGCGCCGGATTGCTTCAGATCGCCGTGCGTGAACGACGCGCCGTGCTGGCGATTGGTCCGTCCGATCCATTGGAGGCGCGTTACCAGCTGGCGCTTTCGCTGCTGGACGCCGGCGACGCGGTCGCAGCACGACGCGAAGTGCTGGGCATGCTGGAAACCGCACCGGGATTTGAGAAGGCGCAATCGTTGCTGCTTCAAGTACGGTCTTACAAAACTCCGCCGGAGGCACGCCAATGATGATGCGACTACTCACGACCGCGACGCGTAGCAACACCGCTTCGCGTCGCGCGGTCACGTGGCTGCTCGCAGTGGGCCTGCTGCTAGGCGCCGGCACCTTTGCATTTGCGCAAGGGCGTGGTCGCTACGTGGAAGACTTTCCCAACGCCGAGTACGACGGACGCTATGTGTTTGCGCGCATCAGTTACAGCGAGCCCATGAATTTCAGCTTCCGCCGCGGCGGCGGTGCGCCGTGGAGCCACGACTATCCGCGCGCCGAACGCAACTTCCTCAAGCTGCTCAACGAACTCTCGTCGGTGAACGTGCGCACCGATGCCAGCACCATCATTGCGCTCGACAACCCCGAGCTGTTTCGGTTTCCGGTGATCTACATGGCGGAGCCCGGATACTGGGCGCCGTCGCCGAAAGAAGTCGAAACGCTGCGCGCGTACCTGCTCAAGGGCGGGTTCCTGATCTTTGACGATTTCGCCGGCCGCGACTGGTTCAATTTCGAGGGACAGGTACAAAAAGTTTTGCCAGGCGCGATTCCCATTCGCCTTGACGTGTCGCATCCGATCTTTGATTCGTTCTATCGCGTGGCCAAGCTCGATCAGGTACATCCGTTGCAGCAAATCCCCGCTGAGTACTACGGGATCTTTGAAGACAACGACCCCACCAAGCGCATGCTCATGATGGTGAATTACAACAATGACATCGCGGAATGGTGGGAGTTTTCGGACGAAGGTTTTTTCCCCATTGAGTTGTCCAACGAAGCGTACAAGATCGGCATCAACTACATCATTTACGCCCTCAGCCGCTGACCCCGAGGCCATCGCGTGACCGTAACGAACATCCCGCCCGATTCCGAACTGCTGTCGCTCGACGACGCCGCTCTCGCCGACCGCTTGCATTCGGCGGGCACCCGTATCACCGATGAACTGCGCAAGGTCATCGTTGGGCAGGACGCCGTGGTGGAACAGGCGCTGATCGCCCTGTTTGCCGGAGGCAACTGTTTGCTGGTTGGTGTGCCGGGGCTGGCCAAAACACTGCTGGTGTCATCGCTTGCGCGCGCGCTCGATCTCAAGTTCAATCGCATTCAGTTCACCCCCGATCTCATGCCGTCTGACGTCACGGGCACTGACGTCATTCAGGACGATGCAAGCACCGGTCAGCGCAAACTGGCCTTCATGGCCGGCCCCGTCTTCACCAACGTGTTGCTGGCCGACGAAATCAATCGCACGCCACCCAAGACGCAGGCCGCGTTGCTCGAAGCGATGCAGGAAAAGCGCGTGACCGTGCAGGGACGCACCTACGAACTCGATCCACCGTTTTTTGTCTTCGCCACGCAGAACCCGATCGAACTCGAAGGCACGTATCCGTTGCCTGAGGCGCAGCTCGACCGCTTCATGCTCGAAGTCATGCTCGATTACCTGCCGGAAGACGATGAAGTGAATGTGGTGCGCTCCACCACATCCGTCTCGCCGAAGTCCATCACGCCGGTGGTGAGCAAAGCCGAGATTCTGGCCTTTCAGCAGGTCGTGCGTCGTGTGCCCGTGTCGGACATGGTCACGCGCTGGGCCGTGCGTCTGGTTCGCATGTCGCGTCCGTCCGATGCGCACGCGCCGGATTTCGTGAAGCAGTGGGTGTCGTTCGGTGGCAGCGTGCGAGCGGCGCAGGCACTGGTACTCGGCGGCAAGGCACGCGCGCTGCTGCAGGGACGCACGCATGTGAGCCTGGACGATATTCGCGCATTGGCACGACCCGTGTTGCGCCATCGCATTCTCGCCAACTTCCAGGCGCAGTCGGAAAAAGTCACCACCGATCAGATCGTCGAGCAGCTCGTGCAGGCCAACCCTGTTCCGCGTTCCGAGCGCTGATCATGGCTATTGCCCCCACCGCCTTTCTGGATCCTGCGTTGCTGGCCCGCATCTCGGACTTCGAGTTGCTGGCCCGCACGGTGGTGGATGGCTTTTTGCACGGCGTGCACCGTTCAGTGCGCAAAGGCTCGTCACTCGACTTTGCGGAACATCGCGCCTATCAGCCCGGTGACGATCTGCGACGCGTGGACTGGCGCTTGTACGCACGCACCGACCGTTACTACGTGAAGCAATACGAGGCCGACACGAATGTTAACGTGTGGTTTGCGCTTGATACGTCAGCGAGCATGGACTTCACCACCACCGCCGTCACCAAGTTCGACTACGCGCGGTTTCTCATCGCGGCGCTGGCCTGGTTGAGCAAGCAGCAGGGTGACAAGGTTGGCTTTGTGACCATGGGTGCAGACATTGGTGAAGTGATCCCACCGTCCGCACGGCATTTGCAGCGCATTCTGCACACGCTCGCTCGCACCCGGCCAGCGGGACAGGGTCAGTTGCTGGCCACCCTCGAACGACTGGCTCACGTGACCACGCGCGCCGGTGTCGTGGTGGTGGTATCGGATTGTTATGAACCCGCCGACAAGCTCGGGCGCGCACTCGACACCATGCGCGCGCGCGGACACGATGTGATTGTCTTTCACCCAATCGACCCGGGTGAACGTGAGCTGTCGTTTGAGGCGCCACTCACCATAGAAGACGCCGAAAGCGGCGTGCGACTGCCACTGCGACCCGACGAACTGCGCACGCAGTATCGTGATGCGTTCGCCGCGCATCGGGCCGCGCTCACCAAGCGATTGGCGGCCGCACGCGCAGACTACGTACCGCTCGATACCGACAAGCCACTCGATCGTGCCTTGCATGCGTACCTTGATATGCGCGCCATGCGCCATCCGGGGCGCTGATGAACTTTCTCGTACCGGCGTTTCTGGCAGGGCTGTTTGCACTGGCGATTCCCATCGCGATGCATTTGCGGCATCGCGAAAAAGGGACGCCGGTGCGATTCCCCTCGCTCATGTTCCTGCAGCAGTTGACCATTCGCACCAGCAAGCGTCAACGTATTACCGACTGGCCGTTGTTGCTTTTGCGCGCGCTGGCACTGGCGTTGCTGGTTCTGGCATTTGCCCGTCCGTTCGCCGGCAACAGTGACGCGGCCGCAGCCGAAGATGCGCCCAGCACCAAGGTGCTCTTGCTTGATCGCAGCATGAGCATGGGCCACGACGAATCGTGGGCGGCCGCGATTGATTCGGCACGACGCATTGTGCGCGAGGCTGGTCCGCAGGATCGACTGGCGCTGGTGCTCTTTGATGACGAGGCCGAAGTCGCGCAGCCGCTCACCACCGACCGCGCGGCGATCGATGCGATCCTGCAAACGGCCACGCCGAGCACCCGGGGCACACGGTATGTGTCGGCGTTGCGTGCGGCGCGCAGTGTCTTGCTCGACGCTCCCAATGTACCCGCCGAAGTGCTGGTGATCACCGACCTGCAACGAGGTGGTGTAGCCGGACTCGCTGGTCTTGAACTGCCCGCGCGCATTACGGTACGTGCGGTGCCTGTGGTACGGTCCAGTGAAGCCAACGTTTCTGTGACAGGCGTGGATGTGCGACGGGTGGCCGATGCGGAGCGTACTCGACTGGCTGTTCAGGCCCGTGTGGCCGCGCGCAGCTTGGCAGATGCACGAACGGTTTCGGCGCGCTTGCAGATTGACGGACGGGCCAGCGGTGAGCAGAGCATTACGCTGCCCACCGATGGCGAACGCGTGGTGTCGTTTGACGGTGTGCCATTGCCGTCCGGTCGCGTGCGCGGGCTGATCACGGTCGACAATGATAACCTTGCGGCCGACGACACCTTTCACTTTGCACTCGAGGGAGAAGATGCGTTGCCCGTGGTGCTGCTGGCACCGGATGACGCGCTCGGCGCCGAAACACTGTTTGCTGAACGTGCACTGGCCATTGGTCGCGCGCCCACGGTGACGGTAGATCGTCGTCGTCCCGGCAGCCTCACCGCCGACGCATTGCAGAACGCCGAGTTGGTGTTCGTGTGGGATACGCCGCTAAGCGAATCGGAGCGTGTTGCGCTCGAAACGTTTGTACGTGGTGGTGGCGGTGCGATTGTGATCGTCGGTCGTCGTCTGGCTACACGTGGTGCCGTCGTTCCGCTCGCTGCCGCTACGGTCATCGGCTCGGCCGATCGCTTTGCCGACCGTGGCGGCACATTGGGCGACGTGCAAACCGAACATCCCGTGTTCTCAGCGTTTCGTGAGACACCAGGAGCGCTCACGTCGGCGCGGTTTATTCGGTATGCGCGCCTTGAAGTACCAACCGGAACCGATGTGCTGGCGCGCTTTGACGACGGTTCACCAGCGGTGCTTGAGCGGCGCGAAGGTGCAGGTCGGTTGTTGACGGTGGCCACACCGCTCGACACGCGCACCGGCGACTTGCCGCTGCAGCCCGCATTTTTTCCGTTGCTGCGTCGCATGGTGTTGCACACGTCGGGACACGCGGCTGCTCCGCTGTGGCAACTCACCGGCGAGGCGTGGGAGTTGCCGAAAGGTTTGCCTGAACCCGTTGTGTCCACGCCGTCGGGTGAGATCGTGCGACCGGCCGCCAATGATTCGGTGGGCGCCGCTGTGGCACTCACGGAACGTGGTGTGTATTCGGCCTATAGCAGTGTCGTCTCGGGGGACCCGATAACGACCGTGGCCGTGAACGTGCCGCCGGTGGAATCGGATCTCACGCCCGTTGATGTGCGCGAACTGCTTGTGGGTGTATCGGTGTCAGCTGATGAGGCAGGCGCCGATGCCGGCCCTGCCGGTTCGATTGAGTTGGAGAAGCGTCAGGGAATCTGGCGTTGGTTGTTGATGCTTGCAGCCCTGTTGCTGGTGGCGGAAACGCTGCTGGCAAACCGGGGATGGCGCGGTAAAGCCGCGCGCCTCACCGTTGCTGGATCGGAGCGGAGTACCTCATGACCCCAGACGTACAACTTCTCGCTGCGCTACACGTATTGCGTCGCCAATGGCGCCAACGCCAACTCTTGCAAGGCGTCGCTGCCATTGTGCTGGGTGCGGCGGCGGCGGTGGCAGTAGGATGGCTGCTCTTTCGTGTGCTCGGTCCGGGTGAGACGACGGTACGCACAGTACGCGTGGCGGCGTGGGCGATCATGCTTGGTACGGTGGCCCGCTTTCTCGTTTATCCGTTTTTGCGCCGCACCACCAACGAACGCTTTGCGCTGTACGTCGAAGAGCGCGCTCCGGAGCTACGGCAATCACTGATTTCTGCCGTTCATGAGGCAAGCCGACCAAGTGAAGAGCGGGCGTCATCGGCGCTCACCGCACGTCTGGCTTCGCAAGTGGTGGCATCGCTTGCGCCCATGCAACGTGAGCGTCGGCTCGAAAAGCGTCCGTCCATGCGTGCGTTGCAGGCCATGGGCGTGGTTGGAGTAGGCGCAGCACTGCTGCTCGTTTTTGGGCCACAGAGCATCCGCGATATGGCGCGCTTGCAGTTCGTGCCATGGACCACGGCCGAAGCGGCGTCGGTGGTGCGCTCGGTGAGTGTGGAGCCCGGCAACACCACCGTGCCGCGCGGCGGTGCACTCGATGTGCGCGCGGGATTGGTGAACTTCAATGCAGACGGTGCTGAACTCGTGTTCCGCGCCGATTCATCGTCGGAATGGATTCGCTTGCCCATGCAAGCCGAAGGTGGTGTAGACAGCACGGGCGCCAATCAGGGCGCGTTCATGTCGCGTCTGTTCGATATCACGAGTCCCACCGAGTACTACGTGGAGTCGGACGGCGTGCGCTCGGAAGTGTACACACTCAAGGTGAATGACCTGCCGGCCGTTACGTCCATCACCCTTGAACTCACCTATCCCGCGTACACCGGATTGCCCCCCGAGCGCATTCAGAGCAGCGGAGATGTGGCCGCTGTTGTGGGAACGCGCGTACGGGTGATTCCCGAGTTGTCGCGCGCGGTGCGGAGTGGAGCGCTGCGCTTCGATGAAGGGGACCCGATAGCGTTTGTGGCCGACAGCGCCGGTGCGTGGAGTGGCGAGTTCCGTATTGCAAAGACCGGGTTCTACCGCGTGGATCTTGTGTCGGAAGACGGACGCAGCGTTCCCGGTGGCGTGCAGTACGCGGTCGACGCGATCGCCGATCGGGCGCCCATTGTTCGCATTGAATCACCGGGACGCGATACCAAGGTCTCGTCGCTTGAAGAAGTCACCATCGCAGCCCAGGCAGATGATGATTTTGGTGTGACGTCGCTGGAGTTGCGCTATCGCGTGAACGGCGGCGATGAGCAGCGCGTGTCGATCATGAAAACGGCGCGTCGTGATGCCGACGAAGTCAGCGCTGCGCACACGCTCTATCTCGAAGAGCAGACGCTCGAGCCGGGTGACCTGATCGCCTACAATGTGGTGGCCCGCGACGGGGCCGGTAACGAGGGCACGAGCGACGTTTACTTTCTCGAGATTCGTCCGTTCAATCGCAACTACCGTCAGGCCGAACAGGGCGGTGGCGGCGGCGGCGGTGGCGGCGGCGGTGAATCGGCCGACGGATTCGTGGCCCGTCAGCGTGAGATCGTCGCCGGCACCTTCAACTGGCAGCGTGACAGTGCCACGCGCACGTCACGTCAGCGCAGCACCGATCTCACCACGCTCACCATTGCGCAGGGTCGCGTGAAGGAGGACGTGAAGACGCTCATTGGCCAGTTGCAGGCGCGTGGTGTGAGCGCCGAAGACACCACGTTTGCATTGATTCAAGCCGAGTTGAGTGCGGCGGCGGCCGCCATGTCCACGGCCGAAGAGACGCTGGGACGTGGCCAGGGCGGTGCAGCGTTGCCACCTGAGCAAAAGGCGTTGCAGCATGCGCAACGTGCGCAGGCGTTGTATCGCGATGTGCAGGTCCAGATGGATCAGCAGCAGGGCGGTGGCGGAGGCGGTGGAGGCGGCGGTAGCAGTGCCGAAGACCTCGCCGACCTTTTTGAGTTGCAGACGGACAAGCTGCGCAACCAGTACGAGGCGGTGCAGCAATCGTCACAGCAGTCGGCGCAGCAGGAAGTTGACGAAACGCTGGAGCGTCTCAAGCAGCTGGCCAGTCGTCAGCAGCAGGAGAACGAGCGTCTGCAACGCATGCAGCAGGAGCTATCGGAGCGATTGGGGCAGCAGGCAGGCGGCGGTGGCGGCGGTCAGGCACAGCGTGAGATGGCGCGTCAGGCCGAAGAAGAAGCGCGGCGACTTGAGCGTCTCGCGCGCGAGCAGAACTCTCCTGAGTTGCAGAACGCGGCGCAGCGCATGCAACAGGCCGCCGATGCCATGCGACAGGCCGCGGCCGGTTCCAGTGCGCAGGGCAACGAAGCATTGGAAGAGTTGAACCGCGCTGCACGAGGTTTGGAACAGACGCGTTCGGACAATGTGAATGCGGGTGTCAAGAAACTGGCGGAGAAGGCGCGCGAGCTCGAGTCACGTCAGCGTGAAATGGAAGCGACGGTGAAGGAGTTGAGCGGAGCCGCGCCGTCGGAGCGACCGGAACAGCTTCGTCGTCTGGACGAGCGCAAGCAAACGTTGGCCAGCGATGTCGCTCGGCTTGAGGCGGAGGCCGATCGGCTGGCGCGTGAAGCGCGGCGCGAGCAGCCCGAAGCCTCACGCGCGTTGAGCTCGGCCACGGAAACAATGCGTGAGCAGCGGTTGCGTGACCGCATCGAGTATTCGCGCAACGTCGTGCGCGGCGGATCGCCTGAATACGCGAATGGCTTTGAGGAAGAGATTACCGGGTTGCTGGGCGAAGTGTCGTCGCAGTTGGGCAACGCGCAGCGCGCACTGACGGCGGAGTCGGCCAGCCGACAGCAGGAGCGCTCGTTGGAGCAAGCGCGCGATTTGGTACGCGGCCTCGAGTCGTTGCGTGATCGCCTTGCGGAGGAGCAGTCAGGGCAGCAGGGACAAGGGCAGCAGGGCCAGCAGGGCCAGCAGGGCCAGCAGGGCCAGGGGCAGCAGGGGCAGCAGGGGCAGCAGGGGCAGCAGGGGCAGCAGGGGCAGCAGGGGCAGCAGGGGCAGCAGGGCCAGCAGGGCCAAGGCCAGCAAGGCCAGCAAGGCCAGCAGGGCCAGCAGGGCCAGCAAGGCGAAGGCCAGCAGGGCGGACAGAGTCAGCGCGGTGGAGCACTCACG
>JBBRDJ010000005.1:0-65207 GCA_038203945.1 Gemmatimonadales bacterium
TCAGCTCCACCCATGTTCGAGTTCATCTGCATCATCAAGCTCGACGCGACAGCAAATGCCTCGCGAGTTTGCAACGCGTGATCGGTTGAGTTCGCGTTTTGTTGCATGGTGTTGGCCCGATCCCGGATTTCATCGATCCGCGGCTGCAGGGCCACACCACCTGCGGATTCGCCACTGGCGATCTCGTTCAGCGCCGCAGCCAACTGGCGCAACCCGTCTGACGTGGAATTGTGGTCAAGGCCCATCGTACCGGCCGCGGTGCCTTCGGCAAATTGCAGAAACTCCGTCACGGCGGTTCCCGCGATTGTCCCTGAGGCAGATCCCATTACTTCGGTATTCGGTACCGTGGCGACCACGGCGTTGGGTGTCACATCGGCGGTGGCCAGGTGCAGATCATCCTCTCCTCCCCAAAAGAACCAGAGTAGTAAAGCGAGAACGACCAATGCGGCAATGATCCACGGCCACATATTACCTTCCTTCCGCTGCACATGCAGCTCAGCCATAATCTCCTCCTGTTCGCGGTGAATGAGTGAACCGAAAGATTGCACATTTCCGCAGACGAAACAATTCGTCGCAAGTAGAGAAGTTTTTGGTACCTACGGGTGCAACAAAAACTCACCCAAACGACTTACACACGCACCACCGAACGACCGGACAATCGTGGTGACGCAGCGCTCAGTCTCGTGCGACATCTTGCATTGTGGTTGCGTCTGTCAGCGAGACATCTCGTGCGGCGATAATCGAAAACGTGCCGTCGTTCTCCAGGATCACCCAATCCGCGCTTTCGACCTTGGCGATTCCCTCATCCCTGAGCGCGCTCATAATTTCTGCCTCAGACACGCGTGTCTTACGCATGGCAGCTTGTAGCAGTTCACCGTGTCGAACCAGCAACGTGGGCTCAGCATTGACCAGATGCCTTACCATCTCGCTACGAAGCACAAGCCAGGTGGTCACGCCTTGAAGCAAAAAAAGTGCGAGAATCGCCACGGCGGAGTCCAGTACCGCAACGCTCTTGAGCAGAATACCACTCGCCGCGAGACTGCCCACTGCGATCATCATGATCCAGTCGAAGTTGTTCAGCTGACTCGTGGTTCGCTTGCCGGAAACTCTCGCCAGCGCCACGATAAACACGTAAAAAAACAGCGCGCTTAACGCAATATTGCCAAGGCGCGACCAATCTGAAAACCACGCTTCAACACTCATCGGGCGCTCCAATAAGCAGGCTGCGGGCAGGGTGCACCGTGCCAATCAGTGACCAGTGACCAGTGGTCAGCCGGCTTGCTGGACGTGCGACCATTTCAGATTCGACTATTGTGGAGCGCTGCACCATTGGCCGCACGGGATAGGCGCGCATACCCCAAAGCGCAGGTCAAGATGTGAACCGTCGGTCAATGGTGCGGCAACACGGCCTGACGTAACACTTCAGTGGCGAGTTATCTCGCTGTACGGTTTCATCTGCGTAAGGGCTTCCTGCTGCTGCACCTGAAACTGCGTCGAACGTCGTCTGGCTACTCTGCCGTCAAGTGATCGTCTCACGTCCCATCGTTTATCGCCATCGTACGAAGTTCAACCAGACACGCCTTTAACGCGATTTCCAGAGCAGCATCATCGGCAAACGAAAGTTGCGTGACCATCCGATACTCCACCGACAACTCCACCATATCGCGAGAAAAAGGCCAAGGAGCAATGCGTAATCGTTCTGTCTCATCCCGCCAAATCTCGAATCGCCGGCCGGCGGTATCGGTAATGATTTCCAGCCGCCGATTCATCGCCGGCACATCATTACCGCAAAGAATGAGAGACAACCGATCACACAAATGCATCCAGTCGTAAGTTGTTTGCACCACAGCGGGATCGATCTGCAGCCGCCTCAGGGTGATGTCACGCCGTTTGGCTTCTGCGTCCAACATTTGTTGCATGTCGCGTGCGGTATCTTCGCCTCGGTACAAACATTCGGCATGCTTCGATTGCAGCACGCCCAACCATGAGTGCTTGCGAAACGCTTCATCAATGCGCTGCTGCGTTTGGGCTACGCGCTCTTCATCGTCAATCGGTACCAACGTAAAATCTCGGGGCGCACCCGCCAGCGTGAGATGCTCCTGCTCGCCTTTTTCGTATTCCTGGTGAACATCATCGTGCAACCCAATCGCCACTTGCGTCTCGAACCAGAAAGGCAAATCCCGCGCTTCGTGAAGCGCGCTGGCGATTCGCTGGGCGAGCAGGCCGTGCGTAGTGTGGAAGATCACGGTCCAACCTTGATTCACGCTTCGTACAATCATCGATGGACGTCTCGGCTTGGAGGTTGATGGTGCTCAGAATCACGCTCTCCCTTTCTTACCCAAAACACAGACCCGGGTGACACCACAATGTCGACGACCAACGGATCACTCAACCGAACTCCTTTCGACAGCGTATTTGCCATCGCCAGAACCCCCGCTGCGAAGGCTGATCACCAGATCGCTTCACGATGAGTCCGTTCCGTCGTCTGGCAATCATCGGAGTCGGTCCGTCTGCTATCTATTTTCTGCAACACCTTCTGCGAGAGATCGACCACTTTCGGCCCACGCTTGACGATGTGTATCTCTTCGATACGCGAGCCATTCTCGGTATTGGCATGCCGTATGACCGGAACACTACGGACGAGTACAATCTCTGCAATATCTCGTCCGCTGAGATTCCGCCACTTCATCAATCGCTGGTGAGTTGGCTGCATTCCCTGAGTGACGAACGGCTTGCCGCACAGGGTATTGTCCGGTCCGGCATTGATGAAGATGAGACGTACCGCCGCACGACACTTGGAGACTACTTCCATGTGCAGTATCTGTCCATCGTGTCCGACCTGCGCGCGCGGGGGATCGCCGTGCATGAAATGCGTAGCTGCACGGTGCGCGACGTGATCGATCATCGCGTAACCAATACTGTTGACATTCGATTCGGTTCCGCGGAGCATGTGAGCGTCGATCGTGTTGTGATCGCCACCGGACATTCGTTTGGTGGCAAAGATGAGCCCGGGCACGGCTATTTTGCCTCACCCTGGCCCATGCAAAAGCTCATCCCCGACAAGGGCCACGCTTTTACTTTTGAGATCGGAACGCTGGGTGCGTCGCTCTCCGCTTTTGATGTCGTTTCTTCGCTCGCTCACCGTCACGGTGCATTTTTGACACGTGATGACGAGCTCGCTTTCGTACCCTTCCCGGGAACTGATGGGTTTCGCCTTGTACTCCACTCATCAGAGGGGTGGCTACCGCATTTACAATACGAGCAAATGGAGCCGTTCCGTATTGTGTATCGGCACGTGGATCGGGACACGATGCTCTCATTGCGTGGCGAAGACGGCTTTCTCGCGCTGGATGATTACTTCGATCACGTCTGTCGCTCCGCACTCGCCGAGGCCTTTGAGAAGGATGGGCGCGCGGATCTGGTGGAGCTGCTGAGAACCACGCAGGCCACTCTCGAAACGTTCGTGCAACACATGAGCGATGAGCATACGGCCGAAGATCCGTTTGCACTCATGCGGCTGGAAATGCAAAATGCTAAACGATCACTTCGAAAAGGTATTCCCATTCATTGGAAAGAAACGCTCGACGATCTGATGTACACATTGAACTTCCATTACGAGCTGCTCTCCGCCGAGGATCACCTTCGGTATCGGAAAGTCATCGCCCCGTTTCTGATGAACGTGATAGCCGCCATGCCATTACACTCGGCCAACATCCTGCTGGCGCTGCACGATGCCGGCTGCCTCGATCTGGTTCCGGGCAAGGTCTCAATAAAGGAGAAGGCGAATGGTCATACGCGGGTGGCCATTGAGAATGGTGGCCGGATTGTCGAGCATAGCTATGCAATGTTCATTGACTGCAGCGGTCAGGGAGCGCTCGAGCTCGACGCGTATCCCTTTCCCAGCATGGCCGCCGACGGCACTGTGTCCGAAGCCATTGTGTATTTTCGTGACCGTGCGGCGGGCGACGCTGTCATCGTCGCTCAAAAAGACGTTCCGGATGAGCGCGACGGCCGAGCGATGGTGCGAGCAGGTGGCGTGGCTATTGACGGATACTATCGTGTGGTAGGCCGGGATGGAGTTTCGAATGAACGGATCCACGATGTGGCCTTCCCGCACACCACGGGCGTACGACCATATTCATATGGGTTGCAGGCGTGCGACGCGGTCGCAGCGATCGTCGTGCAGTCGTGGCGCGCTGAGGCAGACAACGAGCAACCGCTACCCGCGACGATTGACGATGTGACTGAGGTGTATGTAGAGGTCCCTGAGCCATCCGGAGGCTGAGAGTGGAGCCCGTATCGCGGGTTGACTGGCACCGCATGCTTGGGGGTAGCGAGCCGCCGCTCTACCTTCCGGAAATCGTCTTTCGCGTGGCCACAATATACATCGTCGCCGTGTTGGCAGTTCGACGGTTGGGGAAGCGTGGCAACAGGAATCTGTCTCCTTTTGAAAACGTCGTGAGCATCTCACTTGGTTCAGCCGCTGGTGAGACGATGTTCTATCCGAAGGTTCCTCTGGTCTATGCGTTCCTCGTGGTTGCCGGAGTCGTCGCACTGAACCGCGTTTTCGCGTTGGCGCAAAGAAAGGTGAAGGCGTTCAACACCTTGCTCGAGGGTGATCCGCTGATGGTGAACAGAGAAGCGGGACCCTCGGCGTCTTCCGCTATTCAGAATCGGAGGAACGCTCGGTGGAGAGCACGTAGCCCGCGGATGTACACTACGATAACGCTCACCCTCCCGACCGAATAGAACGGGAACCCTCATGAACGCAAAGCATTGGGTTGGCCGTTGTTTTCAGGCACTGGCCGCGGTCGCGTGTGTCGCAACGGCGATCAGTGCGATTCATTCGAATCAGGGGTGGATACGCATCCTCGATTTTCCCCGGACTTCGATGCTGGCCGTCATCGTTATTCTGTTGCTGGGCAGCGCGATATTTGTGCGCACAGCCCGTTTGGTCACGGTGGCTGCGCTTCTCGTAGCCGGCGGATATCAGGCGTGGCGCATCAAGGATTACACGCCGCTAGTGGCCGAAGAGTTGTCTCTCGATGGTTCGGCAGACGATCAGACGGCGTGTTTTTTGGCCGTGGGCTTTAATGTTCTGCAGCAGAATCGTGAATATGATCGCACGCTCGCCATGTTGCGTCGAGAGCAGCCGGATCTGCTCCTGCTCATGGAAACAGACTCGCTCTGGCTCGCGGCCCTACAGACTGCACTAGTGGGATATCCGCACGTATCACAGCGCGCGCTTGACAACAGATACGGCATGATTTTCGCCAGTCGGCTGGAGGTGAGTGATGCTCGTTTTGAACATCCCACCAGCGCCGATACGCCCACTTTCTATGCAACGCTTGCAACGAGAGAAGGTCGGAAGTTTGGCTTCGTCGGGTTGCATCCGCGACCGCCACTGCCCGGACAGGATACCGAAAAACGCGATGCCAGTATCGCGCGGGCTGCGCAGCGTCAGAAAAGTGACAGCATGCCCGGGTTGGCAATGGGCGATTTCAATGACGTGGTATGGTCAACCACTACGCAACGGTTCATGTCGGAGGGAGGCTATCTCGATCCGCGCATAGGACGGGGTCTGTACGCATCATTTCCGGCCGGGCAGATCGTTGTCGGTTGGCCGCTTGATCAGATCTTCGTGACGTCAGCGTTCACGGTGGGTGCTGTTCGCATTCTGGAGAATGTGGGATCGGATCATCGTCCGTTGGCGGTTCGCCTGTGCCTCAGAAGCCAATCATCGGGGCCATAAGTTCAGGGCGTCATTCTGGAGCCTACCCGAAGGTGTGACGAAAGATCACTCTTGAGGCTGATGCCGCGACAGGTGTGCGCTGTCGCATACTGCAAGGCGTACAGTGCGATGCGTCAGCTCGCGTCCGAGCGAAACGTTCGCTCATGTTTCTTCCCGTCGCCGATGCCACGGAGCTCATCCTTGCCGGAGGATTCTTATGACGATTCCTGGTTCAGCACGTCCCTATACCGATACCGACATTCGCGTCACACCCGTTACTACACGACTGAGTTGGGGCGCTATTTTCGCTGGTTTGCTCGTCGCCACCGCCTTACAACTCGTATTCGCGGTGCTCGGGGCTGCGGTCGGTTTGGCCGCGTGGGATACGGACTCCGGGAGCGTCCTCGGCATGGGAGCGGCGATCTGGGCCGCCGTGACGATGCTCGTTGCGCTTTACATTGGTGGTGGCACCACTGGCCGCTTGGCCGGTGTGCTCACGCGTAAGGACGGAATGCTGCATGGTATTCTCGTATGGGCCACGTCGCTTCTCTTTGCCGTCTTGATGATCAGCAGTGGCGTGAAAGCGATGGCCGGCGCGACCTTCAGTGTGTTTGGTAGCGTTGCAGGAGTCGCTGCCAGCGCGGTTACGTCCGTTGCAGGCGCTGCGGATGGACAGTCGAGCGGTTTCGACATGCAAAACGTGCGATCTGAGATCGAGCAGCTACTACGACAAACCGGCGTGGCCAGCCTCAATCCTGATTCCATCGGCGCCGCAGCGGATCGCGCTGGCGAAGCGGCCACGCAGACGTCGGCTAGCAACGAGCAAGTTGCCGGAGAGATCGTCGATATGGTGCGCGCCCGCGCCGGAGCCGTCGATCGTGAAGCAATCATAAACGTGATTGTGGCCCGCACCGATCGCAGCCGGGCTGAAGCGGAACGCATCGCCGATCGGGTCGTGTCTCTCCAGCAGTCCGCGTCCAGACAGATCGACAGCCTGCAAGCCCGCGTCGGCGAAACAGCCGAAGACGTGGCCGGCGTAACCTCGAGCGCCCTTTGGATCGCGTTGTTGGGCATGGGCTTGTCGCTGGGAGCAGCGGTTGCAGGCGCTGGGGTTCACGCAAGGGAGTAGTGAAGCACCACCGGCGGCCTGCGATGCAGTTTGGACCATTGTGCAGCGTGTCTTGTCATGCAACCGGACTTATCTCAACGACATCAAGGGAGAAGACAATGAACGACCAGCGAATCTGGGATTTCGAGAAGAGCCTGTGGACAGCGAGCAAGGAGGAGTACCGTCACAAAATCGCCAGCGACGGCATTCTGGTTGTGCCGGAGAAACCGTTTATACTAGAAGGGCGCAACGCAGCCGATGCGATGGCCGAAACGCCGCTTTGGGATTCGGTCGAGTTCAGCGAGACCAAGGTGGCTCGCCCGGATGGACCGGATGGGGGCCTGATCGTTATTGCGTACAAGGCTGAGGCCAAGCGCGGAAACAACGAGTATATCGCTTACTGCACATCAACCCTTCTACGTGAAGGCGAAGATGACTGGGTGGTCGTTCAGCACCAACAGACACCTCCGCTGGTAAGCCAGGAATAGGAAGTCTGAGGGCGCGGAAAGGCGCGCCCTTGCAAACGCGATCTGTGCTTCTGTGTGCCAATGGTCGGACAGTCTGTCACCATGTGAGTCGCCGCCGCCTGTTCAGCGTAGTAGCTTGTGATGCATGAACGCCCGAATAGGTGGAGAGCACACGACATTGCCCGGTGGCCCTCGAGCCGCTTTGGTCGGTAACGATGCGTTAGCGGATGGCACCGTTATCCTGAACTCGTTGCTGTCTGCGTCGCGCGACCATCGGGAATCTCCGGCTTATCACCAGCACTTCGTTGACGTACGCGTCGATGCAGCAGATCTGGGTGGGATAAAGGCGTGGCCTATGGTAGTCGACGAAGCGCTTCGCTTACTCGCACCAGGAGGCACTCTCACGTTGCGTGCGCGTGATTCCGCACTGCTCTCCATATTCGCGCTCAAGCATCAGCTGCATCAGTGGGGACAGCTCACACTGATGGAGGAAACGCGCGATCCGCGTGGCGGCCTTCGGTTGATGCTGCGTAACGAGCGTGTGTTGCGGCGTGCCGCCGATCTCCAGGCGATGAGCTTTGGCGTGATCACAAATGCGACAACCGTTGAAGGCATAATGCCCTTCGTCGACAGCGTACTGGCCATCGCGGGGCTGGATGCAACTGCACGGCAAATCGTGGTGTGCGGTCCGCGCGTTCTGGGCAACGCGATGGTCCGCGAGAAACTGGATGTGACGTTTGTGGAAGAACCGGATGCCTTCACCGACCGTGGATGGATTACGCGCAAGAAAAATCTCGTCGTGCAAGCGGCGCGATATGAGACGATCGTCCTGTGCCACGATCGCTACGTTGTACCAACGGATTTCATGCAGTTGCTGCGAGCGTTTGGCGGAGACTTCGACACGCTCGTGCCTCGGCAGATCCGGCCCGATGGGGCGCGGTATCCCGATTGGGTGACCCTCGGCAGCGCGTGGCACTGGGGCGCTCCCGCGATGCTCCACTACGATGATTGGACGCCATTTATCTACATCAACGGCGGTGCCATCATAGCCAAGGTTGCGCTGCTGCGCGAGATTCCCTGGAATGATCTGGTTTTCTGGAATCAGGCGGAGGACGTGGAGTTGACGCGACGGCTGCAAGCGCGTGGAGTTGTACCACGCCTGGCCCGCAACGTCACGCTCGTCTCTCGCAGCACCCGCGCCAAACTCATGGAATCGTTTGACTCGATGCCGTTAGCTCCGACCCGCTACGTGTTGCCTCGATCAAGCGCCGCCACGGTGAAAGCACCAAGCTTGCCGCTCGACACAGTTGTACCGCTCGGCCTCAAATGGCAGGAGTTTGGCGCGCTGCATGGCCTTGCCTACGACGCCGGATGGGGAGCAGAACACGATGCGCTGGTTCTCGCTGGCGGTGAGGTCGGAGAGCTCGTCTTCCGGCTACCGTTCACGCCGGGATCGCATGTACTCACCCTCATCATTGATGCAACCGACGGCACGCCGATGTGCGAGCTCGACGAGGTGGAAGTTGCTGTTGCGCGTGCATCCGGCGAGCGGTCGCAACTGACAGTCGTGCTACCTGAATGTGGTTCGGCTGGCTCGCGACGTCTTCGCGTGCGCGCCGCCAGTGGCCTGAAGCTGTACATGATTTGCGTGCGCCCCATATCCACCGACGGCTTGGCTGAGCAGAGTGGCGCGCCCATGCCCACAGACGCTATGGCGCTGCTTGAGGCCGCTGAGCGCGCTATCGCGCGTACGCTGCCGTTGTGGGCATCGTCGGTGACTGGCGCTGAGCGACCAGTAGAGGCCAGAGCGTTCGACGGCTCCGGTGTATGCCTCGCGGACGTGTCGCTGCTCACCCGAGGAGCGCGACGCGTCCTCGTTGTCCTACCCTCCGATGTCGCGAACTTCGTTTCGTTCGCCAGTGTGCTCGCTGCGCTCAAAACACACCTGCGCTCCGATGCGCGACTGCACGTAGCCACCGATCCTTCGCTGCTTCCGCTTTTGCACGGTTGGGACACGCTACCGGTCACGTGGACGCGCTATCTGGAAGATGCAGCGTACGCCGTGGAGTGTACGGCCGCTGCGCGGGCACTCGCTCCGGAGCTCCTGATTCATCTGGCCCCCGTGCGTACGTTGGCCACGGAGCTGCTTGTGCTGCAGGTACCCGCATTGGGTGTGATCGGGTTCTCCGCGCACGACATGTCGATCTCACCAGACATCGATCTTCACGCACGCACCCGCTACACACGAATGCTCACCCATTCGTCGGTTGGTGCGGAGTACTCGTTGCGTTGTGCGCTCACACTGCCGGAGCAGGCGGCAACGCTGTGGCCCGATCCTCGCGGCGCTTCGTTGGGGGCCATGGCTGCTGAGTCCAAGCAACGCGCTGGCGCCAGAGTGTTGGCGCTGCTGGGCGATGATCCGGTCAGCCTCGCCTCCCCGCGACTTCTGGCAAGTCTGCGATCCAGGCGCGATGACGGTTGGGCTATTGTGGGAATCGGGGGTGTAGAATCATATAAGACACTGCAAATCGTACTGGCCGATGGGGCGCCAGGCGCGCTCAACCTCGGCGGACGGCTCGACATCGCGGGCATACATGCGTTTCTTTCACGGGCCGACGTTTGCATGGGCGGTGGATCAGCGCTCCAGTCATTGGCCGCGCTGGTGGGCTGTGCCAAAGTCGAATACTGAGCAGGGCCGATCACCGTCAGCCTGCCACTACTTAAGGAGTTTGAAATGGATGAGATTGAGTTTTACGCCGCGCAGCAACGCCGAGTTTATGACGATAACGCGACCAACCGCGAGAATGCCGAGGCACTTGTAGGTGCGGGTTATGACAAGATCGCGGTCCAGGCCAGCAATCAGGCGCAGTTCGCGATGAACGAGTATTTCCGTCGTCGTCCGTACGGACAGGTGATTGACACCAACATGCCCATCCTCGATTTTGGCTGTGGAGTAGGGCGGATGATGGAAGCGTTTGCGAAGCTCGGTTTCGCTTCGATTGATGGCGTCGACATCAGTGAGCGCATGCTGAGCTTCGCTCGTGAAAGCCCGCACCTGGCAAACTCCAGATTCTGGCTAACGAACGGTCACGACTGCGGCGAGGCGCCGCAAGAGCATTATGAACTCGCGTATTCGTTTATCACCATGCAGCATATCTGCATGCGGCAGACCCGCATCGACATCATGCGATCAATGCACCGGTGCCTGCGTCCCGGCGGAGTGGTCTTACTGGAATTCCAGTGTTTCCCGGGCGTCACCGCACATCGGGTGCCTCGTAACCACGCCACGTGGTCGATGAACATGACCGCCGAAGACACGAACTCCAAGGCTGACGTGTGGATCACGCCCGATCAACTTGGCCACGTGTACGACGATTTGCGTTTGTGGTTTCGCGACATCCAGTTCCAGGAACTTGATTCTGGCGAGAACTACTTCGCCTATGCTCCAGATTCCATCTATCAGTATCCCGGCACACGTTTTCTGCTTGTTGCCAGCAAAGGTGCAGGGTTGGCGGACAAATACTTCAACGGCTGAGCAACCCGTCCGGTCTCACCGCGGCGTCATCATCCATGGTGCCGCGTCGGACATCCACGTCACGTGCCACGGACCGGCGTCCGGCAAAAACGCACAGTCTCGTCGTTCATCAAACGGCAGCTGTTGCAAGGACGGGCGTGCATCGGTGGTGCGCACAACTGCGTCAGCCACCACGGGCAGACAGCCGACCCGCTGCAGGCGACGCACGTACTCTGTAAGCACGTTGTCGCCGCGCAGATTCTGATTCCAGCGATGCTGCAGCCACAGCGAGCGACGGAGCATCACGGCGCCTCCGCCTAGCGTCACCAACGGCGAATGCGCGCGATAGTCAAGCAAACCCACAGGTGCCGGGTAGGTCGCGTCACCGGCCATGAGCAGCCAATCAGCACCGCGCTCCCCGTTGACGTCGACAAGGTGGGGCGTTGCGATGGCGTAAGAAAAACCCCACGACTGCATGGCGGTGAAAAAGTCTTCCGTCGGTATGTGGCTACTGCGCAGGTACAGCAGGTCTGCATGTACTGCAGCCTCGGCGAGCCGGTTGAGGCGCGCCGCCAGCGCATCATCCTCGGCCGATATATGCACGAAGCGCACGTCGGCTGCGGGTGACACCGCGTCGGCACCGCGAGTAGAGGCCAACACAAACTCACACGACACACCAGCCTGCTTCGCCGCTGCACGTGTCTTCGTTACCTGATCCGAGAGGTCATCGGCATCTCCATCCGGGAGCAATACGGACCATCCGGTGTGTGTGTCCGTCAACCACGGCGGTGGAGGGGACGAGCGGATGATCGCGAGCGGACCGACCTGATGCTCGGTCGCGCTCGTTGCAAGCCGCTGGAACTGGTCAGGAGCAATCGACTCAACGGTGGCCATGACCGCATCGTACGACATTGGCGCACTTGGGTCCGCGAACAGATACACGCAGTGGCCCTGAGGCACCAAACGCAAGACCTCGAACAGCGTCCGCGCGCAGAACCGATTGCAATCGGCGCCAACCAACATGATCGGTGAGGCCTTGGCGATCAACGCGCGATCAGTCCACAGCGAGAGCGTGTTGTCGAAAGTCACCAACAGTGAGACGCCCCCGCCCAAGGTGGGAATCTGGGTGATGATGAGCGATTGTTCCGCAATCGGAGAATGGGTCACACCATCTCCGTTGCGCGCTCGTTCAGCAACAACCGTACAGCATGCTCCGACAGCTCCCGCGTTGCGTGGGCCCACTCGACACGCCAGTCGACAAGCAGTGGACTTTCCACGTCACCAACTGGAACGTGCGGATCGAGTGCCAGCAGTTCGTTCAGTAGGGCGCTCACCCGGTCTACTTCATCACGGTTTGCGCACCGCATTACAGCCACACGCCCTACACGCCCGATTTCGAGGCGCTGCTGCCTGATGCGTTCGGCGAACCACGTGCTGTCTTCGCACAGGGGAGCATGCGGGCGGAAAATGCGCAGCATGCCCTCACGGGCGACTCTGCGCATCGCGCTGCGATGATCGAAGGCGATATCAAACCACGTATCGTTTCGTCGCGAGTTGGCATGCGCGGGCTCGCTCATAAGGCCAGGGCCAAGCTGAAGCAGACGCCGACCTGCCAACGCCGCGTCGTAAGCGATGGCCAGCTCAAAGGACCACGGTGCCAGCAGATCGCAGTCAATCGGAAAGCGAACGCCACGCGCGATCGATTCGCGCTGAAGCATGAATGCCGATGCGGCGATCGGCTGCAATCCAAGCCTCATACGCACCACCGTTTTCCATTCGGCGATGCTGACCGCGTTCGGAGCTGTAAACGGTGAAGCATCGGTGGCGGTGTGTACGCCAGAGATGAGTACCGACACCCGCGAAGCGTGCGTGCGAAGTAGCGTTCGCTCGACTTCAACGGCAAAGGGCGCGATGCTCCATCCTGACTCCAAAACACGCACGAATCGTGTTTGAGCGTTGGCAAGAAGCAGGTTCGCCACATCGCTTAACCTGCACGAATGCGGCGCAACGATGCATCGCAGTGCTCCCACAAAACCCAGCTCGCGCAGTTGCTGCAGCGCAGCCTGACACGCGTGTTCAGCCACGGTATCATCCGCCCCATGTCCGAGCAACACCGCGAAGTCCTGCACCGTCTGGCCCGCCAGCGATGCGATTGTATTCGTGAGCTGCAACGGCGCGCCCACCACAGGGATCACGAAGGTGACGAAGCTACTCGCTTCCGTGCGCGACATCATGCGATTCCTTGTAGCTGCAGGTGTGCGAGGAACGCCTGCAGGCGATCAGATGCGCAATACGGTGCGACTGCTGCAGGCACGCGCTCGCGAACGTGGCGTTCGCGCGTGGCATCATCGAGGATCCATCCACGCACGGCGTGTGCAATGTCCTGTGGTTGCAGCTCCGCATTCCACACCGAGATAACGTCGGACCAGCGGCCGCCTGTGTCGAGCAAAGGCAGGTCAAGACTGACAACGTCGGCGTTCGAAAGCGTCTGCGGAAGCGTCTGAGGAAGGCGGCGTGCCGGCACTGCAGGCAGTGTAACACCAAGCGTTGTCGCTCGTGATCGTAGCCAGGCCGCTGGTTGGTCAACGAAGATGCGCTCGCTCGCGCCAATGGCCAACCGCCAGCGCGCCTCACTGGAGTGCGCTGATGCGAGGGCTCCGTCATGAACCTCGATGCCGTCCTGCTGTAGCAGGCCAACGGCATCGAGCACGCGCATTCCGTGAGGATGGTCTGAAAGCGCCGATCGATCTACTAGCACATCGGAACACGAGCGTGCGGGCTCCGTTGTAATCGACGCCGGACTAAAGGCGTGACCTTCGAGCAGCAGTGATGGGACGTGCGGCGCCAGAAGATGCAATCGCAGGAGCGTTTCGCGGTCAGAAGCCACCGCCAGAAGCCTCGGACGCACCATCGCCAGGCGCGCCACGCGCTCGATCGACGCCCATGAAGCCCCCACGTCTACCACGAGCTGGACCTCAGGGTCATCACTGACCACGACCGATACACACGGCGATATCCACGCGTCAGACACCACGAGTACTGAGGGGCGACGGCCGGCGGCGATGCCTGCAGCGTCAACGCGTCCACGTTCGAGATCGGCCGGAGCGATGTGGACTGTCCATCCTGAAAGCTCGGTTGCGGCGAGGTGTACCCCGAAGCGAGCCGCGATATCGGATCCGAAGACCACCACACGCGCGTGCCGTCGACCACTCGCGTGTCGCAGCCGAACCCATACGCGTCGCTGGTCCGTTGGTCCGTCAGCCACGTAGTCATCCACTGCAAGCCCAACGAGCGAGGCGTCCCGAGCAAGCGGCGCGAGCAGACCAAGTGGCACCTCTTCGGGGTCACAAGGTGTGATCGCGACCTCCAGTGCCGCCACCAGATCGTTGCGCAGATATGTGACAACGTTCAACGGGCGTTCGCTCCACGGAAACTCCAGCAGCGCAACGCCGTCTGGCGCAAGTCGCTCTGAGATCTGCTGCAAACGGGCGAGCCGCTGCTCGTGGGCGGGTCGACCCAGTGAAAAACGAGGCGCAAGAATACAGCGGGCCGGATCGGAGACGCGCGTTGAAACGTCATCCTCCGGTTGAATCCAAACCGCTGCCTGCGAATCTGCCATCAACGCGCGCGGGCGCTCGTGCGGGTTCACGCAACAACGCGCATCGGCTTCCCGAGCGCCATGACCGTAATCCGTCGTGATACCCTTCGTCTCAGGTAACTGCAGGCCCCACCCCGCGCGTACGTGCGGTATCGCGGATGGGATGAGACCGGCGCGCATCGGTTGCGCCCACAGCTTGGGTGGTCTTTCACCAAGCAGCGCCGTGGCCAGTGCCGCAAGCAACATCGCACGACTGCGCAGCGCGCCGCCGCCACCTGTCTCGTCCCGCATGAACGCCGGTGATTCGTCAATTGTGTACTGCAGCATCGCTGCCCACCCCTGCTCGCACGCCTGCGAGTTGACATTTCCGCGGGTTGCACGCTGTGAAAAGCGCGCGTACAAATCACGCCACGCATCGTGTCCCAGCAATGTGGCGTCGCGCAACAGTCGATCGGAGGCTGCATATTTGGGCAGCAGTACGTTCCAGTGACGAGCCGCGTCGAGCACCACAAACTCCTGTGCAAATGCGACCTCCGTTGCGAGCAGCGTTTGGGGTGTCAGGTCGCACCAGTAGCGAAGCGGCAGTGTCGGCCAGTTCGCTCGAAGCGCTTCGTGCATCAGAAACTGTTCCGGAATCGCGCGATGCGCTTCGCCGAGGTGAATGCGCAGCAGCTGGCGATGCAGGGCTGATGGTTCTGCCGCCGGATCGGCCATGGCGGGAGTCTGCACTGGCACGTCGAACAGAGTGCGCACGTCTTCCCGCAGCCCCAGAAACACCCAATCGCCCACATGAAACGGCCACGGCGCGAGTAGCGACGGCCTCCGGGTAAACAGCGAACTGGCGAGAATGCGTTGGGTGAAACGAGTTGGTAAGGGAGCGCGCTCGCGAAACTTCCCCCACGCGTCGAGCACCTGGCCGCTACCAAAAAGAATGTCGGTGCGAGTTTTGAGCACGTACGAACGCGATGCCGCCGAAATACCTGCCATTGACGACCGCACCTGACGATTCACATTGCTCCCGCGCGCACCAATGCCGGGGTCATCACTGCAGACGATAACGTCGGCATCGAGCCCGTCAATGTCGGTGCCCACCCATGTCGACAGCACGAGCTCGGCGCCGGGAAACGCGCGCCGCAGCGAAGCGAGGACGTCGGGGGTGCAACCGACGCCGCGCCGACTTACTGGGCCCTGTACAACGATGGAGAGCGTCCGAGGCTCCACGATGAGTCCGTACTCAGTCCGTCGGGGCCGGGCGACGAAACGACGTCGCGAGGAAAATCGAAAGGTCTTCGGGCGTACCCAGTCCATACATCGCGTCGCCCACGTCATGCGTAACGATACGCCGATGTTGCGACACAAGCTCCGTGTAAACCGGGGCGACATAGAACTCGCCATTCACCCGTCGGTTCGCACTGATCATGGTGTCGGCCGCCAAAACGAAGTCCGCTCCGCGGCGGAAGTTGTAGATACCCACCGTTGCTTCGTTCGATACCACCTGCTTCTCCACCACCTCGCACACTTCGCCCCGTGCGTCGCGCTTCACGTACGACCACTTTGTGGAATCGGCTGGAAATGTCATGATCAGGCCGTCCGCGCCGGTCGCGTCCATGGTACCGAGATACGTTTCGATGTTGCAATCAACATACTGATCGCTGTTGGCCAACATGAGTGCGTCATCGTTGTCGATATAGCCACGTGCTGCCAAAACCGTGCACGCCGCGCCCTCAGTCACGCCATCTATCGCCACCACGGCGCTGCCCGGCGCGTAGTGCTCCAGTACCTCGCGCATGTCGGTGCTGTCGAGGTGTGTCGACTGCGCAACAAAAATGAAACGATGTGGACGGAGTGGACGGATATTCTCGATGACAACGCCGATCATCGGAGTGCCACGCACCGGAATCAGCGGCTTTGGAAGATCGAAACCCGCGACGCTGAACCGGCTTCCACGACCCGCAATGGGAAGAACGATATTGAGCATGGGTCAGTCGCGCTCAGGCAGCCGCAAGGTCGCGCGCGCGACCGGTACGAAACAGTTCGACATCTTCGGGCGTGCCAAGTGAGTGCATCTCGGACCGGCCGATGGGGAAAGCGGTAATGCGGCTACCCGCAAGAATCAGTTCGTTGTACACAGGACAGACATAAAACTCACCGCCGGTCGCTGCCTTTTTCGTAATCATGCGCTCAGCGGCGGAGAGAAACGTGCGCGTGTCGCGAAAGTAGTACAGTCCTGCAGTCGCGCTATTGCTGATGGGTCGCTTCTCCGCCACCGCGACCACCTGACCACGTTCGATGCGTGCATATGACCATTTCGGATGTGTGTTCGGAAACGTGAGTATGCAGCCGTCAACGCCCGGGCCCCGCGCGCAAAAGAGGAATTCATCGATCGAGCGATCGATGTACTGATCGGCGTTCGCGACAAGCAGCTCGTGTCCGGGCACCAAATGGTCGAGCGCGAGCAGCACGCTGCACAAAGCGCCGCCGGTTGCCGTTGGTGACGGCACCACGTGGCAGCCCGGCGCGATGAGACGCAGCACCTCGCCGAGTGCGTAGCGGGACAGATGGTCTTCTCGGCACACAAACACGAACTGATGCGGCTCAGCCGGCGCGAGATTTCGCACCACGTGCTCAATCATTGGCCGACCGGAAATCTCGACGAGTGGCTTCGGAAACGAGTAGCCGCGATCAGCAAAGGAACGGCCTTCACCGCCCATGGGAACAACGATGGTCAGCATGGCTCACGCCGCCTGGTGCGTGTGCGCTAAGACTTCGGCCGCATCAATGGCCTTTCGCACACGCCAATAGTCAACCTCTGAATAACCAGACACCTCACACACATGCGCCCCCGACCGACGCGCGGCTTGTACGCCGTGTGGCGCGTCTTCTACAATCAGGACCTCATGCGGCTGAACCCCAAGGCGGGCCAGTGCCAACTCATAGATCGCCGGCGACGGCTTGGGCGTGCTCACATCCTCGTTACTCAACACAAACTCCACGTATGGAAGCAGACCAGCCCGCGAGAGCATGAGTTCAACACTTTCGCGAATGGCGTTGGAGCAGACGGCCAGCCGCACCCCCTCCTGACGCAGTCGGCTCATCATGTACTCTTTCTCGAACGTGGGCCAACAGCCGGCGAGGATTTCCTCGCGCGTGTAAACCTGCTTCACGTTGTTGATCAGGCCGTGCAGCGAGCCCGGCAGCCCGCGCTCGACGGTGAGCATCTCGAGCTTGCGACGCGTGGGCAACCCGTTGTACGTAGTGACGTGATCATAGCGAGCAATCGAAAAGCCGAATAATCCAAGCGCGCGGTTCAGCGCCTTGTAGTGCCATTCCGTTGCATCGATGAGCACTCCATCGAGGTCGAAGAGTACTGCCTTGATCGTGGTCACAAACCGTCTCCTGCTGAGGGATGGTCGTACTTGTCGCCCGCGACACATGGCACCTTGACTACGGCGGTCACCGTGTCGTCGAGCGCGAAAAAGTCGGTCGGTGCACCGGGGTCGAGAATGATGATGTCGTCGGGGCCGAACTCGCGGCCATTCATGCGCACGCGCCCCGACACGATCACGGTGATCTCGGTGGCAATGCGATGGACGTGCGATGCTTCCTGTTCACCGGCCTTGTAGCGTTTGATCGCGATCTCACACTGTGACGTCTCGAAGACGGTGGGCGTAAATGCACCAACGAACCACCCTTTGTGCATCTGCTGTAGCGATGCGGTTCTCATGTCAGGCTCTCGGTCGCGCAGGATTGATCACGATCGGCCAGGAACGCCTCAAGCGCCTCGGGATAGTCGGTGCAGATCCCATTTACGCCCCACGCGATCAGCTGCGCCCACCGCGCGCGCACGACGCCACCTGTTCGCCCATGCAGTTCTGGCGACACTGCATACACGGTGCGTCCCGCTCGCACAAGCGCCGCCACATCATGCGCCGTCGCCCACGGTCCGTCGAACTCATCAAGCCAGATCACGTCCGCACACTCAATGGACAACGCACGCGAAATCCTTTCTCCCCGGTCGCTAACGCGGGCACCGAGTTGTACGGTGGGATGCAGCGCCCGGAACGCACGAGCCGTTTCGCCCGCCGATGGCTCGAGCAGCTCCATGTCGAAGAGAAACACGCGATCAATCACGCCCTGAGCAACGAGATAGCTGACCAGGGGTGCTTCGTCGCCGATCTCCTTGATGTTGAGCGCGATCGTTGCGCTGGCGTCGCGCCAAGCGGCGCAAAACGCAGCCGCATCGTTTTCGGCCGTCCATGGCGCCGGATCGTGACTGATGTAGAATCGCCCAGCAGCATCGCGCCGGATATCCGTCTCAACCGACCACCCATTTGCAATGCACGCACGCGTGCAGGCCAGAGAGTTTTCGAGCGCCGGTTCGGCGCCAGTGCGATTTGCGCGATGCGCGATCACCAGCACCTTCGGCGCGGTGGCCGAAGGGACAACACGCGTTCGACGCGTGTCTGGCGATGGCGAAATTATGGAGAGCATGCAGCGGGTGCGTAGAAATCGGATGACGCGCTGCGCGGGCAATCAATCAGATCTTCCGCTCAGCATTCATCCTCATCCATATCACAATTCGTGCCACTGGCTAACCGATTGATTGATAACGGCTTGTGATTCCCGAACGCGCTTGCACCATGTGCGTACCGGCAGTATGTACCCGGCAACTATTGCCGCGCCAGATTCATGCGCCAACCTCATTCTCGGGGAACTCGGCGTTTATTTGTCCGAGCCCGTACGCCGGCAACTGCAGCCCAGCTGCGGGATTGCAGCCGCCGCGTGCGCGACTACTGGCCAACCCTCGTCAGCCACCCGTGCGTATCCGAAGCGCGCCCGTGCGCGATATCCAGAAAGCGCGCCTGCAAGTCGCGCGTGATCGGTCCGACCGTTCCCGTGCCAATGCGAATGCGATCAAGGCTGCGCACCGGGGTCACTTCAGACGCCGTACCCGTGAGAAAGATCTCGTCGGCACCGTACATCATCTCGCGTGCGATGGGCTGCTCTTTTACGGTGTAGCCAGCGTCGTGCGCAAGCTGCTGAATGCTCGCACGCGTAATGCCGCCCAGAATGGTACCATCGAGCGGCGTGGTAAAGAGTGTGCCGTCCACCACCACAAACACATTTTGCCCGGAGCCTTCGCTCAGCGTGCCCGACGGATTGAGCGCGATGCCTTCCTGGTAGCCATTGGTGACCGCTTCCATTTTGATCAGCTGCCCGCTCAGGTAGTTGCCGGCAACCTTGGCCATGGCGGGAATCGTGTTGGGCGCTACGCGCGTCCAGCTGGAAATGCAGGCGTCCACCCCGTTGGCGATCGCGTCATCGCCCAGATAGGCTCCCCACGGCCAACACGGGATGTACACGCGCACCGGGCTACCGGTGGGCAACATGCCGGCGGCGCCAAAGCTGCGCACTACCATCGGACGGATGTAGCACGTATCCAGTCCGTTGCGGCGCACCACCTCGCAGGTGGCCTCCACCAGCTGATCGAGTGTGTAGTCGAGCTCGATCCGATAAATGCGGACGGACGTTATCAGACGCTCAAGGTGCTCGCGCAAACGAAACACCGCCGGCCCCTGCGACGTGCCGTAACAACGAATGCCCTCAAACGCGGCCGACCCAAACTGCATGGAATGACTAAGCACGTGCTCGGTGGCATCGGCCCACGGCACGAACTCGCCATCACGCCAGATCCACTGCGTGGCTATCAATTGACTCATCACGATCCCTTGAAAAAGAATGTCCGATGGTGCGGCTTCACACCCGCGCAATCATCACACCGAACTTACAGCAGCGAACGCGCCGCTCCACCATCCACACAAATCGCCTGGCCGGTCACGAAACCAGCCTGCGCCGACGCGAGAAACGCGATCATCGCCGCCACTTCCTCCGGCGCACCGAGCCGAGCCGCTGGTGTCTCGGCGCGCCAGCGATCAAACACCGCTTCGCGCGTAATGCCCAGTCGCGCTATCGTGGCGGTCGCCAACTCGTCGAGTCGCTCGGTGGCCGTGAAACCGGGCAGTACCGTATTGACGGTCACTCCATCAGGCGCCACTTCTTCGGCCAGCGTGCGATAAAACCCAGTGACGGCGGCGCGCAAGCTGTTGGACAGCACCAGCGAAGGCTGCGGCTGCTTTACGGCAAACGACGTGATACCCACCACGCGTCCCCAGCCAGCCTCCCGCATGGCAGGGACAAACGCCCGCGTGAGTTCCACCGCACTGCGCAACAACAACTCACTGGCACGCTGCCACGCGCTCCAGTCGTGACCTAACGCACTACCCGTGGGCGGCCCCCCGGTATTGGTAACCAGAACATCGACCTTGCCAAAACGCGCGGTGACGGCTTCTGCGACGCGTTCGGTGCCCGCAGTCTCCGCCAGATCAGCCACCACCGTGAGCACTTCGCCGCCATGCGCACGCAGCCGCACGGCCGCACTCTCCAGCGCGCTTGAGCTGCGCGACACGATCGCCAGCGACGCTCCCTCACGCGCCAACGCCTCGGCGGCCGCGTACGCAATGCCTCGACTCGCCCCACACACCAGCGCCACGCGGTTAAGGAGTCCCAGATCCATGGCTACTTCGTGGTCCGCAGATACGCATCACTGCCGTCGAGCCAATCGGCGCGCGGCGGGTTGAACACATCCAGATCCAGGGTGTCCTCGAGCGCCTCGGCCCGATGGCGCACCATGCTCGGAATCACCAGCACTTCGCCCGCTTTCACATCGAGGTACGTATCACCTGGCGCGTCGGCGTGTTCGCCAATCCAGAAGCGCAGGCAACCTGAGAGAATGTAGGTAAACTGCTCATTGTGATGATCGTGCGCTGGCACCACCGCACCCTTCAACAGGAGCACGTGGGCCATCATCTGGCGGTCGGTGCTGATCAATCGACGCGAGATAAGTGGCGAGAGTTGCTCGAGCGGAGTCGAGTCCCAGGCGTGTTTGACGACAGAATCCATCGGGAAGGACGGGAAGGGGGTGAAGAATAGACGGATGCGTGCCGCCACTTGGACGGTGTGAGCGACTGTCTTAAGTTTACGCTCCAGAACGGCTGCCTGCTCGGAATCGTGTCGCGTGCCTGCAGGATCGTGTCTGATGGGGTGTAGCTCAATGGCAGAGCGCTCGACTGTTAATCGAGTGGTTGTAGGTTCGACTCCTACCGCCCCAGTGTGCCCGGATCGTGCCTCGCGCGATCCGGGCTTTGTCTTTCGTCATCATGCTTCAAGCGCGGGCAGCCTCAGTTGCCCGCTTTTCACCCGCTTCCTACCTTTCGAGGCTGCACATCACGCGGGGCGCCCTCGTCGCATGGGTGCGTCTTCTATAATCGTTGCTCATTTCCGCCATACCCACGATGCTCTCACTGCACGTCAGTCACGCTTCGGTCACCGCGGTTGACACCCCGCTGCTCGCGATCTTTTTCACCACCGCCGAATTGGGCGCGATTGCGCTGCCGGTGGGTTTGCAGTCGCTCGACGCGTCACTGCACGGCTCGATTGCGCGCACGCTGGCTCGGCGGGATTTCCGCGGACAGCGTGACGAAACGTTCACGCTCGTAGGCACAGAGCGCGGCGTGGAGCGCGTGCTGCTGGTTGGGCTGGGGAAAGAGCCGGCCACACGGGCCGCGTATCGTCGCGCCGGATCGGTGGCAGCACGCGCTGCTGCGAAGCTTGGGGCAGGCGCGATGCACGCGCATCTGGCCGATGCGTCGCCGGAGCAGATTGAAGGTGCCGTGGCCGGACTGGCACTGGGTGCGTGGACATATACCGACCTGCGCACGCCGGCCCCTGAAGCCGAACGTCGCGCCCCGCTCACCAGCGCCACAGTGATTGTGGCCGACAACGATGCGAGTCGGGACGCGTTTGCATTGGGCGACGCATTGGCAGCGGGGCAGGCCGTGGCGCGCCGATTGGGCATGATGCCCAGCAATGTGTGTACGCCGGACACGTTTGTGGAAACGGCGCAGGGCATCGCCGCACGACAGGGCAACGTGGCGGTCACCGTGCTGGGTCGCGAAGACATGGAGCGCGAAGGCATGGGCGCGTTTCTGTGCATTGCGCAGGCCACGCCACAGGAACCGCGGTTGGTGGTCATGGAGTATCGCGGCGCGGCTGCAGACGACGCCCCGATCGTGCTGGTGGGCAAAGGGTTGTGCTTTGACACCGGTGGCATTTCCATGAAGCCGGCTCCGGATATGGAGTGGATGAAGTACGACATGTCGGGCGCAGGCGGCGTGATGGGCGCCATGGAAACCATCTCGCGGCTCAAACCCAACGTGAATGTGATCGGCGTCATTGGATCCACGACTAACATGGTGTCGGGCACCGCCGTCAAGCCGGGCGATGTGGTGCGTGCATCCAATGGCAAGACCATTGAGGTCATCAACACCGACGCCGAAGGGCGCATGGTGCTCGCCGATTTGCTGGTGTTTGTGAAGCGCTTCAAGCCCGCCGTCGTGCTCGACGCAGCCACGCTCACGGGCGCGATTGTCTTTGCGTTGGGTCATAACGCGGTGGGATTGTTTGGTCCCGACAGCGCGCTGATTGACGAAGTTCGCGCCGCCGGTGAGCGGTGCGGGGAACCCGGATGGCAACTTCCGGTATGGGACGAGTACCGCGAGCAGATCAAGTCGGAGGTCGCCGACCTGCGGAACACCGGCGGTCGTCCGGCTGGCTCCATCACCGCGGCCCTGTTCCTTCAGGAGTTTGTCGATGGCTATCCGTGGGTGCACCTCGATGTCGCCGGTACGGCGTATTCGCAAACCGATCTGGGCTGGCTGCCCAAAGGACCAACTGGCACGCCGGTTGGCACGTTCGTGGAGTTTGTGCGCGGGCGCGCGCGCTGAGTGCATGACATCCTGCCCGTGATGCACCATCTTCGTCGCATCACGCGGCTCGTGCTGCTGTGTGCAGGCACGTTCATCGCTGTCACGCCGCACACACTGCAGGCTCAGGTAGACACTGTACGCACCGACACATTGCGCACCGATTCGCTTGGATTGGTGCGCGATTCTGCCGCGCTCGATTCCCTTCGTGCCGACTCAGTGCGCTTTGAGGAAATCCGACGCGCAGCACTGCGAGCCGCCGACACGATCAAGTCGCCGATCACCCGCTTCATTCCCCCCCCCACCGCCGAAACGTTTGGCCGCCGTCGGTGGACGCGGGACGAAATGTTGCAAACGGGGGCCATCAATCTGGCCGATCTGCTGGATGATGTGCCCGGCATTACCACCTACCGTACGGCCTGGTTTCCCAGCGTGCACGCCGCCGCATTCAACGGTGATTTCAGACGCGTGCGCGTGTTCATGGACGGCGTGGAGATGGACGCGCCCAACGTTGGCAACAACGGCGTGCTTGATCTGGTGGAGATCTCACTCGCGGCGCTCGACGAAGTGGTGGTGGAGCGCAGCGCCGGTGAAGTCCGCGTCTGGCTCACCACATGGACCGTGACCAGTGTCACTCCCTATACGCGCACCGACGTCTACACAGGGGATCTGAACACCAACGGGTTTCGCGGACTCTTTGGACGACGGTTCATGAACGGCGCGCTGTTTCAGTTCACGCTCGATCAGGGCGAAACGGCACGACAGCGCGGCGCGGCGTTTGGTGGCGTTTCGCAACGAGGTGAAACGGGAGACGGCAACGTACGACTGTTCACCGCGCGCACTGGCTGGGCGCGTGGTGCGTTCAGTGTCGACGGCTATATCGCGAACTCCAGCCGCTCGCGCGATCCGCTGCAGGCACGCGAAACGGCGTTCGACATTCCGGGATACGAGGGTTCACGTACTGACCGGTATCTGCGATTGGGTTACGGCAACCCCCTCAGCGGGTTTTCAACGCAGGTGGTACTCAATCATTTGTCCACTGCACCCACACCCGATGAGATCGACGAGTTCGGCACGCCGATTCCCGCGCCTGAACCAACACCGGATCCTGACAACGAAGAAGAGGAGCTGCCGCCGCTTCCCGATTCATCGCGCGTCGTTGCGCAGCGACTTTTCTATGCGGGATACACCCGAGGCGGCGCACGCATAGGCGCGTTCGCGCGATGGCGCAGCGTTGATGATCAGTCCGACTTTGCACCAGGCGTTACGGCCAGTCTTGATCGCGGTTGGCTGGCTGCCACGCTGCACGGCGAGCGCATTGGCCTCGACTCCAGCCGACGCGTTGACGCCAGTGTGCGGCTCAATCTCCGTCCATGGTTGGTGCTCAGTGCGGCGCATTCCGACCTGGCGCCTGATGACACCACCGGTCGCGCGGCCGAACAGACATCCCAGATCGGCGGAGCCGTAGGTTGGCGCGGACGCTGGATCAGCGGCGGGTTTATTCGGCAGGCCATCGAAGACGGGCCTCGTGGCGTGATCATTCCGCAACTGCTCACGCCCTACGACTCCATCGCCACGCGGCCCACGCTGCCCGGAATCAGCGGCACCGGCCTCACGTTTGGCGCCAACATGCCGCTTTACAAGGCCCTCCGGCTGGAGCTGCACGGCACGCGATGGAACGACAGTCGTGAGTATCGGCCCACCACGCACGCGCGGGCCTCGTTCATCTTGCAGAGCGAATGGCGCAGCCGGTTTCCAAAAGGGCAGTTCAGTATCAATGCCCGGCTCATCAACGAGTATCGCAGCGCGGTCTCATTTCTCGATCCGCTCGCTGCCAGTCCGGGCGAACAGCGCCGCGAGACGGCGCCCTACAACTTTGGCATGGCATTACTCGAAATCCGTATTTTGAACGCCACCATATTCTATCAGTTCCGCAACGTGTACGGCGCGCAGTATGAGCAGGTGCCGGGCGTCACCATGCCGCCGCCATTTCAGCTCTACGGCGTGCGCTGGCAGTGGTTCAACTAAACCATGATGAGCATGTCGCCAAACGGGTCGCCAAACACATCACCAAACATGTCGCCAAACATCCCGAACAACATGTCGTCCAGTACGATTCGTAGCATGACGGGATTCGGCCAGGCCGAAGGGCCCGTGGGCGCGGTGCGCGTGCACATAGAAGTGCGCACGGTCAACCATCGGTTCTTTTCTCCAAGTATCAAACTGCCCACATCGTTTGTCCGGTGGGAAGCCGACGTGCGTGAGGCCATGCGTCAGCGTGTGTCGCGCGGTCACGTCACGCTCTCGGTGCGCATTGATCGCAGCGCCGCGACAACAGCAGTCATCGACGAAGCACGCTTTGCGACCGTGGTGGCCCAACTGCGCGACTTGCACGCGCGCCACGGTCTTGAGGGATCGGTCGATCTCAGCGCGATCCTGCGCATGCCCGACGTGATCTCCGCGCCACGCGATGACGACGACACAGGCACAGCAGCCGAGCTGGTGGCGGTCGTGCAGGACGCCTTGGCGCGCCTTGATGCGGCCCGCGCCGACGAGGGCGCGCGACTGGCAACCGTTTTGCTCGCCCGGGCGCAGCTGGTGTCGGAGGCGGTGGAGCGTATTGTCGTGCGCGCACCGGAGCGATTGCTGGCGCAGCGCGATCGCCTGCGGGCCTCAGTGCGGGAGTTGGCCGATGGCGTGGCCGTGGACGAACAGCGGCTGGTGCAGGAAATTGCCATTCAGGCCGACCGATTGGATATTTCCGAAGAAATAGATCGATTTCACAGTCATTTGACCGCTTTTCGTTCAACCATCGCATCCACTGGCGCCGAACCAGTGGGCAAGCGTTTGGGCTTTTTGCTGCAGGAATTGCTGCGCGAGGCGAACACAACGGGCAGCAAAGCGGCCGACGCTGCTATCTTACAAGATGTCATTGCCATCAAAGAGGAGCTGGAGCGTATCCGCGAGCAGGTTGAGAACCTAGAATGAGGCCCTTTCCGGTCATTCTGTCCGCTCCCTCAGGTGCAGGCAAAACGACAATCGCGCGCAAACTGCTGGAGCGCCGAGCGGGTTTGGGTTATTCTGTGTCTTGTACAACGCGCAGCCCGCGGCCTGGGGAGTTGCATGAGCGTGATTACCACTTCATGTCGCACGCCGAGTTCGTGGCGGAACGTGATGCAGGGGCATTTGCGGAGTGGGCCGACGTGCATGGCAACATGTACGGCACGCTTCGCCGAGAAGTAGAGCGGGTGCTTGCTTCGGGACGACATTGCCTGATGGACATTGATGTACAGGGCGCTCGGCAGTTTGCCGACGCTTTTCCGGATACGGTGCTGGTGTTCATCCTGCCACCGTCCGGTGAAGTCTTGTTGCGGCGCCTCAATGGGCGCGGCAGCGAAGACCCGGAGCGTTTGCTCACGCGACTCAAAAACGCGCGAGCGGAGATTTCGGAAGTTTCGCGGTATCATTACGTCGTCGTCAACGACGAGTTGGAGCAGGCGATTGAACGAGTGGGTGCGGTGATCGATGCGGAAAGTGTCCGCCACGATCGTGTACATGCACTGGACGAACAAGTAGGCGCGCTCATCGCGCAGCTTGAACAGCAAATTCACGGTATTCAACGAGGCGATAGCCATGCAGGTGTTCACACCGGATGAAGTGTCCCGGAACGCAGCGAACAAGTACCTCAGCGTGCTGATCGCCGCCAAGTTCGCCCGCGTTCTCAACGAGTTTCCGCGCGAGCGCACGTCCAAGGAAAAGAAGCTCACCACGCGTGCGCTTGAAGAGCTGGCCGACGGAACGATTGACTATCGTGTCATGCCGAGGAAGCGCCCCGGCGGCTGATCGGCGTTGCTGTTCGCTCCGCGCGCCGCGTTTCGGTTTCGTACCGGGACGCGGCGCGCTGTCCTTTTGCCCATTCCGCTCCGTGCCCTCGTGCGTCCTTTCGATCAGCAGCGCATTCTTCTCGGTGTCACTGGCGGCATTGCCGCTTACAAATCGGCTTGGCTCGCCCGGCTGCTCACGCAGGCGGGCGCACTGGTAGATGTGGTGCTCACGCGCAGCGCGACGGAGTTTATTGGCGCCATTACGTTTGAAGCGCTCACCGGTCGTCGGGTGCACACGTCGCTTATCGAACCCGGACACGCGCTCGATCACATCAAGCTCGCCCGCGCGGCCGATGTAGTCGTGATCGCGCCTACGACCGCCGACTTTCTCGCGCGAGCGGTGCATGGCCACGCGGATGATCTGCTCAGCGCCTGTTTGCTGGCCACGAGTGCACCCGTGTTGCTCGTGCCAGCCATGAACGACCACATGTGGAGCAACCCTGCGGTGCTTCGCAATGTGGAGCTGGCCAAAGAGCTCGGACTGCACGTGCTCGATCCCGATACCGGTCCGCTGGCGGTGGGCGAAGGCAGTGGACCGGGACGGATGCCGGAGCCCGAAACAGTTGTTGACCACGTGGCGCGGCTGCTGTTGTCACGGGACAGTGCGGGGTGGAACGGACGCCGTGTTGTGGTGACCGCCGGACCTACGCGCGAGCCGGTGGATCCGGTGCGCTTTCTGTCCAATCGCTCATCGGGTCGCATGGGCGTGGAGATTGCCGCCGCCGCATGGCGTCGTGGTGCCGATGTCACGCTCATTGCCGGTCCACTCGAAGTACCCATGCCAACAGGTGTGCACGTTGTGTCGGTCGAGACAACGCAGGAGATGGAGCAGGCGGTGCGCAACGCATTGCCCGCCGCCGCACTGCTCGTCATGGCGGCTGCGCCGGCCGACTTTTACGTGGAGCATGTGGCCGACCGCAAACTCAAGAAGCGTGATCGCCCCGATTCGCTTGCGCTCGCTGCAACAAATGATATTCTGTCAATCACGCGCGCCGAACGAGCGCCCGGAGCCGTGATCATTGGCTTCGCACTCGAGACGCACGATCTGTTGAACGAAGGACATCGGAAGTTGGCAGACAAAGGGCTCGACATGATCGTCGTGAACGACGCGACTGAACCGGGCGCCGGTTTTGCAACGGTCACCAATCGTGTCACGTTGCTCGATCGTGATGGCGGTCAGGAGGATTTGGCGCTGATGTCCAAACGCGATGTGGCGGAAATCCTGCTCGACCGCGCCGAGGTACGACTCGGTGGACGCTAAAGAGCGCCTCCGCTTGTACCTCGAGCAACGCCGCGAACTCGGCGAAGAAGATCTGGTGCTCGACCAACTCCCGGTTGACGATGTGCTCTCAATCCTTGGCGTGGCCACTCCCAAGGTGAGGTCGCGCGTGGTGACTGAGGCGTCGCCGGTGGTCCAGCCGAAGGAGCCAGCAGCCCCGAGCGATCCGGTGCAGCCGACTCCGCCCCCGGAGCCGGCGACACGTTTTGATTCCATCGCACCCGCTTCCGCCGATTGGCGCAGTGCGTTGCGTGACGCGGAGGTGACGGGCAGTGATGCGGTCGTTGAGCGTGGTGCGGGAAAGTCGGCGGCCAACATGCCGGAGAAGACGGCGGCAACGTCTCCGCAGGACGTGCCAAAGGCTGCGTCCGGGCCCGAACCGAGTCTGCCTCTCAGCGCCGAGCTGCCGGAGTGGTTGCAGGCGCTGGCGCTGCCACCGGGCATCGTCGTAGGTGGCGCACGCGCTCCGCAAGCGATCCACAATACACCATCGCTGAGCGATATCGAACAGTCGATTGCCGCGTGCACCGCTTGCCCGCTGCACACCACCGCGACGCGTCCCGTTCCCGGTGAGGGCAATCCTGACGCCGACTTTGTCTGTGTGGGTGAGGCACCTGGTCAGAACGAAGACGAATCCGGTCGCCCGTTTGTTGGCCCCGCTGGACAGTTGCTCGACAAAATTCTCGGCGCCATCGAACTGCGTCGCGAAGACGTCTTCATTTGCAACGTGCTCAAACACCGGCCGCCCGGGAATCGCAATCCGCTGCCGGCCGAAGTGCACGCCTGCCGCCCCTTTCTCGAACAGCAGCTGGCCGTGCTCAAGCCACGTGTAATTCTGGCGCTTGGTACCTTTGCCGCGCACACGTTACTCAACACCACTCAGTCACTCGGCGCACTGCGCGGACAGGTACATTGGTACCACGGCGTGCCGCTTATCGTGACCTATCATCCAGCGGCGCTGCTACGCAATGAAGCGTGGAAGCGGCCCACCTGGCAGGATGTGCAGCTGGCGCGACGCATTCATGACGCATCGCTCGCCGCCAACCCACAATGACAACGCTCCCCGTTCCCTTTGCCCAGTCCACTGCGCCAACGCGCGATCCGTACAAAGATCGTCGTCCACCGTGGTCGGAAGACGCCGAACGCGCCGTGCTGGGCGCGATGTTGCTCGATAGTGACGCAGTCATGCGCGCCGCTGAACATGTGGATGATTCCATGTTCTATCGTGAGGGACATCGTCGTGTTTTTCGTGCCGCAATCACGCTCACTGAGCGCGGTGCGGTGGTGGATACGCTGACGCTGGCCGACGAACTCGAGCGACGCGGCGAACTCGAACAGAGCGGCGGGCGCGAGTATCTGTCCTTTCTGGTAGACGCCGTGCCCACGGTGGCCAATGTAGAGTTTCACGCGCGTATCGTGCGTGAAAAAGCCACGTTGCGTCGGCTCATTGAAACGTCAACCGAAATCGTGCAGGAAGCGTTCGAAGGGCGGCAACCGGCGCACGATCTGCTGGACATGGCCGAGCAGCGCATTTTTGCGCTGGGCCAGACGCGCGACAAGGCAGGTTTTGCGCGTGTGAAGGACCTGCTTTGGCCAGCCATGGAAAAGCTGGAAGCACTGGCGCAGCGCGAGAATGCCATCACCGGTGTACCGTCCGGGTTTGTGGAAATTGACCACATGCTTTCGGGCTTTCAGCCGGCCGACCTGATTATTGTGGCGGCGCGTCCGTCCATGGGCAAAACCGCCTTCGTGCTCAACATCGCGCAACACGCGGCGATCACGAGCAAGAAATCGGTGGCGTTCTTTTCGCTTGAAATGAGTAAAGAATCATTGGTACAGCGACTGCTGGCCAGCGAAGCGCTCATTGATGCCCAGGCACTCCGGAAAGGCGGAAGGGCACTCGATGAGGCCATGCCTCGTCTGGCCACGGCCGCCGGTATCCTCAGTCACGCGCCAATCTACATCGACGACACCCCCGGCCTGGGCATGATGGAGATGCGATCCAAGGCTCGCAGACTGAAGGCCGAAAACAACCTTGATCTGGTGATTGTAGACTATTTGCAGCTGATGTCCGGACCGGCGGGCTCCGAAAACCGGCAGCAGGAAGTGTCGCAGATTTCGCGTGGGCTCAAGGCGCTCGCGAAAGAGTTGGGCGTGCCGGTTATTGCGCTCTCACAGCTCTCGCGTGCCCCCGAACAGCGCACGGGCGATGACAAAGGTCGCCCGCTGCTTTCCGATTTGCGTGAGTCGGGCGCCATCGAGCAGGACGCCGACGTCATCATGTTCATTTTCCGACAGGAAATCTACGCCGAACGTGATGAAACGGGTCGTCTCAAGGACCCCAGTCTTGAAGGCAAAGCCGAGATCATTATTGGCAAACAGCGCAATGGTCCCATTGGTAGCGCCCGCCTTTATTTTCACAAGCAGTACACGCGTTTTGACAACTTCAGCGCGCGCCAGGAATCGTCCGGTCCTCCGCCGGGCGGTGGCTACGGTAGTGGGCCGCGTCTCGTGACGGGCGGCAATGAACCGCCGTACTAAGCGGTGATGGCGCGCGTTCGCTCGGTGTATCGCTGTACGGAATGCGGAGCTGATCATGCCAAGTGGTCTGGTCGCTGCGACTCGTGTGGCGCGTGGAACACGCTCAATGAAGAACCGGTTGCCGCTGCTCCCGCAACGCGTCGCGCACGCGAACAGGCGCGTGCGCATCCGGCGGCGGTCGCAGTGCGGCTTGAGGCCGTGACCGGCAGCGAGTCCATGCGTTGGCGCACCGGACTCGATGAGTTCGACTTTGTGCTGGGCGGCGGCATTGTGCCGGGCGCGATGGTGCTTGTGGGCGGTGAACCCGGCATTGGCAAAAGCACGCTGTTGCTGCAGGTGGCCGCACGGCTGGAGGCGGCTGGTCAACGCACCATGTACGTCTCCGGCGAAGAATCTCCGCTGCAGGTCAAGCTGCGGGCTGAACGTCTGGGTGAACAGGCTGGTGGGGTGTCACTCGTCACGGAGACACTGCTCGAGACGATATTGGCCACGGCTGCCGCACCCGATGCCAGTGATCCGCGTGCGCTTGCGGTGTTGGTGATCGATTCCATTCAAACCATACACACCGAAACGCTCGAAGGGGCACCGGGCAATGTAGGGCAGGTGCGTGAATGCGCGGCCCGACTCATGCGGTTTGCCAAGGAACGCGGTGTGACGGTGTTCGTGATTGGCCACGTCACCAAAGGCGGTGGCATCGCCGGCCCCAAAACGCTTGAGCATATCGTGGACACGGTGCTCTATTTTGAGGGCGAAGGCTCACTCGATCATCGCATTCTGCGCGCCACTAAAAATCGGTTCGGCAGCGTAGATGAAATCGGCGTGTTTCGCATGGCCGCGTCGGGATTGCTGCCGGTCGACAATCCATCGGCGCTGTTCCTCGGCGACCGCGAAGATATTTCCAGTGGCAGTGCGGTGTGCGCACTCATGGAAGGCACGCGTCCCGTACTGGTGGAAGTGCAGGCGTTGGCGGCGCGCGCCGGCTTTGGCACACCGCAGCGCGTGGCCAATGGCATTGACGGTCGTCGTCTGGCCCTGCTGCTCGCGGTGCTTGACAAACGTGGTGGTTTTTCATGCGCCGATCTCGATGTGTTCTGTAACATCGTGGGCGGCATGCGGGTGCAGGAACCGGCGGTGGATTTGGCGATCGCAGTGGCGATTGCCAGTAGCGTCACCGATCGCGCGCTTCCGGCGAACGCGGTCTTTCTGGGAGAACTCGGATTGGGCGGTGAAGTACGTGCCGTCACGCAGGTGGAGCGTCGTCTGGCCGAAGCGGCCAAACTGGGTATGACAGATGCGTATCTGTCCGAGCGCGCCGTTCCGCGTCGTATACCGCCTGGCATGCGCGTGTTCGGCGTGAAAACACTGGCCGATGTGCTCATGCAAACCATCGGACCGCGCAAACAATAACCGCGCAATGAACGTGCAATCAGCGAGCAATGACCATGCCTGACAATCCGGCGGTAACCAACCCCGTCCCCACGCCGCCACGACGCATCATCCCGGCACCGGTCATCACCTCGCGCGGAGACGACGCCCTCCCCCGCGAGAGTCTCATTCCGCGTGATGTGGGTGTGGTGATTGTGGCCGGTGGGTCGGGCGCACGTGTGGGAGGAGATGAGCTCAAGCAGTTTCGCTGGGTGAGCGGACGACCAGCGCTGTTGCACAGTGTGCAGACGTTCATGGCGCGCGACGATGTTGCCACCGTAGTGGTGGTGTTGCCGAAGGCGTACGCCGCCGACCCGCCGCCCTGGCTGTTTCAGTGCGACGTCGATCGGCTCCTGGTATCCGTGGGTGGCCGCGAACGGCACGAGTCGGTGTACAACGGACTCGAAGACATGTCCGAAGAAGTGCGCATTGTGGTGGTGCATGATGCGGCGCGTCCGCTGGTCACCGATGAAACGATCGCGCGCGTGATAGCCAAGGCGCGCGAGGGCGTTGGTGCGGTGGCCGCGTTGCCGGTGGTGGACACGCTCAAACGTGTCGATGCTGATGGTCGCATCGTGGAAACCGTTGAGCGCGCGGGTTTGTGGCGGGCGCAAACACCACAGGCGTTCCCGCGTGAGATGCTCGAACGTGCACATGTTGCCGCGCGCAGCGAACAGATTGGCGCCACCGACGACGCGGGCCTCTGCGAACGACTGGGCGAATTGGTCGTTGTGGTACGCGGCTCGGAGCGCGCCATCAAGATCACCGAAGAAGCCGACTTTGCACGCGCTGAAGCATTGAGTCTGCTGCAAGATGAAGGGGCGTAGCCACGTGAAGTCATGAAGCCCGGCACGCTTACTGTTCCGTTCTGGTCCCCCGACGAAATCCGCAGTGCGATTCGCGGCGTCAGCGCGCACCTCGGTGAGCGTGGGGTGCTCGCCTATCCCACGGAAACAGTCTATGGTTTTGGTACGGCCGTTGATCACGAATCGGTCGAGACGCTGGTGCGCATGAAGCAACGTCCGCCGTCCAAGCCGTTTTTGTTGCTCATTGCCGGCAGCGACATGCTCGAACGACTGGGCCTCGTGCTCACACCGTCCGCCTCTCGTCTGGCCGCGCGGTTCTGGCCCGGCCCCCTCACCCTGGTGCTGCCGGGCGGCGATCACCGCGTGCCGGCGCGCCTTCGGGGTCCGGAAGGCGGCGTGGCCGTACGATGGACACCACATGAAGGGCTGCAGGCGCTCATCGCGGCGTACGGCGATCCCATCACCTCAACCAGTGCCAACCGCCCCGGCGTGCCGCCAGCGGTGGCCGCATCGGAAATCGTTTCGCAGTGGTCCGAGATGGTGCATCGGGGTACGCTCATGGTACTCGACGGCGGGCAGTTGCCTCCCTCCAAGCCCTCCACCGTCGTAGACTGTACCAGTCGCCGACCACGCGTGATCCGACCGGGCGTGCTCACCGCATCCGAACTGCGGGACTGTGTGCCGGACCTGATTGGCAACATCTGATCGGCAACATCTGACGTTCTTTCTTTTTCTGTGAGTCGTCCATGCATTTGCTGTTTGTCTGCACCGGAAACACCTGCCGCAGTCCGCTGGCCGAAGCCATCGCGTGTCATGCGGTGCGACAGCGCGGTATTGCGGATCTGTCCGTCGGCAGTGCAGGGATCAGTGCGTGGGAAGGTGCATCGGCGTCTGATGGGTCGCTGCTTGTCGCGCTTGAACAGGGCCTTGATCTCGCACCGCACCGCGCGCGCATGCTGTCGCCCGCCCTCATTGACGCCGCCGATTTGATTCTCACCATGGGACCCTCGCATCTGGAACAGGTGCAGGCGTTGGGGGGGGGAGAACGGGCGTTTCTGCTCACCGCGTTTGCTTCCAGAGATACCAATGCAGACTCGATCAGTGATCCGTTCGGTGGTGACCTCGACGTCTACAGGCAAACGTTCGCCGAGCTGTCGGAGTTGGTGCATGCCACGCTCGATCGTATCGTGAACCTGCAGGATCCACCAACGCGCTGAGACCGTGTCACCGCACGCGCCGCACGCGCCCGTAGCCCTGGTGTTACTCGGTCACCCCGTGTCACATTCGCTCTCGCCTGTGTTTCAGCAGGCGGCGCTCAATGCGGCCGGACTCGACGTGCGTTATCAGGCGCGCGATGTCGCGCCGGCTGCACTCAGCGCCGCGTTGCTGGAACTCGCCGCATCGCGCACGGCCGGCAATGTCACCATCCCGCACAAGGAAGCCGTGTTCGCTGAGTGTATGCATCACACGGACATGGCCACGCGCGTGGGTGCGGTGAACACATTCTGGTTTACGCAACATGGTGAACTCACCGGACACAACACCGACGTGGCCGGTGCGGTAGCCGCCATTCGCGCGGTTCTCAACACAACCGCTGCATCGCCAATACGGGTGGCCCTGCTCGGTGCCGGAGGCTCGGCCATGAGTATCATCGTCGCTCTCGAAGCATGGGATGTACAGGAACTCGTGATCTGCGCACGAACGCCAGCTCGCGCTCAGGCTCTCGCCGCACGATGTGCCTATCCAGCGCGCGCTGAAAGTGATGTTGAGGCGGCCGTTGCGCACGCGGACCTGGTGATCAACACCACACCGATCGGGCTGCACGACAACGAATATCCCGTCAGCCCATACGCGCTGTCGGCGCACGCGAGCGTGCTCGACTTGGTGTACCGTCGCGGTGAAACGGCCTGGGTGAACGCTTGTCGCAAACGCGGACATCGTGCGGAAGACGGCGTGCGCATGCTCGTAGAGCAAGGCGCTGCGGCCTTTGAAAGTTGGTACGCACGCGAACCCGATCGTGACGCCATGTGGGCCTCACTCGAATTACGCCCGTTCCCGCCCACACCCGCGGGTAGCGTATGAACGTCCCCGCCTCACAGCCCAAACGACCCGTCTGGCGCTCGGTGGCCCGCGGACTGGCCGACCTGCTGCTCCCGCGCGCTTGTGCCGTGTGCCTGGAGCTGCTCGCACCGCATACACGCGGCGTAGTCTGCGGCACCTGCTGGGTTCGCTGCGAACGCTTTCCCGACCCAACGTGCGCTCGCTGCGGTCATCCTCGGCAACCGCTCCCGGGTTTGCGCCTCAGCGCGGCGAGCTCAAGCGACAGCGCACCGCCCCCGTTGACCAGTTCGAACGGTATGGATGGGGCCTTCGCCGAGTGCCGCTGGTGCCACCGACTCCCGCCCACGGTCCGCGCCGTGCGATCGGCCGCTCGACTCGACAGCGGCACCGGCAGCGCTGTTGTACACGCACTCAAATACAGTGGCTGGACGCAAACGGCGCAGGGCATGGCGCAACGCATGGCTCGGCTCAGCTTCCCCCCAGATGTAGAGCGCGAACGTGTGGCTCTGATTCCGCTCCCACTAGGCGCCGCACGTGAACGGGAGCGCGGATTCAATCAGAGTCTCCTGTTGGCGCAGGGGGTCAGTACACACTGGGGTATCCCTGTGTGGCACGATGTTTTGCGGCGTGATCGTGAGACATCTACACAAACGCGGTTGACACCTTCGGAGCGTGCAAGCAACGTTTCCGGTGCGTTTGGCACAGGGATTGGTGCCGGACAACGGTTGCGCGGTGCTCACGTCGTGCTGGTTGACGACGTGATCACCACGGCAGCCACAATGAACGCCGCCGCCGCGGCTTTGACAGCCGGCGGCGCCCGAATACTCAGCTATCTCACATTCGGTCGAGCGCCCGATCCGGGTGATCGATCGTCCCACGCTACAGATCCGGACTGAACTTCATGGCCATTCGCGTCGGCATTAACGGCTTCGGCCGCATCGGGCGTCAGGTACTGCGCGCCGCCCGGCAACAGGGCGTCGCTGATCTCGAGTTCGTTGCGATCAATGATCTCACGGACACCAACACGCTCGCGCACCTTTTCAAGTACGACTCGGTGCACGGCACGTTTGACGGACAGGTGTCCGCCGACGCGGACAGCATCACGGTAGACGGCCACAAGATTCGCGTCCTCGCCGAACGCGACCCCGGCAAGCTTCCATGGAAGGAGCTGGGCGTTGACATTGTGCTCGAAGCGACCGGTCGCTTTACCAAAGCCGCCGACGCCCGGAAGCACATGGAGGCCGGCGCGAAGAAGGTCATCATCTCGGCTCCTGCCACCGACGAAGACATCACCATCGTGATGGGTGTCAACAGCGACAAGTACGACGCGGCGTCTCATCACATCATTTCCAACGCGTCGTGCACCACCAACTGTCTGGTACCCATGGTCAAGGTCATTCGCGACACCTTTGGCTTTGTACACGGCAGCATGGTCACCATTCACAGCTACACCAACGACCAGAGTATTCTCGACTTGCCGCACAAGGATTTGCGTCGTGCGCGTGCGGCGGCCGTATCAATGATTCCAACCACCACGGGTGCGGCCAAGGCCACGGCGCTGGTGATTCCTGAAGTGAAGGGATTGATCGATGGTATCGCCATTCGAGTGCCCACGCCCGATGTTTCGCTCACCGATCTCACGTGCGTTGTTGAACGCGCCGTGACCGTGGCCGAAGTCAACGCAGCTTTCAAGGCCGCGTCGGAAGCGGGCCCGCTTGAGGGCGTGCTTGACTACAGCGAAGTGCCGCTCGTGTCAGTGGACTACATCGGCAACCCGGCGTCATGCACACTCGACGCGCTCAGCACCACGGTCATCAACAACACGCTGGTCAAGATCTCCGGCTGGTATGACAACGAATGGGGCTACAGCAGCCGTTGCGTGGATATGCTGCGCTTCGTTGGCGCGCGTCTCTGACCACGCACTGACCATGACTGCACGCACCATCCGTCGCCTCACCGACGCTGACGTCAAGGGACAGCGCGTGCTGGTACGCGTCGATTTCAATGTGCCAATCGATGACCATGGGCACGTCACCGATGCCACCCGTATTCTGGCCTCGCTTCCCACGATCAATGCACTGGCCGATCGTGGGGCCAAGGTGGTGCTGCTGTCACATTTCGGTCGGCCCAAAGGCACCCCCGATGCCCGGTACTCGCTACAACCAGTGGCCGACCGGCTGAAAATCGCGCTCGCACCACGTCCGGTGTCATTTTTAACGAGCACCGTTGGCAGTGAGGCCGTTGCCGCCACGAACGCGCTGGCACCGGGCAGCGTGTTGCTGCTCGAGAACACGCGCTTTCACGCGGGCGAAGAATCCAACGACGATGCGTTCGCGCGGCAGCTCGGTGAGCTGGGCGACGTGTTTGTGAATGACGCATTCGGAGCGGCGCATCGTGCGCACGCCAGTACGGCCGGTATCACGAAGTATGTCCGACCGGCCGTGGCCGGCTTGCTCATGGAACGCGAACTCGCATTCCTCGGCGATGCACTCAATGACCCGGAGCATCCGTTTGTGGCCGTGCTCGGCGGCAGCAAAATCTCGGGCAAGATCGATGTCATTGAGGCGTTGCTGCCCAAGGTTGATCGGTTGCTCATTGGCGGCGCCATGGCGTGCACGTTTTTTCGCGCCATGGGACTCGAAACCGGTGCGTCGCTGGTGGAAGAAGATCGCGTGGACATGGCCCGCGAGCTGCTGGAGCGCTCCGGCAACAAACTGCGTCTGCCGATTGATGCCATGGTTGCTTCCGGGATGAACAACGCCAGCCGTGCGCACGTAGTCGCACGCGAAGCAATCATTGCCAGCGAGGCAATGTTCGACATTGGCCCTGAGTCTATTCGACTGTTTGCCGTGGAAGTGGAGCGCGCAAAAACGGTGCTGTGGAACGGACCAATGGGCGTGTTTGAACAGCCTCCATTTGACAAAGGCACGCGCGCAATCGCCGACGCCATGGCGTATGCAACAGATCGCGGCGCGATCACCATCGTGGGTGGCGGTGATTCGGCGGCAGCCATTGCGGAGGCCGGCCTCGAGTCGCGTCTCACTCACATTTCCACCGGTGGCGGCGCGTCGCTCGAGTTTCTGGAAGGCAAAGAGCTTCCCGGAGTCGCCGCGCTCGATCAGGAGTAACGTTTGCTTCGCACCCCAATTTTTGCGGCCAACTGGAAGCTCAACCACGGGCCTACCGACGCGCGGGCCTTCATGCATCGCTTTCTGGCGCAAACGCCACGTCAGCACGATCGCACGCTACTCTTTTTCCCCCCTGCGCTGTCACTTGCCGCGGTCAGCGAGTCGTTGCAGGACCGCCCCGACATTCTCACCGGCGTGCAAGCAGTACACTCTGAATCGCAGGGCGCCTTCACCGGTGAAAACTCGGTGGCCATGGCCCAGGACGCGGGCGCGCGGGCGGTGCTGATCGGGCACTCGGAGCGTCGCCATGTTTTTGGTGAGACGGACGAAGCCACGGGCCTGAAAATGCGGCTGGCCGTGGACGCGCATCTCATTCCGATGCTCTGCGTGGGCGAGAAACTCGATGAGCGCGAGGCCGGCGCCACCGAGCAGGTGGTGCTGCGGCAACTGGCGGCCGGCATTGCGCTGCTCAATGACGCGGAGGTAAGCGGCGTGGTGCTCGCCTACGAGCCCGTATGGGCCATCGGCACCGGTCGCACCGCCACACCGGAAGACGCATCGGCCATTCACGCCGTGCTGCGCGCGGCGATCAGGGAGCGCGTTCCCTCGCCCAACGCGCACGTACCCATCTGCTACGGCGGGTCGGTGAATCGGGGCAATGCGCAGGCGCTACTGTCCGCCCCCGATGTTGATGGCGTTCTTGTGGGCGGCGCCAGTCTTGATGCCGATGGCTGGAGCGCGATTACCCGCACCGAGTTCACGCGCGGTTGAAGCGGTCACTCAGCGGGGGCAACCGCTTGCCAATGCACAGCTTGTGCAGCGGTTGACCCTTGCGAAGTGACCCTCAATGCTGCGATCTTACAATGCTTGAAGGTTTTGCGTCGGCGCCCGCTTTTGTGGCGCCCGCAGCCGCCAGTCCCGTTCCCTGATCCGCGCCATGTACACGCTGCTCCTGACCCTTCTCATTCTCGACGCCCTTCTGCTCGGCGTTGTCATCCTGTTGCAGGCCGGCAAGGGCGGTGGCCTCGCGGCCAGCTTCGGCGGCGCCAGCTCGTCATCGGATTCGTTCATGGGCACCCGTCAGGCCGGCAATCTGCTCACCAAGGCATCGTGGTGGTGCGGTGGCATCTTCCTGGCATTGGCGTTCATTCTGCAGCTCATGTCAACGCGCGCGGCTGTACCCACGTCTGTGCTCGATAGACTCTCGGCGCCGGCGCCTGAGTCGGCCGCTCCTGTCGCGCCCGGTGGTGCAGCGCCCGTTTTGCCGCTTCAAAACACGCCGCCGGTCCAGCCGCCGGCTCCTGAGCCCAACAACTAAGCCCTGAGAAAATTGGCGGGCACACTGCCTCCCGAAGGGTTCCTCCTCCTTGAGGACGGAACCCTTTTTCTCGGTCGCCTGGTCGGACCGGGCGCGCCAACTGTGGCCGAAGTCGTGTTCACCACGAACATGAGCGGCTATCAGGAAGTCTTCAGCGATCCGTCGTATAACGCGCAGATCGTGGTCATGACCGCGCCCATGATCGGCAACTACGGAGTCAACACGGACGATCCGGAGTCCGCCCGTCCGCAGGTGGCCGGAGCTGTGGTGCGAGAACTCTCGCGCACCTATTCCAACTGGCGCGCTACCGGCTCTCTCGAAGACTGGCTTGTTGAGGCCAGCGTGCCGATTCTCACCGAAGTAGATACGCGCAGGCTGGCCATCCATCTGCGATCTGCTGGCGTGATGCGCGGCGTTATTGCCAGTGGCACGACACCGGGTGCGGAAGCCCTCTCGGCGCTCGGTGGCTGTCCCTCCATGGTGGGGCTTGATCTGGCTTCGGTCGTGAGCACCAAAGCGCGCTACGCGTGGGGCAATGCACAGCATCCGGTGCATGTGGTGGCCTACGACTTCGGCATCAAGCGCAACATCTTGCGGTTGTTTGACGAACACGGCGTTCGCGTGACAGTGGTGCCGGCCAACACCTCCGTGGCCGATGTGCTGGCGCTCAAGCCCGATGGCGTGTTTCTGTCCAACGGTCCGGGCGATCCCGAAGCCGTCACGTACGCGCTGCCGGCTATCCGTGAGCTGGGTCGGGTTGGTACGCCCATGTTTGGCATCTGCCTGGGGCATCAGCTGCTGGGCCTCGCTTTCGGAGCGCACACCAGCAAAATGCCCTTTGGTCACCGCGGTGGGAATCAGCCCGTCAAGGATCTCATGTCCGGCCGCGTGCTCATTACGTCGCAAAATCACGGCTTTGCCGTGGCCGGGTCAGAGGGTGAAGGCGTAACCGGCGCGGCTGATCTGCAGGTCACGCACGTGAATCTCAATGACGGTACCGTTGAAGGACTGCGTCATCGCACGCTGCCCATCTTTGGCGTGCAGTATCACCCGGAGGCAGCGCCCGGCCCGCACGATGCGATCCCGCACTTCAACGAGTTTCTGACGGCGTTGAAGTCACCTCGCGCGTGATTGTCTCAACTGCTTGTGCGCCAAGTACTTGACTGCAGCGAGCTGAGGCCGTAGGTTCGCTTCTCCCGGGCGAAACGGGCGCGTTGCACAACACGCCTGTCTCGTCACCCGCGTCGGCCTCCTGGCCGGTGTGCTGCCCTTTGGAAGAGCTCATGACGAAAGCCGATTTGGTGGAAAACGTCACGGCGCGAATCGCCCGGACTGCTGGTCCGACGATTTCGAAGAAAGACTGCGCGCGTGTTGTTGACGCTTTTCTCGATGCCATCAAGGACGCCCTCGCTGAGCAAAAAAACATTGAGGTGCGCGGCTTTGGCACCTTCAAGATCAGACAGCGCAAAACCCGCATGGCGCGCAATCCGCGTACCGGCTCGCCCGTAGAGGTGTCAGCTCGGCCGGTGCCGGTGTTCAAGCCGTCCAAGGAGCTGCGGACGCTCGTGGCGGAAGCCGACGAAGTGCTGGAGGCCGCGGAAAAAGCGGCCGCCGAGGCGCTGCAGCAGCGGCTCGGGCTGAGCGCACCACGCAGCGATTTCAACCAGTCCTGAGGACGCGCTCGTCTGAAGCAACTGCCGGGCGCTGCGAATCTGGGCCCAAATGGCTTGAACTATTCGCGGCCTGCGCGACTAGTATCTTGACATGATGTCGCTTCCAGTGCTGGTCTTTGCGTCGTACGCCGACGCGTTTGGCGCCCGAACGGTCATTGTGCCCGTTGCGGCGCCGTGCACTGTGGGGGAAGTTGTCAGCGCCATGCGCGCGCTGCCCGGTGGTGATCGGCTTCCGGCCAAACCGCTGGTGGCGGTCAACCAGGCGTATGCGGCCATGACGGTGTTCGTGAATGCTGGCGACGAAGTAGCGCTCATTCCACCGGTCGCTGGCGGATGAGCACCCTCACCCCGCCGCTCGTCATTGAGCCGCACATTGCGCTGGTCACCGACGCCATCAACCCCGCTCAGGTAGTGCAATCGGTGTCGCACGCCAGCGTGGGTGCGATTGCCTCGTTTTTTGGTACCGTGCGGGAAGTCAACGACAATCGCGCCGTCACCGGCATTGACTACGAGGCGTACGAGCCTATGGCGCATCGTGAAATGGACACGATTGCCCGCGAAGTGGCCGAGCGGTTTCCCGGCCTGCGTGTTTCGGTGGTGCACCGGCTAGGCACATTGAGTGTGGGCGACGTCAGCGTGGCCATCGCCTGCGCCCACGCGCGTCGCGCCCCGGCGGCCGACGCCATGCGCGTGGTGATTGAGGAGCTCAAGGTTCGCGTACCCATTTGGAAACGGGAGCACTACACCGATGGCGAGTGGACGTGGGTAGACCCGAGCGGAAAGCCAAGGTGAGCAGCGCCGACGCTACGAGCGTGGGAGGCGCGCCCGCGCTCCGCGATCAGTTTGGACGCAGCATTGAATACCTGCGCATCTCCGTCACTGATCGCTGCAACTTTCGATGTGTGTATTGCATGCCGCTGGAAGGTTTGCCCTGGCTGCCCAAGAGCGACATTCTCCGCTACGAAGAGATCACCGAAGTGGTGCGGCAGCTCGCGCCGTTGGGGTTGCGTCGATTGCGACTCACGGGCGGCGAACCAACGATTCGTCCGCAGCTCGAGCGTCTGGTGCGCATGCTGCGCGATGTGCCGGATATTGAAGACATCGCGCTGTCAACAAACGGTGTGCGCCTACCCGAGCTCGCGGGCCCGCTGTTTGACGCCGGTCTTGGTCGCGTGAATATCAGCGCCGACTCCCTGAAACCCGATCGCGTGCGCACCATCGCACGCCGCGATCTTGGTTTCGATCTCGTGAAATCGGCGCAGTCGGCAACGGCCGCCGGACTGACGCCGGTGAAAATCAATGTCGTGGTGATGCGCGGTGTGAACGATGACGAAATCGCCGACTTTGCCGCCCTCACGCGCGACAATCCGTGGCACGTACGCTTCATCGAGCTCATGCCGGTTGGTGATCTGCGCGATCTCACCTGGGATCATGTGGTTCCTACGGCCGAGGTCCTGCAGCGGATCGCCGCACTCGGCGAGCTAGCGAGCGATGACGGACCGGCGCGGGGCAACGGCCCAGCGCGATACTATCGCCTGCCCAATGCGGCCGGCACCATTGGCGTCATCACGCCCATGACCCACACGTACTGCGAAACGTGTAATCGGGTACGGCTCACGGCCGACGGCAGGCTCCGCACCTGCCTTTTTGGTGATCACGAAGTCCTGCTGCGTGAGGCGCTGCGCAGCGGCGCGCCACTGGAACCGCTGTTTCGCCAGGCACTGGCTGAGAAGCCGAAGGAACACACGCTGCTGCAAATGCAGGTGGGCGGCCTGCGCGCGCTAAGCCAGGTGGGTGGGTAGCCCGCAGTCCGCTCGAGTGGCAGAACACCGCGAGAAGTGTGGGCGCACGCGTGACCCGATTCGTACCACTCCCAGCATTTGTCGTTGCCGTTGCCGTGTCCTCTGCGCCTCAGCGGTGAAAGCCGTTGCCACGACCCATGCCCCGACTCACGGCGAACTGCCCCAACCGCAGAGACCCAGAGACGCAGTGAGAACCGGCGATGGATGGGCAAACAGCCGCGCACGCGTGACCCGATTCGTACCACTCCCAGCATTTGTCGTTGCCGTTGCCGTGTCCTCTGCGCCTCAGCGGTGAAAGCCGTTGCCACCATCCCCTCGTGAGCAAGCCAGGGTGGCAAAGCGGACTGACGGGTCCGATAGCCATTGCAATCTGACCCCTGTTTTCACCAGTGTATGCGCGGCTGACGCTGCAATGCACCGTGCAATTGCTGGGGTTCGTGTACGTGGCTTATGTTGATGTGTTCGATATCCCCAGCATCAACTCTGTTTCCAACACGGACTTCACGCACATGGTCAACAAGATCACCGTCGTCGGCGCAGGCAATGTCGGCGCGACAACCGCTCAGCGTATCGCTGAGAAATCGCTCAGTCGTACTGTGGTCATGGTGGACGTCGCCGAAGGCATCCCCCAGGGCAAGGCGCTCGATCAGTGGGAATCGGCACCGGTGGAGTTGTTTGACACGCGCATTGTCGGCACCAACGGTTACGACGAAACGGCCGGCTCCGACATCGTGGTGATCACCGCCGGCATCGCACGCAAACCCGGCATGACGCGCGATGACTTGCTCAATACCAATGCGAGCATCGTAAAGTCGGTCTGCGAACACGTGAAGAACACGTCGCCTGAGGCGATCGTGATTGTCGTGTCCAATCCGCTCGACGTCATGTGTCACGTGGCCAAGCATGTCACCGGCTTTCCGCGCGAGCGCGTGATCGGCATGGCCGGAGTGCTCGACACGGCGCGCTATCGCTCGTTTATCGCCGAAGCGCTCGACGTCTCCGTACAGGACATTCAGGCGATGGTGCTCGGCGGACACGGCGACACCATGGTGCCACTCGTGTCATACACCACGGTTGCCGGCATCCCGATTCGTCAGCTCATGAGTGAGGAGCAGCTGGCCGCAATCGTTCAGCGCGCACGTGACGGCGGCGCCGAGATTGTGAAATATCTCAAGACTGGCTCCGCGTACTACGCTCCGTCCAGCGGCGCCGTGGAAATGGTTGACGCAATCGTACGCGATCGCAAGCGCATTCTGCCCTGTGCCGCGTGGCTGCAGGGTGAATACGGCCTGTCGGATCTGTATCTCGGCGTGCCCTGCAAGCTCGGTCGCAACGGGTTGGAAAAGATCATTGAAGTCGAACTCACCAGCGACGAGCGGGCCGCACTGGAGAAGAGTGCGACCGCTGTTCGGGAACCAATGGCCACGCTCAAGTTCTGAGTTAACAGACTGCTTACGGGCCTGGTCCTGCGTGAGCAGGAGTTACCTGGCCAACTACCATATACATGCCTTATCTCGCTCAGTTCTGGGACAGTACGATTGGAAAGAAGATCGTCATGGCAGTGACCGGAATCATCGGCATTCTGTTTGTGATTGGTCACATGTCTGGCAACTTCCTGATGTTCAAAGGTGCCGGTGCAATGCACGAGTATGCGTTGTTGCTGCGTACCAGCATGCCGGTGCTGTACGTCGTGCGCGCGGCGCTGGTAGGCGCGGTGCTGCTGCATGCATTGGCCGCGTACCAGCTCACCATGCGCTCGCGGGCGGCACGACCTGAGGGCTACGTGAAAATGGAGCCGCAGGTGACCACCTTCGCTGCGCGGACCATTCGCTGGGGCGGCGTGCTGCTGCTCGTGTTCATCGTGTTCCACATTCTGCAGCTTACCCTCGGCTGGGTTGGCGTACCGGACTTTGTGCATCTCGATCCCTACAACAACCTGCGCAACGGGCTCGGGAACCCGCTCATTGCCGGCTTCTACGTTCTGGCGATGGCAGCCTTGGGTCTACACTTGTATCACGGTTCCTGGGCGGTAGTGCGCACGCTCGGCGTCGCACGCTCAACGCAACATCCGCTCAAGCGTCGCCTGGCCTTGGCGATTGGCGTTGTCGTGGCCATTGGCTTTGCGACGATCCCCATCGCGGTGCTCGCTGGCGCGTTCCCCGAAGAACCTTCCCCGGTGTCGGCGGAGGCCCACTGAAATGATTGAACTCAACAGCAACGTTCCGTCCGGACCCATCGAAGAAAAGTGGGACAAGCACCGCTTCGATATGAAGCTGGTGAATCCGTCGAATAAGCGGAAATACGACGTGATCGTGGTGGGCGCGGGCCTGGCTGGTGCCAGCGCGGCCGCAACGATGGCGGAGCTCGGCTACAACGTGTCGTGTTTTGTCTTTCATGATTCGCCGCGCCGCGCGCACTCGATCGCGGCGCAGGGCGGCATCAATGCAGCCAAGAACTACCAGAACGACGGCGACTCCATTCAGCGTCTGTTTTACGACACGGTCAAGGGCGGCGACTTCCGGTCGCGCGAGGCCAATGTGTATCGGCTGGCGCAGGCATCGGTCAACATCATTGATCAGTGTGTCGCACAGGGTGTGCCGTTTGCGCGCGAGTACGGCGGGCTGCTGGCCAACCGTTCGTTTGGTGGAGCGCAGGTGTCGCGTACTTTCTATGCGCGTGGGCAGACTGGACAGCAGTTGCTCATTGGCGCGTACCAGGCATTGGAGCGTCAGATTTCGTTGGGCAAGGTAAAAATGCACACACAGTCGGAGATGCTCGACGTGGTGGTGCACGAGGGGCGCGCTCGCGGCATCGTGGTGCGCAATCTGGTAAACGGTGGTATCACCGCGCACTCCGCTGATGCTGTTGTGCTGGCAACGGGCGGCTACAGCAACGTGTTTTTCCTGAGCACGAATGCCATGTACAGCAACGTGACCGCGTCGTGGCGAGCGCACAAGAGAGGCGCGGCGTTTGCCAATCCGTGCTACACGCAAATTCATCCCACGTGCATTCCCGTGAGCGGTGATCATCAGTCCAAACTCACGCTCATGTCGGAATCACTGCGCAACGACGGGCGCGTGTGGGTGCCCATCGCGCAGCACGACAATCGAACGCCATCGCAGATTCCCGAATCGGAGCGAGATTACTTTCTGGAACGCAAGTACCCGAGCTTCGGCAATCTCGCACCGCGTGACATTGCGTCCCGCGCGGCCAAGGAAGCGTGTGACGAAGGTCGAGGCGTAGGTCCCGGTGGATTGGGCGTCTATCTTGACTTCAACGACTCCATCGAGCGTTTGGGACAGCAAACCATCGCCGAGCGCTACGGGAATCTGTTTGACATGTATCAGCGCATCACGGACGAGAATCCGTACCAGATACCAATGCGCATCTACCCCGCTGTGCATTACACCATGGGTGGCACGTGGGTGGACTACAATCTCATGAGCACTGTGCCCGGTCTGCACGTGATTGGGGAAGCCAACTTCTCCGATCACGGCGCCAATCGCCTGGGCGCATCAGCGCTCATGCAGGGCTTGGCTGACGGCTATTTTGTGCTGCCGTACACCATCGGCAACTATCTGGCCGGCGTGAAGCCGGAAACGGTTGATGTCGAAAAGCATCCAGCGTTTACCGATGCCGTCAACGCCGTGAAGACACAAACCGCACGCCTGCTCGGCATCAAGGGCAAGCGCACTGTCGACTCGTTCCACAAGGAGCTTGGCCACATCATGTGGGATCACTGCGGTATGGCGCGCTCGCGCGAAGGGCTCACACTGGCCCTTGAGCAGCTTCCGCGCTTGCGTGAAGAGTTCTGGCAAAACGTGAATGTGCCGGGCAGCGGAGCGACGCTCAATCAGTCGCTGGAAAAAGCCGGACGCGTGGCCGATTTCATTGAGCTCGGTGAGCTCATGTGTCGGGATGCGTTGCACCGCGAAGAATCCTGCGGCGGTCACTTCCGCGTGGAACACCAGGATGATGGTGAGGCGCAGCGCAACGATGACGATTTTGCCTATGTCGCGGCGTGGGAATGGATCGGCGACGGGCAGCCGCAGCGGCTCCACAAGGAACCGCTCGAATACGAGAACGTGAAGCTGGCCACCCGGAGCTACAAGTAATGCGACTCACACTGCACGTATGGCGACAGGACGGCCCCACCTCGGCGGGCCAGATCGAGACCTATCCGTTGGATGGTATCGAAGCCGAGATGTCGTTCCTGGAAATGTTTGATGTCCTCAACGACAAGCTTACGCTCGAAGGGCGGGAGCCGATTGCGTTTGGTCACGATTGTCGCGAAGGAATTTGTGGTTCCTGCTCGATGATGATCAACGGTGTGGCGCATGGCCCGTGGAAAGGTGCGACAACGTGTCAGTTGCACATGCGCGCCTTCAAGGATGGCGATCAGATCTGGGTAGAGCCGTGGCGTGCGAAGGCCTTCCCGATGGTTCGTGACCTGGTGGTCGATCGCAGCGCGTTCGATCGCATCATACAGGCCGGTGGCTACGTGTCGGTAAACACCGGCGGTGCGCGTGATGCGAACGAGATTCTGATCGGCAAGGAAACAGTCGATGAATCAATGGACGCGGCGACCTGCATTGGCTGCGGTGCTTGCGTTGCGGCCTGCCCGAATGCGTCAGCGTCGTTGTTCACCGGTGCCAAGATCACGCATCTGGGCTTGTTGCCGCAGGGGCAGCCGGAACGGGATCGCCGCGCGATGGCGATGGTGGAGCAGATGGATCTGGAGGGTTTCGGTCACTGCACACTCACGGGAGAGTGTCAGGAAGCGTGCCCCAAGGAGATTTCCATTGATGTCATCAAGCGCATGAACCGCGACTATGCAGTGTCCGCAGTGCGGTACTCTGAACCCAAGGAAACGGTGGGGGCAGGGTAGCCCGGCACCTCAGTGCGCGGTCGCGCATCCGGCCGCGCGATCAGGAACCCCTGCACATACTTCGCGCCATGTGCGCGTACCCACTCCAGCTCCCCCGGCGTTTCGATGCCCTCGGCCAGCGCATCGATGCCGAGTGATGTGGCAACGTTGAGCAAGTTCGCCGCAATGCGCGCCTTGTACGGATCGGTATCCACGCCACGCACCAGTTCCATGTCGAGCTTGAGCACGTCGGGGCGCAGCAGGTGAATCAGATTGAGTGACGAGTAGCCGCTGCCCACATCGTCCAGCGCCACGCGGAATCCGGCGCCGCGATAGTAGTCGAGAATGCGACGCAAATGCGCCGGATCATGCGCACGATCCGTCTCCACGATTTCGAACACTACATCGCTGCGCGCGATGCCAGCCTGCTCAATTGCTACGACGGTGCTTTTGAGGCATGACGCCGGATCGTAAATGGCGGTGGGCGCAAAGTTCACAAACAACGCGCCTTGCAATCCGTGTGACGCCGCGTTCGCGATGGCCGAACGACGCGCCGCGAGATCAAGTTGAAACATGAGACCGGCACCGCGTGCGGTCTCAAACAGCTGCGACGGCGGAACGAAGGATCCGTCGGCGGACACACCACGCAGCAATGCTTCGTGTCCGTAAATGCGCCCCGGATCGCAAGCGTGTACTATGGGCTGAAAGTGCGATGTCAGACGGCGTTCCTCCATCATCGCCATCAGCCAACCGCTGCGTACACGCACGACCAGTCGTGAGAGCGACTCGACGCGCGCCAAATCTTCGGGACGTGGCGCGGTGTTGACGGCGCACAATAACGCGCGGGTGTCTTCACGTTCCAAACTGGACAGCCGCGATTCAAGCGCCGCAGCCACCGCTTCTCGCTGCGTGTCATCAAAGCTGAACCTTAGTCCGTCCGCCACCGCCGCATTCGACGCGATGCCCAGTCCACGCAACAACGCGCGCACCTTGGCCCCCACATGCGGAGCGGGAAACCAGCAGTACAGATCGCCCGACATGTGGTCGCCGGTTGGCAACTGCTCACACTTTTTACAGGCGCGAGCGGGCTGCAACGCCGATGAGGCGTGAGCTGGCGATGCATCGGAAGCGCAGTGAACCGGTAGCGAGAAACCAGACACAGAAGTGGCTATTCGAGAAGAAAAGGACAGGTATGAAGGCAGACGGCCGAGCGTTCACTTTGTCACGGGATGCGTCGTAATTGCAGTACCCGGCGACGCGAAAGGGACTCGGCAGCGGCATCAAAGGCTCTCTTGGCGTACACATACATGTACGTGTCGGTTTCTGAGCCTGTATCGACCTGTTACCCCGGAGGTTGCCGTGACAGATTCGCTCTCTCCCACCATGCCCCTCACCGAGGCACGGGCGCAGCTCTTCCGGCTCGCGGAACATGTGCGATCCGGAGCGGTCGATCGCGTGCGCCTTACGCACCGCAGCCATCCAGAAGACCTGCTGCTCGTGCGTGCGTCCGCCGTGTCGCAGTTGGAGCGGGAAATCAAGTGTCAGAGGCACCCAAAGGTCGGCTCGCGCGTACCAAGCGCACGCCTCGCGGCTGAGTCGGCGGCGCACATGGGACGTCTCGCACCTCGCCACGCGGTTCTCGATACGCATGCGCTGCTGTGGTGGCTTGCCGGGCGCATGCGCTCGTTGGGGCGATCAGCACGTGCCTTCGTCGAGCGCGTTGACGCCGGCGACGCGGTGGCACATGTACCCAGCGTGGCACTGGCCGAAGTGAGCGAAGCCATACGGCGCGGCGTGTTCTCTCTCAACGAACCGTTTGAGACGTTTGTGCAACGGCTGGAGAACACACCGTCCCGCTATCGCGTGGTGCCGCTCGACGCAGCGATTGTCGCACGATCACACGAGCTGTTTGCCATTCCCGAACGCGGCGACCGTCTGATTGCCGCCACTGCACAACAGCTCGGATTTCCGTTGCTCACGCGCGATCCTGAGATCGGGCGGGCCATCGGTGGCGACGTGCTGTGGTAATCGGCGTGCGTGCACCGGCGGCTATACCGTTAACGCCGCCGTCACTACCGCTGCCGACGACACCATTATTGCCGCCGTCGCTAAAGAACCACCATACGACTGGGATCTGACCGCACGTACTCTTGGTCGGCGCTTCGCCGCACGAGCACACGCAGTTCGTACGGACCCGGCGATAAATCGCGTGGGAACAATGTCAACTGGTAGCCTTGGTGCGTTGACGTGCGTGCGACAACGCGCGGATTCGTGTTCGCCAGCGTGACCTGCCCACCGTCGCCGCGCCCAAGGCCAACCCGTCAAGCGCGTCGCACCACCACGGTGTGGAATCTCAGCTGCTCAAGCTCAGCCGCCAAAGCCGCAGCGCTTCCGCGCAGCGTGATATGGCTCGCGGAGTCTTCCGTGATTTTGCTGGCCGCGAGGGCACATTCAGCGAACGGTGCGAAGGGATAGCAGTACCGGAGCAGCTGCATACGAGCGCTCCGCCGACCCACCTGCCCGTTGATTGAGTAAAAACGAAGCACCGATTCGGCGATGCGATGCCGCACGATACTGTCGCGCTCCATCCCAATGGACCCGATTCCACGTTCGAGCGGAGGCTGATGCAGGCAGGCCGACAGCGCGCTGGCAAGCCCGAGCGCCATGAGGACGAGCACAGTCAGCCGCCGCCGCTGGAACACGCTCTACAACCTTGGCAACGTCACGCCCGTCTGCCCCTGATACTTGCCCTTCTTGTCGCCGTAGCTCACATCAGGCGGCTCGTCGCCCTCAAAAAAGCACACCTGCGCAATGCCTTCGTTGGCGTAGATCTTGGCCGGCAGCGGCGTGGTGTTGGAGATCTCGAGCGTCACAAAACCTTCCCACTCCGGCTCAAAGGGCGTCACGTTGGTAATGATGCCGCAGCGCGCGTAGGTGCTCTTGCCCACGGTGAGCGTGAGCACGTTGCGCGGAATGCGGAAGTACTCCACGCTGCGCGACAGGGCAAACGAGTTGGGTGGCACTATGCACACGTCGCCCTCGTATTCCACGAACGACTTGGGGTCAAACGCCTTGGGGTCCACGATGCTGCTGAGCACGTTCGTGAAAATCCGGAATTCGTGGCTCACGCGCATGTCGTATCCGTACGAACTCACGCCGTACGAAATAACGGACGCCGCGCCTTCCACATGGCGCACCTGGCGTTCGGCAAATGGCTCGATCATACGGTGTTCGCGAGCCATTTGGGTGATCCAGCGATCGTTCTTGAGACCCATCGGGAGTGTCTGGCGGAGGATAAAAAGGGTACGCATGCAACCAATCGCGCCGCATGACCGTCGGCGCCCAAGTTACGCCCGTGGAGCGATGCTGCCAACCCGGTCTCGAGCGATCCTACGTTGACGATGGAATGGAACCGACAACGGGCGGAGGCCGAGTGCCGATTGGAGGCCGAGATGATGGTCCGGGCGGACCGGCACCGTACCGGGGAATCCGGCGTTTTCCGGGTAAGAACGACGGCTACATTGAGTGCTCGCGGTCCTCTGGCTAACTTACGATATTGGATCATGTGAAATAGTTCACAAAGGGCCCCTTTACCCGTGGCATGCTGCGCGAATATCTCCCGGTTTTGTTGTTGCTCGGCTTCGCCGCCATGAACGCGGTCATTATTGTCGGCCTCGGTGAGCTGGTCACGCGCTCCAGACCTACGGCGATCAAGAAACAGCCGTACGAATCCGGTATGGCGCCGCTTGGCGATGCGCGCGATCGCTTTTCGGTCAAGTTCTATCTCGTGGCCATGCTTTTCATCGTGTTCGATATTGAAACGGTGTTCATGATTCCGTGGGGTGTGCACTATCAGCAACTGTCGTGCGCGGTGCCGTTGGTAGAGCGTGTGTGTCCAGCGGGGCAGCTGTCCTTCTTCGGTCTGGGTGAAATGCTGGTGTTCGTCGTCATCCTCTTGGTGGGCTATGTGTACGTGTGGAAGCGCGGAGGTCTGACATGGGATTGATCTCTTCTGCAGGAGACACCGGCGGATCGCCGGTGCGAGCTCCGCTGCCCTCATCGCCCGACGCCTCTTCGCAAGACAGCTGGGTTACGTCGCGCCTCGATTTTCTGGTGAACTGGGCACGCAGCTCGTCCATGTGGCCCATGCCATTCGGTACGGCGTGCTGTGCGATTGAGTTCATGGCCACGGCCGCCAGTCGATACGATCTCGCGCGGTTTGGTATGGAGCGATTGAGCTTCTCGCCGCGCCAAGCCGATGTGCTGATTTGTGCCGGACGCGTGCCGTTTAAACTGGCGCCGGTAATCCGCCGCATCTACATGCAGATGCCGCAGCCCAAATGGGTCATTTCAATGGGCGCCTGCGCGAGCACCGGCGGCATGTTCGACAACTACGCCGTGGTGCAGGGCATCGATACAATCATTCCGGTTGATGTCTACGTACCGGGCTGTCCGCCGCGCCCGGAAGCGCTCATGTACGGCATCATGATGCTGCACCGCAAGGTGCAAACAGAACGCCTGGGTGACGCAAGCATCCGTCAGGAAATCGAGCCGGATCCCAACAGTCATCTGTACATCGATCCTGCGCGCATCGACGAGCTGTCCGAACCGTTCGGCAACTCGGTTCATCAAACACGCAGCGCCCCGTGAGCGCATCGTTTCCTCCGTACACGAGCCCCATGCCGGGCAGTGCACGTGAAGCGGCCGGTCTGCCCGAGCCAGCAACACCGCGCAACGTGCCGCATCATGGCGGCGCCGAGAATCCGAGTGTCAGCGCCTTGCGCGAGCGCTTCCCGCAGGGTGTGGTGCGCTCGCACGTGATGTGGGGCGAAACCACGGTGTTTGTTACCGTGGAAGCGGTGCATGGAATGATCCGGTTTTTGCGTGACGATACGGCCCATGCGTACAACTATCTGGTGGATGTAACGGCGGTGGAATACCGCGACGGTGATCAGCCCCTGGAAGTGGTCTGGCACCTACGCTCGCTGCCGTGGCTGCGCTTTTTACGCATCAAGGTGTCGTTGGAGCCCGGAGCGGCGCTGGAAGTGCCCAGCGTGACCGATCTGTATTCCGCCGCCGATTGGATTGAGCGCGAGTGCTATGACATGTTCGGCATCACCTTTGCCGGACACCCCGATCTGCGTCGTATTCTCATGTGGGACACGTACCGCGAAGGGCATCCGCTGCGCAAGGATTTTCCGTTGCGCGGTCGGTTCAGCCGCGCTGAACAGCTGTCGCAGGCGCTGTCGATTGATTCATCGGGCAACTACACGATGAACGAACTGTCCGTCGCTGAGGCGTTCAACGATTTGCCGGAAGACATGAAGCGACGACTGCGTGGTGCACTGGGTGGACCATCGCCGGAGAGCGCGCCATCTGCGGCGCCCAAGGACGAGCAGCCATGAGCCGCCGTACGGTTGAAATGGCAGTCGGCACGGCCGGACTGGACGCGATGGGCCGACCCATTCGGGCCCCGCTCACGGTGCGTGACCGTAGCGGAGTGGCCGTGGAAGCGCCGTACGAGCCGGATATGGAGAGCGATCACATGCTCATCAACATCGGCCCCCAGCATCCGGCCACGCACGGCGTGTTGCGTTTGGTGCTCGAGCTCGATGGCGAAACGGTGGTGCGTTGCGTACCGCACATAGGGTACCTGCATTGCGGTTTTGAAAAAATTGGTGAATACCGCCAATACAATCAGATCATTCCCTGGACCGACCGGGAAGACTATCTGAACTCGCTTGGCAACAACGTCGCCTTTGTGCTGGGCTGTGAGCGTTTGTTTGGAATAGAAATCACGCCGCGCTGCACCGTGTTGCGCGTGATTGCCATGGAAATGTCGCGACTCATGTCGCATCTGGTCTGGATGGGGACCACCTGCATTGATATTGGTGCGTTTACGCCGTTCTTGTGGTTGTATCAGGAGCGCGAGAACCTGTACAACCTGCTGGAAGGGTGGGTAGGGGCCCGTCTGACAACGTCAGCCACGCGCGTTGGCGGCATGGCTGCCGATGTGCCGGACGGTTGGATGGACGGACTCAATGCGTTCATTCGCAACTTCCCGAAAACGCTCAACGAGTCGGACCGGATGCTCACGCGCAACGGCATCTGGATGGGACGTACGGTGGGCATCGGTGCGCTCACCGCCGAAGAAGCGATCAACTGCGGACTCTCGGGTGCGATGCTGCGCGCCTCGGGCGTCGCCTACGATGTGCGCAAGGATTTTCCGTATCTTGACTACGAGACATATGATTTTGACGTGGCCGTGGGTACCAGCGGCGATGTGTACGATCGCTATCTCGTGCGCATCGAAGAGATGCGACAGAGCATTCGGATTCTGGAGCAGGCGGTGCAGCGACTGCCCGATGGACCGGTCAACGTGGACGACCCACGCGTGATTCTGCCGCCGAAGACCAACGCCACCAGTCAAATGGAAAGCATGATCCATCATTTCAAGCTGGTGATGGAGGGGCCGCGTCCGCCGATCGGCGAAGTGTATGTGCCGGTGGAAAGTCCCAAGGGAGAGAAGGGCTATTACATGGTGTCCGACGGCACCAGCAAACCGGTGCGCTGGCGCATTCGTCCGCCCGCCTTCGTGAACCTCTCGGCGATTCCGCGCATGGTCGAGGGACACTTGCTGTCTGATGTAATCGCGATCAATGCGAGCATTGATATTGTGATGGGGGAGATTGATCGATGACGTACGGACCAAGCAGCGGACAGTTGGTGCGTCCGCCAGAGCATCACTACGATGAGCCGCACGTACCGGTCTTTACGGGTGCGCGTCGGGAAGAACTCGACACCATTCTGTCACGTTATCCCACAAAAATGGCCGCACTGTTGCCAGCCTTGTGGATGGTGCAGGACATGCATGGCTGGGTCAGCGAGCAGGCGGTCGAGGAAGTCGCGCAGGTGCTCGAACTCACGCCGGCGTATGTCAAGGGTGTGTTGTCGTTTTACACCATGTACCACCAGCATCCGGTGGGCAAACATTTTGTGCAGGTATGCACCACCACGCCGTGCAACGTCTGTGGCGCCGAAGATGTGGTGCAGGCATTTCTCGAGCACACCGGTTGCGGTGAGCTCGGACTTACATCAGCAGACGGTCGTTTCACTGTGATTGAAGTGGAATGCCTCGGCGCGTGCGGATTCGCCACGCCCGTGATGATCAACAATGAATGCATCGAATCCGTGACGCCCGAACGCGTTGCGCGGATCGTGGCGGAGCACGAGTAATGGGTTTCCCGCATCCTTCGCACGAGCGCGAGACACCTGTGCTCTCCAGGTACTTCGGCGATCCGGACGCGCGTTCACTTCGCGGTTGGCGCGAGCGCGGTGGCTACGCCGCGCTTGAGCGGGCGCTCGGTATGGACCCTGCGGAGATTCAGACGGTCGTCAAAGACTCCGGGCTGCGCGGACGTGGTGGGGCCGGTTTTCCCACGGGCATCAAGTGGTCGTTCATGAAACCCGACGGCAAGCAGCATTATCTGTGCTGCAACGCCGATGAATCGGAGCCGGGCACGTTCAAGGATCGTGAGATCATGCGCTGGACGCCGCACGCGCTTGTGGAAGGCGTGGCCATTGGCGCGCATGCCATCTACGCAGACACCGCCTACATCTACATTCGTGGTGAGTACGCCGAACCCATTCGCATCATGCAGGAAGCGGTGGCCGAAGCGTACGCGGCCGGCATTCTGGGCGCCAATGCCATGGGGAGCGGCAAGCGTGTTGATATTCACGTGCACCGTGGCGCCGGCGCGTACATTTGTGGTGAAGAAACCGCGCTCATGAACTCGCTCGAAGGACGTCGTGGCAATCCGCGTATCAAGCCGCCATTTCCAGCGGTGTCCGGACTCTTCGGCAAGCCCACCACGATCAACAACGTGGAGACGCTGGCGGCCATTCCTCACATTCTGCAGCAGGGCGCGTCGTGGTACCAGACGTTGGGCCGCGAAACAAACCCGCGTAGTCGTGGGACGAAGTTGTTCTCGGTGTGCGGCAATATCGCGCGGCCCGGCAACTACGAAGTAGCCATGGGGTTTCCGTTTGGCGATTTTCTGAACGAACTCTGTGGCGGCGCCCTGCCGGGACGTGAGATCAAGGCAGTGATTCCCGGTGGATCATCGGTGCCCATCCTCACGCGCGCGGAAGCCGAGGGCGCGTTCATGGATTACGAAGGCATGGTGGATGCTGGTACGATGCTCGGTTCCGGCGGCGTCATTGTATTTGACGATCGCCAGGATATGGTGCGACAGATTGCGCGGCTGACACGATTCTATGCGCATGAGAGCTGCGCCCAGTGTTCGCAGTGTCGGGAAGGCACCGCGTGGACCACGCGCATTCTCGACCGCATTGCGGCGGGGCAGGGAAACGCGCGCGACTTTGACACGCTGCTCTCCATCGCTGACAACATGACCGGTAAGACGATCTGCGTGCTGAGTGATTCGTGCGCCACGCCGGTGGTATCGGGACTCAAGAAGTTCCGGGCCGAATTCGAGGCCAAGCTTGGGCCGGACCATAGCCGAGGCGTCGTACCGGTGTTGCTCACCTCCAACCGGACGGTGGCCGCGTGAGTGAGCCGCGTGAAGTGAAAATGATCAGCGTCACCATTGAGGGACGCAACACGGTGGTACCGGAAGGCACCAACCTGATCGAGGCCGCCAAGACCGTTGGCGTGCTGATCCCGCACTACTGCTACCACCCAGGACTGCCGGTTGCTGGTGTGTGCCGCATGTGCCTGGTAGACGTGGAAAAGTTTCCCAAGCTCACGCCCGCCTGCGCGACCACGGTGATGGATGGCCAGGTGGTGCACGTGCACACCGAGAAGGCGCGCGAGGCGCGCAAAGGTGTGCTGGAGTTCCTGCTTATCAACCATCCGCTCGACTGTCCGGTGTGTGATCAGTCGGGCGAGTGTGAGTTGCAGGACTACACGTTTCAGGAAGGCCGTGCCACGTCACGCTACGAGGAGCCAAAGCGCTTCAATCCGGTTGAGGATTTTGGCGGCGATGTGATGTACGTGCCCAACCGTTGCATTCTGTGTACGCGTTGTGTGCGCTTTATGGATAACGTTGCCGAAGAGCCGGTGCTCAACGTGTCCGAACGAGGCGATCGCGCGTTCATCGGCAAAGCTGATGGACATGACCTCACCCATGCGTGGGCGGGTAATGTGGTGGACCTCTGCCCGGTTGGTGCGCTGTTGAGCAAGGATTTCCTCAATAAGGCGCGCGCGTGGGAGCTCGATCGCAGCGCCAGTGTGTGCACCGGATGTTCGCAGGGCTGCAACGTGACCGTCGAAACCCGTGACAACACGGTGGTGCGCCTCAAGCCCCGCTCCAACACCGACGTCAACCACTATTACCTGTGCGAAGAAGGGCGGCTCAACTACCGCTGGATCAACCGGCGTGATCGACTCGACCAACCGCTGGTGCGGGTTAGCGGCGCACTTCGTGAAGTGGATTGGGAAGCTGCGCTCGATGCCGCTGCCGCCGCGTTGGCCGGACGCGAAGTCACGGTGCTGGCATCGCCCAACGCCAGCAACGAAGCGCTCTTCCTGGCCGAACGCATTTTTGCCAAACACGGCGGCCGCGGCGTATTTCGTGTGACGCTCGGCGGTGAAGCACCGTTGCCCGGCGTGCCCGACCTGTCGTTGCGTGCGGAACGCGCCGCCAATGGCACCGGCGCGCGCGTGCTCGGATATGAAGATCTGGCGGAGCCAAGTCAGCCATTGTCGGTGGGGGCTGACGCCGCCGTGCTGGTACTCGATGATCTGCTCGAAGGCGACATACCGGCGGCCGTGCAACAACTCATCACAGCAGGCGCGCGCCTGGTCCATGTCGGCACCACGCTTCCGGAGGCCATCGCCGAGCGCGTCGATGTCGCGCTGCCGATCACCAACCACACGGAAGAAGAGGGCACGTTTACAAACCTGCGCGGGCGCGTGCAGCGCTTTTTGCAGGCCCGTTCAGGGCCCGGACTGGCCCGACCCAGCTGGTATGTGCTCGGCGATCTCACGCAGCGCCTCGGTGTAACGAACGGCTTTTATACCTCGGCTGCCGTTTTTACCGTGCTTGCAGAAACGCACGAGCCGTATCGCGACCTGTCGTACGCGCGTCTGGCGTTGCGCGGCCTTCCGGTGGTGGACGCTGAATCGCGCGGATTGACAGCGCAGCCGGTACACGCATGATCTTGCAAACCCTGTTCCCGCCACTCGCACTTGATTGGGCGACGTGGTTCCCCAGGCAGGACTCGCAGGTCGCACCGGAGTCTATCTACACGTTCGCCGTGGCCAGCGTTATCAAAATGCTGGTGGTCTTCACGCTGTACATGATTGGCGTAGCCATGCTCACGCTGGCCGAACGCAAAGTGTCGGCCTGGATTCAGGATCGTCGGGGTCCCAATCGTGCCGGACCGTTTGGTCTGCTGCAGCCGGTCGCCGACGGTATCAAGAACCTCATGAAGGAGGAGGTTCGCCCAGCGGACGCAGACAAGTGGTTGTTCATAGTTGCGCCAATGCTGGCCTTCATTCCCGCCATGCTCACGTGGGCGGTATTGCCGCTGGCCGCCCCACTGCCGACACCGTGGGGTTTGGTCAGCATGTCCGTGGCTTCGCTGCCGATTGGCTACCTGTTCATGCTCGCGATTTCGTCGCTCGGTGTGTACGGCATGGTGCTCGCCGGATGGAGCTCCAACAACAAGTACGCGCTGCTCGGATCGCTGCGCTCCAGCGCGCAAATGATCTCGTATGAAATCGCGCTGGGGCTCAGTACGATTCCCATTCTGCTGCTGGCCGGCAACGTATCGCTCAACGCAATCATCGATCAGCAGGCGAGTATGGGCTGGAACGTGATCTCGCTCACGATTGCGTGGTTCATTTTTCTGGTGGCGGCTTTTGCCGAAACCAATCGATTGCCCTTTGACCTGCCCGAAGCGGAAGCGGAGCTGGTAGCGGGATATCACACGGAATACAGCGGTATGAAGTTCTCATTGTTCTTCATCGCCGAGTACGCGAACATGGCCACAATGAGCGGACTCATGGCCGCACTCTATTTTGGCGGCTGGGATATCCCGTTTACGTCGTGGGATAACGAGGGACCGCACACCGTGCTCAAGACGCTGGCCACTCTGGCGATGTTCGCCACCAAGACAGGCATGTTCCTGTTCCTGTTCATGTGGGTGCGCTGGACACTGCCGCGCTTCCGTTATGACCAGCTCATGACATTGGGTTGGGGCATCATGTTGCCACTGGCGCTCGGATACATCATGGTGATTGCGACGGCCACGCTGGCCCTCGACTACCTCGGTATCTCGCGCGGTGTACCGTTCGGCCTTTGCCTGTTGGTTCTCAATCTGGTGCTCGGTGCCTTCCTGCTTTGGTGGGGTGACAAGGGCAAACTGTTGAGCCCGGCCAGTGCCCGATTGGGGCAGCGTGAACTCGCCCGCCTGCGCGCCCGATCGGCGGCTCCCGCGTCATTCGCCATGGGTGTGCCAAGTGCCCGCGTACGCGCGGTCGCGGCGGCGCGTGAGCCCATGCCGCACGATGTGGATGCCGTTCACGCCGAGGCTGAACTGGCCGCCGCCGCAGGACGGCACGGATCGAGCGCAGAATCCCTGACCAGCGTCATGGCGGCATCGGTGGCTGGCACCGCGCCGGGCATCAGCGACTTTGAGGTCAGCACCGAAAAGCGTACCGGAGACGATCTATGACCATTCGCGTGAAAGTGCTCGATCGACCGATTGAAGAAGTCAGCTACATCCGTTCCACACTCAGCGGACTGGCCACGACCTTCAAGCACATGATCGATCCGCATAAGGTCACCATGCAATACCCCGAGGAGCGCTGGGATCTCTCACCTCGGTGGCGTGGGACGCATCGCATGCTCACCACGGAAACCGGCAAGGCCAAGTGCGTGGCCTGTGGGTTGTGCCCGACCGTGTGTCCGGCCAACTGCATCAAACTCGTTCCGGGCGAGGACGAAGAAGGCAATCGCTATCCACTCATCTTCGAGATCGATGAGTTCCGCTGCATCTTTTGCGGCTACTGTCAGGAAGTGTGCCCTGAAGAAGCCATTCATCTCGGACGACACTACGAGAACGCCGAGTTCTCGCGCGAAGCGTTCGTTTACGACCTTGAGCGACTCACGGCGCAAATGCACCCGGTGAGCGAACTCTGGGATCCTGCTCACCCGACTGGCGAATGACGCCTTTTTACAGGTTTCAGTTTTATCTGTTCGCGTTGATGGCTATTGGCGCCGCGATCTTGTTCGTCACGCGAAAAAGTCCGGTGTCAGCCGCGCTGTGGCTGGTGAATGTAATGTTTGCGTTGAGCGGACTGTATGTCATGCTCGATGCCCCATTCGTCGCGGCGGTGCAGGTGCTGGTGTACGCTGGCGCGATTCTGGTGGTGTTCGTGTTTGTGGTGATGCTGCTCAACCTCGGCCGACCCGATCAACTGCCCGATTTGCGCGAAGTGGGTGCCCGACTGGGAGCTGGGCTCGTGGGCATCGCACTGCTGGCCAACTTGTTGGCTGTGCGGCGCGAAGTGCTGCCTGCCGTAGAGCTGGCACCGCCCATCGACAACGTGGTACTGCCGGTGGCCGAGTCCTTGTTTACTGACTACCTGCTGGCTTTCGAGCTGACGTCCGTTCTGCTGCTCGTTGCGATCGTGGGCGCCGTGTTGCTGGCCCGCAGAAAGGCGGTCACGTGATTGGCGACGCGCTGATCGTATCGGCGATTCTCTTCGTGATTGGTGTCGTGGGCGTGCTCACCCGCCGGAACGCCATCATTCTGTTCATGTGCGTGGAGCTGATGCTCAACGCGGTGAACTTATCGTTTGTGGCCTTTGCCAAGTTGCATGGTGTGGGCGGGCACGTGTTTGTCATCATTGTCATGACCATTGCGGCCGCTGAGGCGGCGGTGGGGCTGGCGATCATCATCTCCGTGTTCCGTCACTTTGGCGCGGTGGATCTGCAGAATCTCAAACTCCTGCGGCGATGACGGGTCTATCGTCGGCCCAGGCCGTGCAAAGCGTCATGGCCAACCTGCAGAGTGTTTCCGCGCATCCGCTCGATGGCACCATTGCCGAATGGATCTGGTTGCTCCCGTTGCTTCCGTTGCTGGGTGCGCTGATCAACGGATCATTGGTGTTGTGGCCGCAACTTTCGCCAAGCGAGAGCGTGCAAGGCAACCTCGGGAAGCGCGAAGACAACGTCGCCGTTCGTCAGGCCGCAACGAAGTGGCTGACTACTCTTGTTGGCCCGGGCGTGATGTTGATCGCGTTTGTACTGGCCGTGGTGATGTTTCTGGCCATGCAAGGTGCCAGCGCGTTGAGCGAACCGTTTATCCGCACCTACGCGTCCTGGATGCCGGTGGGTGCACTGGTCATCGACTGGGGCATTCAGCTCGACCAGCTGTCCATGCTCATGACGCTCGTCATCACTGGCGTGGGCTTTCTCATTCATGTGTTTTCGGTGGGCTACATGTCCACCGACCCAGGCTACAGCCGCTACTTTGCGTACCTCAATCTGTTCGTGGCCGCGATGCTCGTGCTCGTGCTTGGCTCGAGCTACGCCGTCATGTTCGTGGGGTGGGAAGGTGTCGGGTTGGCGTCGTATCTACTGATTGGTTTTTGGTTCAGTGAGAAGGCCAACGCCGACGCCGGCCGAAAAGCGTTCATTGTGAATCGTATCGGCGACTTCGGGTTTCTGGTCGCCATGTTTCTGCTCTTCAGCACCACCGGCGCGCTCGACTATGTGTCGGCGCATTCAGCAATGGCCGTCGCCGCTCCGGGTGTGTTTACCGCCGTGGCGCTGTTTCTGTTTCTCGGATGCGCCGGCAAGAGTGCGCAGTTGCCGCTCTACATCTGGCTGCCCGATGCCATGGCGGGTCCCACGCCGGTGTCGGCGCTCATTCACGCCGCAACGATGGTCACGGCCGGTGTCTATCTGGTAGCGCGCGCTGCGCCGCTGTTTGCCGGTGCACCGGAAGTTTCGCTGTTCATTGCATTGATTGGTGCCCTCACGGCGCTGTTCGCGGCCACGGTGGCCCTGCGTCAGTGGGACATTAAAAAAGTGCTGGCCTATTCCACGGTCTCGCAGCTGGGCTACATGTTCATCGCGGTGGGCACGGGCGCGTACGCAGCCGGCGTGTTTCACCTCGTGACGCACGCGTTTTTCAAGGCGCTGCTCTTTCTCGGCGCCGGCGCGGTGATTCACGCCATGCACGCAGCCTACCATCATTCGCACGAACCTGGTCAGGACGCGCAGGACCTGCGCAACATGGGCGGACTGCGACGGTTTCTGCCCGTCACATCGCTCACGATGTGGATTGCCACATTTGCGATCGCCGGTGTTCCGCCGCTCGCCGGTTTCTTTTCCAAAGACGAAATCCTCGCATCGGTTTTCGCCCGGGCGCAAGGATCACCGCTGGCCTCCGCTTCGGTGTTCGGCGTTCCCGGCAGTGCACTGCTGTATCTCATTTTTGGATTGGGCATTGTTACCGCGCTACTCACCGCGATTTACATGACGCGTATGATGTTGCTCGCCTTTGGCGGAACCAATCGTACCGGAATCAAGGCCGCCGAAGCACTGCACGAAGCGCCGCGCATCATGACCATTCCCATGATCGTGCTCGCGGTGCTTACCGTTGGTGGCGGCTGGTTGAATCTGCCTGAGCTGATTCCGCTCGGTCCAACACATTTGCTCTCGACTTGGCTTGAGCCGGTGACCGGGAGCGCCACGCTCACGTTGGGTGGCGACGCCCATCTCAGTCATTCCACCGAGTTGGTGCTGGTTGGCACGGCTATCGCGGTGGCGATACTTGGCATTGCGATTGCCTTTGCACGCTTTCGTGGGCCCAGGCCGAACAAGGACAACGCTGCGCCCGAGCACGGACTCGCCGCGCTGCTGGCCGACGCCTACCGCGTGGATGCCGGTCTTGATCGCACCCTGGTACGTCCGCTGGCATCGTTTTCGAGCTCCGTTCTGTGGCAGGGCATCGATCAGCGCCTCGACCGCGCGTTTGTTTCCGGTGGCAACCTCATTGCACGCGTTGCCGGACAGGCGCACGATGCGTTGGGAAGTGGTGATGTGGGACGGTACGCCTGGGTGATTGCACTCGGCGTGCTGGCTGTAATGGCTGCGTTCACACTCACCTGATATGCGAACTTCGTTAGTGGCGTTGGGAATGGATCAGTGGATCTTGCCAGCGTTGTTGCTGTGGCCGTTGATTGGTGCAGCCATCGTGCGATTGCTGGGCCAGGAGCGCAATACGCCGGCTGCGGTTGAGTTGATGCCCACGGATGCGCTGTCACGTGGCGGCTTGGACGCACGCGTGCTGACGCTGGGTGTGCTGGTGGTGGAAGCGATACTTGGTGTTTGCGCCTGGGTGCTGTTTGATGCCACCGCCGCTGGATGGCAGCTGCGTACCGACTGGACGTGGCTGCCGGATCTTGGCGCAAAGCTGAGCATGGGAGTCGACGGTATCTCGCTGCCGATGCTGGTACTCGTCACGCTGCTCATGCCGCTGTCCTTGGTGGCCACGTGGCAACAGGTCACATCACGCATGGCCAGCTACGGCGCGCTGCTGCTCGCGCTCACCAGCGGGTTGGTTGGCGTGTTTGTCTCGCTTGACCTGTTGCTGTTTTATCTGGCGTGGGAGCTCATGCTCATTCCCATGTACTTCATTATCGGCATCTGGGGATCCGCCGGTCGAACTCGCGCGGCCATGAAGTACGTCATGCTCACCATGTTCGGTTCACTGCTCATGCTCGCGGCCATTGCCGCGCTGTACGTATTGGGCGGCAGTCAGTCATTTCACCTCGATGACCTGTTGCAGCTCTCAATGTCGCTGCACACGCAGCTGTGGTTGTTTGGTGCCTTCTTCCTCGCGTTTGCAATCAAGAGCGCCTTGGTCCCGTTTCATACCTGGTTGCCCGATGCCCAGTTCGAAGCGCCAGTGATTGGCGCGGTGGTGCTGGGCCTCAAGGTGGGCACGTACGCGCTGCTGCGCTTTGCCATGCCGCTCTTTCCGGCCGCCGTCATGCACGAGACCGTACGCAGCGTGGTGCTCGTACTGTCGGTGATTGCGATTGTCTGGGGTGCGCTCGTGGCCATGGTGCAGCCGGACCTGCGCAAGGTGTTGTCGTACTCCAGCATCAGCCATCTTGGCTTCATCATGCTCGGATGTTTCGCCCTCACACAGCAGAGTGTTGAAGGCGCCGTGATGATCATGGTCAACCATGGTATCACCACCAGCGCCCTGTTCCTGCTGGCCGGTTTTCTCAAGGAGCAGAGCGGCACCGATCGGCTCGATGCGTTTGGTGGACTGGCTCGCGTGGTACCGCTCTTCGCGGTGATGCTCACCCTCTCCATGCTCAGCACGATTGGCCTGCCCGGTACCAACGGTTTCGTGGGCGAGTTCCTGGTACTGCTGGGCGCGTACCGCAGTGAACCGTTGTTGGCCATTCTAGCGACCAGTGGTGTGGTGTTCGCATCGGTGTACGCGCTGCGTGCCGTGCAGCGGTTGTTATTTTCAAGGCTCGACATCAAGGCCAACGGCGAGATGCGTGATTTGCGCGGACGACAGCTGGCCGTGATGGGTGTCTTTGCCGTGGCCATGATTTGGCTGGGCGTGGCACCGCAACCACTGCTGCGCCGCATGGAGCTCGCGTCCAGTGCACTGGTGGAGCGAGTGCGCGCTCAGTCCGTTGACTACGCGCAAGGCGCAGCGGATCTGAGCGCCGGAGCCAATACACCATGACCGATTTCGCGTTGCCCGGTGAACTGATCCACGCGCTGTTGCCGGAGATCACCTTGGTGGTGGGTACGCTGATTCTGTTGCTCGCCAGCGCGTGGGGCGGGGAACACTCCTCGCCCACGCGACTCACCACGCGATTCGCGATTGGGATTGTCGGCGTAACGGCCGTTGCGGTGATTCTGGCCTGGTGGCGCGGCAACGGCGGAACAAGTGACGGTCGTTTGGCAGGCGATGGTTTTCGCTACGCCGTAGATCTGGTGCTCCTGCTGGGTACGGCCGGTTCACTGGCACTGCTCGATACCGAGCAGGCACGAACGCGCGCGTATCAGTCCGAAGTGCCGGTACTGATGTTGCTCGCACTGTGCGGCATGATGCTGCTCACGGCGGCACGCGATCTCATGTTCCTGTTCATTGGCTTTGAACTGATGTCG
>JBBRDJ010000006.1:0-63348 GCA_038203945.1 Gemmatimonadales bacterium
CCTGAGAACGGCGGCAAGGATTGCTTCGTGCATCACTCAGCCATCCAGACGAGCGGCTTCCGCTCCCTGGCCGAAGGCGAGCGGGTAGAGTTCGACATCGTGCAGGGCCAGAAGGGCCCCGCCGCTGAGAACGTTACCAAGGTCGGCTGAGTCACTTGGCTGCGCATCGCACTTCGGTGTGATGCAGCAAACGCCCGCCCGGACACTGTCCGGGCGGGCGTTTTGTGTCAGCATGATGTCATGATCGCGCGCGTTTCGCTCGAAGGCGCGCCTGATGAGTTGTGTGTGAGGGCAAAATTGGCTATCTTCGAGGGTTGGGCGTGCGCGCCCCATCACCTTTTCAGAGGGCCGTTCCTATCCTGTTTCTCGCGACCGATCTCGACGGGACTTTCCTCGGCGGCCGACAGGCTGACCGACTGACGTTATACCGCACCATCCGCGCGAACGACCAGATCCGTCTGGTGTTTGTGACTGGACGCGGCGCCGAAAGTGTGCTGCCGCTGCTGGCCGATCCACTCGTGCCGGATCCGGAGTTCATCATTGCCGATGTTGGCGCCACGGTGCTGCACGGCGATGGACGAACTCCCGTAACACCATTGCAGTGGGACCTGAGTGCCCGGTGGATCGGGACCGAGCCCATTCTGCAGGCGCTGGCAAACGTGCCCGGCCTCGTGCGACAGCGCGTGCCGCAGGAGCGACGCTGCTCCTTTTTCCTGGACGATCCCGCTCGGTTGAACGAAATCACCGAGCTTGTGTCGCATCTGGATGTTGACGTGCTGCTCAGCGCCGATCGCTATCTCGATGTGCTGCCACGCGGCGTTTCCAAGGGCGACACGCTCAAGCAGCTGGTGGCACAGCTGGGCGTCGATGAGTCGCACGTGCTGGTGGCCGGCGACACGATGAACGACCTCTCGCTTTACGACACCGGCTACCGCGGCGTGGTGGTGGGGCACGCCGAGACGGCGTTGGTCGACGCGACGCACGAACGACCGCATGTGCACATCGCAACGTCCCCTGGCGCGGGCGGTATTGTGGAGGCGATGGAGAAAGCCGGTGTGCCCATTGCTCCCACCGTGGAGAGTCTCTCGGGCGACGCGCAGCTGGTCGTGGTGTACCACCGGCTGCCGTACGAAGAGCAAATGCTGGATGGCGTGGTCACACGTCGTCGACACTCGAGCCCCAACGGCATTGTGCCAACCTTGCTCGGTTGCTTCGAGTCAGGGCGACACGGGTCGTGGGTGGCGTGGACCACACATCACGATGGATCGGGTGCGACGTCGCATGATCTGGTGGATGAGGAGCGCCTTCCGAATCTGGTAGCGGCCAAGGTGCCGCTGAGTCAGGAAGACGTACAGCGCTTTTACAAGAAGTTCTCAAAGGAAGCGTTCTGGCCGGTGATTTTTTCGTTTGTCGACCGTGCGAAGTTTGTGGAATCCGACTGGCAACACTTTCTCGAGATCAACAAACGGTTTGCTGAAACGGCTGCCGCCGAGTCGGATATGGGTGCAACGGTGTGGATTCACGATTACAACTTGTGGATGGTGCCCGCGTATTTGCGTCAGCTGCGTCCCGATGTAAAGATCGGCTTCTTTCATCACACGGCGTTTCCGCCGGCCGATGTGTTCAACGTGATTCCATGGGCGCGACAGATTGTGGGCTCGCTCGCACAGTGTGACTACATCGGGTTTCACATCCCAAGATATGCGGCCAACTTTCTCGATGTGCTGCGCTCACACGCGCCAACGGAAGTGATGGAAACCATGCAGTGTGCACCGCGTTTTCGTGTGCACGGTGGGGCGTTGGCCATCCCACGCATGCCGTCGGTAGTGCGCAGCGGCGATCGCATCATCCGGCTTGGCGCACATCCGGTGGGCGTGAACGTGCGTGCGATCCATCGCATTCTCGCCGATCCCGACCGACTGGTGCAGGTGGAGGCAATCCGTGCACGCTTTCACAGTACGCGGCTCGTGCTCTCGGTGGAGCGATTGGACTATGTGAAGGGACCGCTGCAGAAGCTTGAAGCATTTGAGCGTATGCTCGATGCGCATCCGGAAATGCGGGAGCAGGTGACGTTGCTCATGGTCACCACACCTCCTGCACCTGGAATGGAGGTGTACGAGGAAGTGCGTGAAGCAGTGGATCAGGTGGTGGGTCGTATCAACGGTCGCTTTGGGACGCTGGAGTGGACACCGGTGCATTATTTGTTTCGTGCGCTGCCGTTTGAAGAGGTGGTGACATACAGCGCTGCTGCCGACGTTGCCTGGATCACACCGCTGCGTGACGGACTGAATCTGGTAGCCAAGGAGTTTGTCACGGCGCAGTACGTGACGGGCGGCGAGGGGGTGCTGGTGTTGTCGGAGTTTGCCGGTGCAGCGGTTGAGCTGCACGGTGCAGTGCTCACGAATCCATACGATGTTGAGGGAATGGCGCGCGATCTGTACGACGCCCTGGTGTTGCCGCAGGAAGCGCGTGCGCAGCACATCAAACGATTGGCAACGTTGGTGGAACAGTCGGATGTAGATGCGTGGAGTCGCGAGTTCTTAAGCGCGATGGCGGCGCCTGTGACCGAATACATCGGCTGAGGCGTGTTAGCGGCTCTCGACTGGCTGGTGATCGGCGGGTACCTGCTGTTCGCACTTGGCGTTGGGTTGGCGGCCCGGGAGCGCGCCGGGCAGAGTCGTGAGAGCTATTTTCTGGCCGACCGTTCGCTGCCGTGGTGGTGGGCGGGTACGTCCATCGCCGCAACGACCTTTGCCGCCGACACCCCGCTGGCGATCACCGGTATCGTGGCGGCACGCGGCGTGTCGGGGAACTGGTTGTGGTTGTCGTGGTTGCTTGTGCACGCCGGTGTGGTGATGATCTTCGCGCGTCGCTGGTGGCGCGCGGGCGTCGTCACGGACGCTGAGTTCATTGCGCTGCGCTACACGGGGCGTGCCGCGGGCTATTTGCGTTCGTTTCGCGCGGGGCTGTACGGACTGGTTTACAACGTAATCATCTTGGGCTGGGTGCTGCGCGCCATGGGCAAGATTCTGCAGCCGTTGGTGCGGTGGGACGAGTGGGCGCCGCGGTTGGTGGCGGCTGTTGGTACCGTGGTACCGGCGCAATCGGCGCTCGGTGGACCGTCAGAAGCGGTCACAGTCATTTTGCTGGTGCTGCTGGTGGCCGTGTATTCAGCATTGGGCGGCATTCGCGGCGTGATTCGCACCGACTTGCTGCAGTTTGCGCTGGGATTGGTGGGCAGCATCTGGCTGGCTGTGGTGGCTTGGACGCACGCCGGTGGGAAACGCGGTGTACTGGATGGCTTGCGTGCCGCGTACGGTAACGATGCGCTGAGTTACACGCGCCTGTTTCCGGACATGCAAGCCAACTGGGTGTCGGCCATTGGCATGGGAGCCTTTGGACTCGGTGCGTATTTGTTGGTGCAATCGTACGCCAACGTGCCGGCCGATGGCGGTGGATATTTGCAGCAGCGATTGAACACCGCACGCAGTGAGCAGGATGCGCAAAAGGCGGCGGGGTTGTTCTTCGTGCTGCAGTACGGCGTGCGCATCTGGCCGTGGCTGATGGTGGCGCTCGCGGCGCTTGTGATCCTGCCGGTGGGCAGCGAACAAGCCGTGCTGGGAGACAGCCTTGGAGCACTTGTGGCCGGCGACCGTGAGATGGCCTATCCTGCGCTCATGATTCACCTGCTGCCGCCCGGCGTGTTCGGCTTGCTGGTGGTGAGTTTGTTGGCCGCGTTCATGAGCACCATCGATACGCATTTCAACTGGGGCGCGTCGTATGTGGTGAGCGATGTGGCGCTGCGCCTCAACCCGCGTCTTTCCGTTGCCGCCCAGGTCTTGATTGCACGTAGCGCCGTTGTGGTATTTGCTGTTGGCGCGGTGCTGGTGTCGTTTCAGATAGAGCAGATTGAGCAAGCCTGGCGATGGGTGGCGGCGCTCGGTGCGGCACTTGGCGTTCCCACGATGCTGCGCTGGCTGTGGTGGCGAATGACCGCCGAGGCTGAACTGGCGGGCGCGATTACCGGACTTGGTGCGGCGGCGCTGATGTGGCAAATGCAATGGGGATCGTACGAGTTGCAACTCATCGTAATCGCTGCGTCGAGTACGTTGGCGATGCTGCTCGCGATTGCGCTCGTTGCGCCACCCACCGCTGAATCAACCGCCACGTTTGTGCGCGCCGTGTCGCCAATGGGCGTGTGGCCGGCTGTGGACCAACGCGCTCGCGACGACGCGCGCGGAGAGTTGCTGCGGGCCGCCGCCGCGACCGCCGGAATTGCGGCGACGGCCGTGTTGACGCTCTGGATCGGGACGCGCCTACTCGTGGGCTAGCAACACCCGACCGTTGTGTTGTCAGCTACGCGTGAGGAACAACGTTTGTGTTGGATAGGCAAACTCGATGTTGCGTGTTTCGAACGCTTCATGAATCCGCAGATAGATGTGCTGCTGCGCGTCCATGTAGTCATTGAACTCCGGCGTTCTGACATAATAGACCGACTCGAAATCGAGTGAGAAGGCACCGTAGTTGCTGAAGTGACTGCGATCGAAGCGCACGTTCTCTTCCGCTTCAATCGCCTCGCGGATAAGCTGCGGTATGCGCTCCAGGTCGCTGCGCGGCGTCTGATAGGTAACGCCCAGCGAGAATACGATACGGCGCTCCTGCATCTTCCCGAAGTTTCGAATGCGGGCACTGAGCAAATCCGCATTGGAGAACACCAGTTGCTCGCCTGAGATACTGGCCACGCGCGTGGTTTTCAGACCGATGTGCGCCACTGTGCCAACCTCATCGCCAACTTTGATGAAGTCTCCCACAACGAACGGCTTGTCGAGAATGATCGCCAGCGACGCGAAGAGATCGCCGAGGATGTTCTGCACTGCCAGCGCGATGGCAATGCCACCTACACCGAGGCCGGCCACGAGCGCAGTAATGTCTACGCCGAGATTTTCGAGGGCCAGCAACAGCACCACGGACCAGAGTAGCACGACGATGAGAAACTGCAGCGCGCCCACCATCGTAGCCGCGCCGCGATCGCTCTCCAGCTTGTCACGTCGATAGTTCTCGAGAATGAACCTGGCCGCTGCAGTGCCCCATATGCCCAACTGTACGAAGAATACGAGCAGCAGCACCGATCGTAAGCGCCCGTCCCAGACGGACGTGACGACAATCCACGTACTGGCCACAGCGACACCGACCGCGATCAGAAAAAACGTACGCGTGCGGGACAGTATTTCAGCGATCAGGTCATCAACGCGCGTAGTCGTACGGTCGGCGAAGGATCTGATGCGAGACACGGCGAAGCGGCGCACAAAAAGCAATGCAACGACCACGAGGATCGCGATGCCGAGGGCAATAAGCCACTCGACGACTGTGTTTCCGGCGATGGGTGTATTCATGGACCAGCTCAAGGATCGACGCTCAGCATCGGCACATCAGGGCCGAACGGGACGCTCGTATGCAGACGTCACACTATCCCAAGGTGAACGACTGCGCGCCTGATCGTAACCGATTTGCTCCAATCGTTGCATCCAGTCCCGATTGAACAGCTTGTCGGCGCCCGGTTCGGTGGCCAGAGACGCGTGTGGTTGAGCAATGCGCACTTGCATTGACAGGCCAGGGACGTCGGCGCTGACAGCGCGGGCAAGGTCCTGCAGGCGTTGGAGCGCCTGAGGCTGCGCCGCCCAGAACAACAGCTCATTGCTTCGGCTGCTGATGTCTCCGCGACTTGATGGTTTCACGACGCGAACAGGTGCGTGTGTCCAGATGTTCATAATCACCCACAGCCGCACGTTGACGTCATCCTGCACGCCCGCTGCACGGAGACGCATGGCCAGCTCGCGAAAGTCCTCCAGCGCGAGCAACGGCAAAATGTTGGAAATAATCCCGCCGTCATTATGCACATGTCCATCGATTACGCGCGGTGGAAATATTCCCGGAATGGCCGTGGCGGTGTAGAGCAGCAGCCTAGCGCGCTCGAGCGGTGCGGAATCGCGACTGAGCGCGCCTTGCAAATCCCATATGCGCCCGATGCCGAGATCCATGTCGGTCGTGGAGAGCAGCAGTTGACGGCTTTGCGCGAACTGCGTTTGCAGGTCAGTCTGCATCCGTTCATCGAGTACCGAGGCGAGTGAGCGTTCGTATCGCTCGGTGTTTACGACTCCGCCCGTCCGACGCAGCCAGAACCACCAATCAAACGTGGGAGCAATGCGGTCGGCGGCGGTGCGGTAGAGCATGGCCAGCGTATCGAGTGCCGCCGGTGTGCCCAGCAACGCGAAGGGTGCCTGCAGGGCGCCGGTGCTGATGCCGCTTACGAGATCGAACGTTGGCATGGACTCGGCGTCGCGCGAGGCCCAGCCCCGCAGATAGCCCACGCCGTACGCGCCATGCTGCCCACCCCCAGACAGCAGCAGGAGGTCGAGCGTGCGATCGGGTCGCGACTGCGCACGCTGCACGAGCCGGGTGAGCACGGAATCGCGAACCACCGCGTGTTGACGCTTCGCGGTCGCCGCGTCTGCCGTCACGTCGGCCACACTCATGTTGGGCCGTGAGACGGTGGCACACGCATTCAGCTGCGCCACCGCGGCCAACGCCACAAAAACTCGACAAGCACGCGTCATCAGCAGCTCCGATTGATCACCAGGGATTCAGTCGATACCCCTCTGAGTGAAGGGCCGAGAGAGCGGTCATTGCAGACAATGCCAACTGCACGCCCGGTATGAGATGGTCGCGCGGTACGTCACGCCCCATGGAGGTTTGTCCGCATAAAATAATCTGTACACCAGCCGCGAGCAGTTCCTTGATGAGCGGCGCGCTGGGATTGGACGTTCCATAGCGCGCTCTGTAGGTCTCGTCGTCGAGCAGGTCCTTACCAGCTGTACCGTGTACCACGGCGGCCAAACGCACGCGCGCCGGCGGCACACCAGCACGTGCGTGCATGTTCAGGAAGCGGGCGAGAGTGTTGAGCTGATCGTTGGCCATGGCCTTTCCGCCAGCAGGGGCTTCGGCGGCACTGAGATTGATCTCGAAGGCGACCCGGTAATCGATGTCCGTGGGTGTGGCGAAGGTCGGATTGGGTACGTCAAAGACGGCGCCTCCGGACATGATGACAGGGCCTGTGGTGGGCTGCGCGCCCAGCGGAGCAACGGCCAGCAGCAGCGCGGCGACGGCGAGAAGCGCGGAGTGGCGCCAGGTATGTCGTGATGTGTTGCGGGCCGTGATTCGCGATGTATTTGGCATGATGCGCTCGGAGAAAATGTGGGGTCGAGTGGCGCGCTGCATCGTCGCACGCGTCTGGCCGGAGAAGCTTGTCATTCTGGCCGCTGGACTACTGCAATGCCGCCAGCACGCGCTGTACGAGTCCGTCCACGGATCCGTTGTTGATCCATCGCGCGACGATCAGCAGATCGTGTTCCGGTATTCCTATAATGATGTTGGTGCCGTTGCCAACGTGCGCGAATGTCTTGGGTGTAGCGCTCGCCAGGTATTGGCCATCGGTATTGAGAAACCAGTTCATGAATCCGTACGTGGGCTGAGCCGCGGTGGGCGTGGTGGCGAGCTGCACCCACGCATCGCTCAGCAACTGCTGGCCCTTCCACTGACCGCGGCGGAGTGTGAGCAGGCCAAAACGCGCCTGGTCACGTGCGCTAATGAACATGCCACCGCCCCAATGGCCGCCACCACTCACAACTTCCACTGATCGTCCGTCCATCAGCACGTACGACGTGCGGTATCCCATCCAGCGCCACGTGTTGGAAGCGCCAATGGGATCCATGATGTGCTCACGAAGTACTTCCGGCAGTGGCCGTCTCCACACATTCGTAGCGGCCAGCGCCAACAGATTCACGCGGGTGTCGTTGTATTCGTACTCAGAACCGGGCGTGTTTCGCGCACGCGTGAGCCATGTGCTGTTGTCGCGATCCGGGCGATCGGCCCACTCGGGCTTGCCCCACAGCACACCGTCCCAGTCACTCGTTTGGCGCAGCAAATCATCCCAGCGAATCGTGCTGTTGTGCGGACCGGTAAACGGCGTGAGCTGATTGCCGCGCATGGGGCGATCGGCACCCAATCCACTGCCCGACGGGTGCTGCGACACCACAAACGGCACGTATGGTGCAACACGATCATTCACGCTGCGAATCATGCCACGATCAACGGCCAGCCCCACTGTGGTGGAGAGGAAGCTCTTGGACACACTGAACGTCATGTCCACGCGATCAACATCGCCCCATTCGGCCACGATGTAGCCACCACGCACGACCATGCCCGCCGGATCACCACGCGGCGCGAACTCACCAACCGGGTCGCCAAACGGTTCGCGGCCAAATGACTGGTAGTGTGCCAGCTCCAGATCGCGGGGCGTCTGGCTTTCAGCCGCGATGGCAAACTGTACGGCTTGGGCCAGTTTCATCGAATCAAAGCCGGATGCGCGGGCCGAGCGCTGCTGCCAACCTTGGCCCGCATCGGGGAAATAGGCGTTGGCCGGAACAGTCCATTGAACGGAGGTACGCTGCGGCGCTGGTGCGGCCACGGTGACCTGCGCGTAACCAGCGTTGGTGAAGCTCGCGCTCGCGACCAACACCGTTGCGGCGAGAACCCGCCGTTGCCGCCTGCTGCCAAACTCGTGTGCGATCATGTTGCGTATCAATGGTCAGGTGTCAGTGGTCAGTCGCGGGATTGTCGTCGGCTTCGGTGTCGTTAGTCGCAGTGTCGCCGGTTGCAGTGTCGCTGGTTGCAGTGTCGCCGGTTGCAGCGTCGCTGGTGGCAGTGTCGCTGGTGGCAGTGTCGCTGGACTCCGGTGCGTCACTACCGTACGATCGAGTGGTGAGAAACGCCGCGATGACTGCTTTATCGGTAATGACTTCCAGTTTACCGGCAACCGACGCGATACGAATCAGACAGCCGGTTCCTACCGGCGAGGCAATCACAATCGCATCGTGCGTGATGCACACCGCTTCAGCTTCCGGTGGAACGTCTGCAGGCATCCCCACCTGTTGCACGATGGCTTCCAGCCCACTCACGTCCACGCGTTCATCGGATGACTGCACAGCGGTTGGCGACAACCACGTGGCGCCGGTAAACAACACCACATCGTTGCCGCCGAGTCCGAGGTCGGAGGCATCGAGGCGCTGGGCGTTTGTGATGTCCTGATGCGCGAGGTCGCCGGTAATGCTGTCGGCCACAATGCACGTCGCGGCAAACCCTGGTTCGATGTCGTGCAACTGCACGTTGATCTGCACCGCCGAGCCGTCGGCGAGACGCACGGTGACCATACGCTCAGTGGCCTGCACGTCGCGCCAAGCGCCGCGCAAACGACGGAACACTTCAATGCTGTCGTCGTCGGCCTGAAATTTATATTCGCGCATGGTGATTGTTATGGTGTGCCAGGAATGCGACCGGGCGTCCACGGTGCGCCCAATGCGTCGGCTTGTGCTTCGAGCGCTTTGAGATCGCCCTCGATGATCGCTCGCAATCTGGCGAGCAACGGTGGAAAGTCACGCGCCACAATATCAAACTGCTGACGCATGGTACCCGTGGGTGCATTGTTGGTCCCCCAGTGTCCGCCCACGACGTCATTGAGCCGCCCGACCAGCCCCTGTGGTGAGGCTTCGGAGAGGCGTGAGTTGATGTTGTCACCAGACATGTCGAGTCGCAGTGAGTCGAGCTTGAGCAGCAGCGCTTGCGCGTCGCGACGCGCGGAGTCACTCGGGACCAGCGTTTGCTCGAGCGCGGCGTTGAGGGCACGTACGCGCGTGGTGATTTCGCCCAGCAACGCCACGGTGCCCATGACTGAGCGTTGCAGTTGCGCCGTGGCCAGACGGAAATCACGAACCTCTGTGGACGTGGCCACGGTGCTGGTCATGCCCGCAGTGGGTTGGGCCGATATGGGGGTGGTGCCGTAGTCTTGCACAGACCCATCAGGCCGACGCACCGCGAGTGCGACGGTGTACGTACCGGGAATCACGAGCGGACCGCGACTGCCGCCTGAGGTACCGGTGACCGGTGCCATCCCGCTGTAACGCAGATCCCACTGCACGCGATGCATGCCCGCACTAGCCGGCCCTTCCAACCGACGCACGATGCGTCCGTCAGCATCGGTAATGGTGAGCAGGGCGTTGGCGGCGACTTCGAGATCTTCGGCGCGCAGATCATCGAGTGTGGGTTGCGGCACATCCTCGCCGCGTCGTGCGGTGGCCTGTTCGCGACGTGTGCGCTCAGCACGTTTGGAACGCGTGGTGCTGCGTACCAGGTATGAGATCGTGGCACCGGTGGGCGGATTGGGCGCGGTATAATGCGTAGCACCCCACGAGCCCGTGTTGCTGGCGCGAGCGGGCATGTACATGGCCACACGTGTGACGGGCAGCAGTGCCGCTTCGGCCTGCAGCAGCGCGGGTTGCTGCACGAGCGCGCGCAGCGGAGCAAGATCGTCAAGGATATAGAAACCGCGACCAAACGTGGCGACCACCAGGTCGTCGTCCCGTGCGTGGATGGCCAGATCGCGCATTTGTATGGTTGGCAGTCCACCGCGCAGACGCGTCCACGATTCGCCGCCGTTGGTGCTCACAAACATCGCAAACTCGGTGCCAGCGAAGAGCAGCCGTGGTTCTTTCGGGTCTTCGGCAAACCCGTACACTGATCCGCGTTCAGGCAGATTGCTGCTCACGTTGGTCCACGTTTGTCCGCGATCGGTTGTCTTGACGATGTAGGGTTTGAAGTCACCGGAGCGATGATTGTTGAACACCGCGTACGCGACATTGGCGTCGTGATGGGAGGCCACCACGCGTTGCACGTAGGTAGTGTCGGGAACGCCGGGAAAACTCGAAACTTTGCGCCAGTTCTGTCCGCCGTCTTCGGTCACCTGCACGAGGCCGTCATCGGTGCCCACGTAAATCAACCCTTCCTGAACCGGCGATTCACTGATCGTAAGAATGGTACCGTAATACGACGTGGAGGCCCACTTGCCGATGGCGTCCGATCCCCACACGCGGCCCATCATGCGCAGCTGATTGCGATCGATTGCCTGCGTGAGATCACCGCTGACCGCGCGCCACGAATCACCACGGTCGTCGCTTCGCCACAGCTGCTGCGAGCCCACATACAAGCGCTCGTTGTCGTGGGGAGAGATGAGAATGGGTGTGTCCCAGTACCAACGCGATGCCGGCTCACCCGGCACTGGTTGCGGGCGAATGGAGATGTTCTCTCCCGTGCGACGATCGTGGCGGACCATGCCACCATTTTGCGATTCGGCGTACACAATATTTGGATCGGTGGGATCGATCTGTGCGCGGAATCCGTCTCCGCCCACGATGGTTCGCCAGTCGGAGTTCTGAATACCGGCCGCATCGGTGGTGCGCGACGGACCGCCCACGGTGCTGTTGTCCTGCGTGCCACCATACACGTTGTAAAACGGCAACGCATTATCCAGCGACACGGTGTAAAACTGTGTGAGTGGCAGATTACTGAACCAGCGCCAGTTGGCACCGCGATCAAACGATTCGTACAGACCGCCGTCAGAACCAATCATGATGTGATCGGCGTTGGTCGGGTTCACCCACACCACATGATCGTCCACATGCTTGTCGCCGGACGGCACCCGAGTCCACGTGGCGCCGCCGTCGTTACTGACCGACGTGTTTGTTTCCACGAGATACACACGATCGACATTGGTAGGATCGGGAAAGATCTCGAGATAGAACAAGCCGAGTCCGCTTTGTGAACTCATGCGTTGCCAGCTGGCACCGCTGTTGGTGGATCGATAAAAACCGCCGCTGTTTCCGTTGGCTTCGATCACGGCGTAGAACACGTCCGGATCGGCCGCAGAGTTGGCCAGTCCGATGCGACCAAGATCTCCACTCGGCAAGCCGGTACGCGCACGGGTCCACGTCTTGCCGCCGTCCACCGAGCGATGAATCGCCGAAGCCGGTCCGCCATGAATCTGTCCCCACACGCGTCGCTGACGCTGGAACGTTGATGCAATGAGCAGGTCGGGATTGCGCGGATCCATTTGCACATCATTCACGCCCACCCACGCGCTGTCGCCCAGAATGCGCGCCCACTTTTTGCCGCCGTCCACTGTTTTGTAAAGTCCGCGATCTCCACCGCCCGACCAGAGCGGACCAATGGCGGCCACGTACACTACATCGCTGTTGCGCGGGTCAACCAGAATACGACCGATGTGTTCGCTCTTCTTTAGACCAACGTTTGTGAATGTGCGACCGTCGTCAATGGACTTGTAGACGCCGTCACCATACGCAACGGAACGCAGCGAGTTGTTTTCACCGGTGCCGACCCACAGCGTGCTCGGCATGTTGGGGTCGAGGGTGATGGCGCCGATGGAGAACGAGCCCTGCGTGTCAAAAATGGGCGCGAATGTCACGCCGGCGTTTTCCGTCTTCCACAAGCCGCCCGATGCAGTGGCTACGTACCAGTGCGACGGTTTGCGGGGATGAATGGCCAGATCGCTAATCCGTCCGGAAGTACTGCCGGGGCCGATGCTGCGAAAGCGCAGCCCATCCAGCGGCAGTCGGCCGCCGGTTGAGTCACCGTTGGCGACTGCCGTATCGGTAGACGAGGCATTGTCGGCACGCGATTGCGCGTGCGCGGAGAGGCTGCAGAGCGCCGCGAGAATGACGGCGCCAAACGGGCGAAATGACACGGGCATATCGATTCGGGTAGATATGAGGGACCAATACTCAAACTACGCGACGGACCGATGGCCGTTGAGTGCGTGGCGCGGCTAGTTGCCAGCCGAGGCAGAGTGCCTGACAAATCGGGCGACATCACGTGGCCCGTGACTCCAGACGAGCGTATCGGCGTCGAATCGCAAGGCGATGTCGTTGGCGAGCAGCTCGAAGAATCGGTGCTCGATGTCCATGACGCCGGGTTCATTGCAGAAGCGTTTCGTGGCCGCCGCGGCTGCACCGACGAGTGTAGTGCCACGCACTACGGAGCTGGCGCTAAAGCGATTGCAGCCGCCTGAACCCGTCAGACGGGTGTCGTCTCTGTCCCACGCAAACGCCGCTTCGGTGCTGTCGCCCACGGTGATCGGCTCGCCGTCGGCACTTTCGAGCGCTATCAGCCGCCACTCATTCGCGGCAACGCTGTCCTGCGTACGCAGGGCCACGCAGCCATCGTTCGGGTTGATGCTGTGCACCGAATCAACCATGAGTGCGAGCATGGTGCCGTTGCCCTCAACGGCGGGCCGGTTGTCGAGGTGGGCGCCCAGGCGCACAATCTGGGGTTGCCCGTTGCCACCTGCGTCGGCGTAAACGCGCTGCAGCGTTGGGAACTCGGCGCTCATACTTACCGGATACTGCAGGCCGCTGCGACACTCTACAAAACTGGCCGCATCAGCGAGGTATGTGAACGCCCCTGTGATGCGTGATGGATGCGTGAGCGCGATCGTTTCGCCGATGGGGGCCAGGCGATAATTGGTATTGGAGACCATGTCGTGGCCGAGCCTGTCGAGCATGCGCAGCGCACCGTCCGAATCGAACGCGTACAGCATTGGCACCTCCATGCTGCCGTGGAGGCGAACTCGAGTGGCGTTTCTCGCATGCGTCCATCGCCCGAACTCGGCGGCAATGGTATCACCGCCGCCGTTGGTGCCAAGGTACGCGCCCTCGCGGCGGTAACTACCGTCAGGATATAGCGTGATGGTGGTGCGGATGCCGGCACAATCGGCGCACGGGATATCTCCACGCCAGCTGGATGCGTCGCTGAGTGCGGCGAGATTGCGCGCGGGTACGGCGCTGATGGGTGTGCTGTTCAAGGCATCGCTGGCGCTGCGTTCTGCGCAGGCGGTGAGCAGCGCAACAACGATCACCGCAGATAGTGTAGCGCGTGCTGCCGATAAGGATGTTGCGGTCACGGAGCCACCGGGTTGAGGTGAAAGCGGGCGATGATTGCCCGGCACGATTGGGCGGTGCCGAGGTCAATACACGCGCAGTATGGGCCAGAAGTTCGGGTTACTCAATATCAACCGATGAGGCGCCGATATTCCGCCCTATGCAATCGCTCGCCCCACACGATGCTCCAGCATCGGCCACTGCTGAAGCTGAAGCGCAGCCGGCCGAGTCGGAGCCGCTATTGTACCCTGCAGCGGCTGCGGTCTCGGCAGGTTCACGCACCGGGCGCCAGCTTGGGGTTGCCGTGCTGCTGTACCTGGCGGTGACCACGCTCATGATCACCTGGGCACCGTTCAATTTTGCTACGCGTCCCCAGCACGGTTTGACCAGTATTTGGACGTGGTCAGATCTCATTCTGAACGTAGTGATGTTCATTCCCCTGGGATTGTTCTGTCAATCTGTTCGGGGGACCGGGCGGCACGTGCCATGGTGGATGGTGGGTGTGCTGGGTGCTGCATTCAGTGCCGTGATCGAGGCCGGGCAGCTGTTCTTGCCCGATCGTTTTACGTCGATCTTTGATGTGGTCACCAACGGAATGGGCGCGGCGATTGGGGCACGGCTTTTCGCGGCGCTGCGGCCTCGCGTACGTGTTGGTGCGGGTACGGTCTCCGTGCTCGCACTCGACCTGCCGCTGGTGGGACTGGTCATGTTGCTTGTCCCGTTGCTTTGGGCATCAGGGTTTGGCAGTGCCGGAAGCGCCCGGCTGTGGTTGATCCTGCCAGTGGCGGCGTTTGGCGGCGCGATTCTTGGCGCGGTGCACGGTGCATACCTCGAACACACGGGGCGTGTACAACGTTGGGCGATGCTGGTGGCCGCTGCACTTTGGTTTCTGGTGGCGGCCTTACCTGGCGCGTCGGGATCGTGGGACGTATTGGTGGCTGGTGCGACGCTGGCCGTGGGTGCCGCCTGGTTGCGTAGCTACGCCGCCTCGCGTGCGCGGCAGCGCGAGGGGGCACAACGCATTGAGCTCCCCACACTGCGCCTGGTGTTGCCGCTGTTTGCATTGTATTTCGTGCTGTCGGCACTCTGGCCGCTCGACGCGATTGATAGTCGGTGGCGGGCGGCGGTCATGCTGGCACCGGCTCGTGCGGATTTGTCAAACGCTCTGCTGATGCGTGCCATCGAGTATCTCGCGGCGCTCACGATTGTGGGCTATGTGACGGCTGAGTTGCATGGTCGCTCGAATGCGCCGTATGGGGCCGTGGCGGGCCGTGTGCTAGGTTCGGCGACAATGCTGGTGGCGCTGATCGAGCTCACGCGCGGATGGAATACAATGCATGGCGCGAGCGGGGCACTGGCTTTGCTCGGTGTTGGCGCGGCCATGTTTGGCGGGTGGTTGTATCATCTGCAGCGGGATCACGTGCGGACATTGCTCGGGCGGACTATGTGACCGCCCTAACATTCGTGATGCGTTGCATCAGCACCACATCGGGTGACACAAGATGTACGTCAAAGCCAAAGTGGTCTCCCATCCACGCAAACGTAGCATCGCCAAAGAATGCAACGTGCGTTGGATCGCGTATGTAGTGCCAGTTGGCCAGTGCGTGCACTGACAACAGGCGCTTCGTCATCACGCCCAGCCAGCCACCTGATGCAAGCATTGACGACAGCTCACCTATTACGCGACCGGGTGCGGAGAGGTGCTCGAACACCTCGGAGCTCGCAATAAAGTCATACGGTCCACGCAGCAACGATGAATCGTTGTGAAAGAAGGGATCGTAGTCAACGCACTCGACGCCCAGCTCTCGCATCATGATTGACAGTGTTGGCCCGGGTCCGCACCCGAAGTCCAGTCCGCGATCTCCAGTTCGCAGCTCGCGACGCAGTGGCGTGACCAGGCGCGAGAGAAACGCGCGATAGCGCACGTCATCTGAATGGTTCTCATGCTGATCATACACGGCGCGCTCCTGCTCGCGTGAGAGATGAAAGCGCCGCGGGACAAACACCAGTTCGCAGGTGAGGCATTGCACAAACGCTCTCACCAGAGGCGCCGCACCGCCAATGGTCTGATGGTGTGCCACCTGCGTCTCACGCGTGTGGCAAAGCGGGCACGGCTGTTCGGTGGTGTGAGGGAACGCTGGCGTCATGGAGCAACGGTGCGTGGGTGCTCACGCTCGGCGCAAGGTGATGCACTCGCGGCGCGCGCGGGCATGGCGCGGGGAGTGGCCGGAACCGTGGATTGTTGCGCCAATGTCCGTATGCTGGCTGCTTTCCTGAACACTCGCCAGCGTGAGTGCGTAGTCTTTGGTGAGCGTGCGGCTTGGCTGTGCGCGACGATTCCTGCCTTTCTTCAGCTCCGGAACCGATGACCCACCGTACCAATCTGCTATTATCCGCTGGCCTGTTGGCTGGCCTGTCTGGTTGCGTGCTTTCGCCCGCCCCGACTCCAACACCCGCCGGCTCACCAGCTCGCCCGGCGGCCGCGGCCACGGGGGGCCAGGATTCTGCGCGTGGCAGCGGTGGCGCCGCCGGCGCGCCCAAACCGTATCGTCAGGTGATTACGGCCAGCGCGGTCACGCAAGATGGCCTGCTGCGTATTCACCGCGTTGGCGAGAAGATGTTCTTCGAAATTCCGACGGCGCAGCTTGAGAAGGAAATGCTGCTGATCAGCCGACCGGTGGAATCCACGTTGCAAGACCCAGCCGGATTCTTTGGCGGCGGGATGCGCGCCATCGTGCAGTGGGAGCGTGACGGAAATCGGGTGGTGCTGCGCGCCAAGCAACACAACTTGATGGCCGACACCACCTCAGCGATTTGGCGTCAGGTTTCTGGCTTTCGGAAGGGTCCCGTGCTCGCGACGTACACCGCGGCGTCCTTCGGCGCCGACAGCGCGGCGGTGATCGATGTGAGCGACCTGTTCCTGTCGAACATTCCCGAGATGGCGCCGCTTGAGGGCATTCAGCGTTCGAAGAGCTGGATCGATCGCACCTGGGCTTTCCCCGAGAACGTCAACATTGAAGTCACACAGTCGGGGCAGTCGCGTCCGTCGGCTGGCGGCGGCGGCGGTGGAGGAGGTGGCGGCCAGGCTCCGCTGCGTTCGCAGACCGCGAAGGTCCAGTTCAGCATGCTGAAGCTGCCCGACCAGCCGATGATGGCGCGTTGGCACGACGAACGGGTCGGATTTAACTCCAGCCGCACGTACGACATGTCGCGCGAGGTGCAAAAGGCTGAGCAGGTGCGCTTTATCCATCGCTTCAAACTGGAAAAGAAGAATCCCAATGCAGCCGTATCCGATCCGGTGGAGCCCATTGTCTATTGGATTGATCCGGCCACGCCCGACTGGCTCAAGCCATGGATTGTTGAGGGTGTGAACAAGTGGCAGCCGGCGTTCCGCGAGGCGGGTTTCAGCAATGCGATTGTTGGACGGATTGCGCCTACGCCCGAAGAAGATCCCGATTTCTCGTTGTACGATGCACGTCATTCCGTGATCTACTGGCGCCCGAGCACGGTGGCCAACGCCACTGGCGGACAGATCGTCGATCCGCGGTCGGGGCAGATTCTCAAGGGTGAAGTGAACATGTATCACAACATCATGGAGCTGCAGAAAAACTGGTATTTCATTCAAGTGTCGCCGCTCGACAAACGCGCACAGTCGCTGCCGTTGCCCGATTCCCTGATGGGCCGACTCGTGGAATACGTGGTCACGCATGAAATCGGACATTCCATTGGCTTTCCGCACAACATGAAGTCGTCGGCGCAGTATCCGGTGGACTCCATTCGCAGTCGCGCGTTTCTTGAGCGCATGAATGGCCACGTGGCCACGCTCATGGACTACTCGCGCTTCAACTATGTCGCGCAGCCGGAAGATAGCATTCCGCCCGACTTGCTCATTCCGAAAGTCGGACCATACGATGTGTTCGCCGTGAAGTGGGGCTACACGCCGATTCCGAGCGCACGTACACCGGATGAAGAAAAGCCAACGCTCGATCAGTGGACGCGCGTGCAAGATCAGTTCCCATGGCTGCGCTTTTCCACCGCTGACGCAACCTCCGATCCGGAAGACAACACCGAAGCCGTAGGCGACGCCGACGCGGTGCGCGCCACAACATTGGGCATGAAAAATCTGGCGCGCGTGGTGGCCATGATTCCAGCGGCTGCCGAAAAGCCGGGGGAGAGCTACGACGAGGTGCGCACGCTCTACGGAGAGGCTGTGGGGCAGTGGGGTCGCTACATGAGTCATGTGGTGGCGGTTGTTGGCGGTGCCTACACGCAACAGAAGTACGGCACCGGTGAGCGCTTCCGCCCCGTGGAAAAGGCGCGTCAGCGTGAAGCGGTACGCTACCTGAACACGGCGGCGTTTCAGGTGCCGGAGATGTTCCTCGATGCATCGCTGCTGCGCCGCATTGAAAACGAAGGTGCCGTGGATCGCTTCCGTGCGCGACAGGCCTCGGTGATCGGAGCGCTCATGAGTCAGTCCCGTCTCGATCGTCTGGTTGAGTTTGAAGCGCTGGCCAACAGTCCATCGGACGTCTACACGCTGGCTGATCTCATGACCGACATGCGCGCCGGAATTTGGGGCGAGCTGCGACAGTCACGTGTTTCGGTAGACGTGTACCGTCGCAACTTGCAGCGTGCGTTCATTTCTGCCGCCGACAGCCGCTTGAATCCGAGTGACGCCGCTCTCACACGTGCGAACAACCCGGCACCCAATCCGGCGTCATCCGATGTGCGTGGTGTGTTGCGCGCCGAGCTGCAGGATATTGACCGGTTGGTGCAGCAAGCGATCCCGCGTGCAAGCGACGCCATGACACGCATTCACCTGCGCGATGTGCGCACGGAAATCGCACGCGTGCTGGAACCTGCCAACTGATGACACGGCCTGCTCGCGCCGCGCGTTGCGGCACACTGGTTGCCTGTTTGTGTCTGTTCCCCGTGGCGTTGGCTGCGCAGTTGTCCATTGCCACCGTGCCCGTTGGCACCAGTGAGCTGCGTGACTCCGTGGAGTTGTTCTCCACGGATCGCGCGGCACTGTCCCGCCGCTGGGCGGTGAGTTATTCCGCCGTGCGACGTGATCGCTTTCGCTCATTTTATACCGACTGGCGCGAGCGGCTTGCGCGCATTGACTTCGACGCGCTGAGTCAGGAGGGGCGCGTTGACTACGTGCTGCTCGATCATCGCTTGCGCTCGGAGCTGGCTAAACTTGCTCGCGAAGACAAACTCGCCAGGGAGATGGGGGCAATTGTGCCGTTCGCCGGCCAGATCACGGCGTTTGAAGAGGCGCGCCGACGTTTTGCGCCCGTTGATGGACCGCTTGCCGGTCGCACACTGTCATTGCTGGCGGCCGAAGCAGATACGCTCATCAAACGGGTGAAAGCCAAGCGTACCGACAGTGCATCGCGTGAGGAACGCATCGTTGGTCTGCGCACGGTGGCGTATCTTGGTGCGCTGCAAGGGTCGTTGCGTGATTGGCACCGCTTTTACTCAGGTTACGATCCGGTGTTCACCTGGTGGACACGCGATCCGTACAATCGCGCCAACGAGGCGATCACGAAGTACAGCAAAGCAATTCGTGAACAAGTGGTTGGGCAACGTGAGGGTGAAGAAGAACCGATCATTGGCGATCCGATTGGTGCAGACGGACTGGCCGAAGATCTGGACGCGGAAATGATCGCCTACACGCCAGATGAGTTGATCGCACTGGCGGAACGCGAGTTCACATGGATTGAACAGGAGCAGAAGCGTGCCGCCGCCGAGATGGGCTTTGGCGAGGATTGGCGGAAAGCGCTTGACGCGGTGAAGGAGGCCTTTGTGCCGCCCGGTGAGCAACCGGCGCTGGTACGCAAGCTGGCCGAGGATGCACTCACGTTTGTCACGGCTCGCGACCTCGTCACTGTGCCGACGTTGGCCAACGAAGTGTGGCGCATGGAGATGATGTCGCCTCGTCAGCAACTCGTATCCCCGTTTTTTCTGGGGGGCGAAGTGATTCAGGTCGCGTACCCTACCGATTCAATGGCGCACGACGACAAGCTGATGAGCTTGCGGGGTAACAACCCGCACTTCGCGTTGGCCACGGTGCATCACGAACTGATCCCGGGACATCATCTGCAGGGCTTTATGACGTCTCGTTACAACACGCATCGCAGCGCATTCAATACGCCGTTCTGGGGCGAGGGCTGGGCGCTATGGTGGGAAATGCTGCTGTGGGACGAGGGATTTCCGCAGTCGCCTCAGGATCGCATGGGCATGCTGTTCTGGCGATCCCATCGTCTGGCCCGCATCATTTTTTCGCTGCAGGTACATTTGGGTCGCATGACGCCGCAGGAAGCGGTGGACATGCTCGTTGATCGGGTTGGACATGAACGTGCGAACGCCGAGGCCGAAGTGCGGCGATCGTTCAACGGGTCGTACTCTCCGCTGTATCAGGCCGCGTACATGATGGGTGGACTGCAGATCAGAGCGCTGCACCGCGAGCTTGTAGACGGTGGTCGCATGACAAACAAGCAGTTCCATGACGCTATCTTGCAGGGCGGCCGGATGCCCATTGAGATGGTACGCGCGCGACTCACCGGTACGCCGCTCACTCGTGGGCATCGGGCCAGCTGGAAGTTCATCGAACCTTGACCGTGATTCTCGTGCCATCGTCATTCTCCGTGTCTTCATATCGTGCTGCGTCGCATCGAGTGCGCGCAATTTTGCTTTTTGCAGCTGTCTCGGTCTCGCCTTTGCTGGGCCCAACTCGTGCAGCGGCACAGGTTGCGGGACTGAGCGGCACGTTGGTCATCACCAACAAGACACCGTCTACCGTTACCATTGTTGACGTTAGGTCGGGGCGCACGCTGGCGACGCTGTCAACCGGTAACGGCCCACACGAGATCGTGATTTCGCAGGACGGCCAAACTGCCGTTGTCACGGACTACGGCACCGGTTCGGCGCCCGGCAGTTCACTCACGGTGATTGATGTGGCCGGCCTGCGCGTGCAGCGTACGATTGACATTGCTCCCTATGCTCGGCCGCACGGCATTGTCTTTCTGCCCGGTGATTCGCTGGTGGCTGTGACGGCTGAAGCGAGCCAGGCGGTGATTACTGTTGATGTGCGCACCGGTATCGTGGTGCGCGCCGCCCGGACCAATAAGGCCGGTTCGCACATGGTTGGTGTGTCGGCCGACGGTGGCATTGCGTGGACCGGAGACATGGGCAGCAACACGGTCACAGAGCTGGACATGAAAACCGGTCAGGCCGTGCGCAGTCTTGACGTGCCGGAACGCCCGGAGGCGATCAACGTGACCACCGATGGCAGCGAAGTGTGGGTGGGCAGCAACAGCACTGGAAAAATCAGCGTAATAGACGGCTACACCGGTGCGGTGACAACGGCCGCCGAAGGGTTTCAGTGGCCGTATCGCGTACTGTTTTCACCCGATGCCGAAACGGTTGCGATCCCGGACTATCGCGCCGAAGTGGTACGCTTTTTTGCGCGCCGCAGCCGAGCCGAGCAGGGCGTGCTGTCGTTTACGGGCGGCGGCCCACAGGGCATCACGTACACTCCTGATGGTCGGCACATTCTGCTCTCGCTCAGCAGCGAAGCGCGCATTGCGGTAATCGGCATGCCCGAACGGAAGGTGCTTGGTTACCTCTCGGGCGGCCAAACGCCCGATGGCGTAGTGTATACGCCGTTTGTGGTGAGTCCGTAAAGCGAGTGGGCAGGGGCTCGAGGCACAGCTGATAGTGTCCCGGACCGGGATAGCGTGGTCACCGTTTGATCGCTGCGCCCCCTCAAGCCGCGCCGCTCATTTGAAGATCCAGGTGAAGATCCAAGCGAAGATCCCGGGTGTTGGAAGGCGCGTACCGGCGCATCTCGCCGCCGCGCAGGACTACCCGCGTGAGTTCAGCGCGCGAGTGCACGCCCAGTTTCCGAAATACCTGCTCCGTGTGACGACGCGCCGTATGCACGGTGATGGAGAGGGCGGCGGCCACGTTCTTCGCGGGTGCCCCGTCAGCCACCAGCGACGCGACTTCGAGTTCGCGTCGCGTGAGGCGCTCCCGAATTGGTGCTTCGGTGTGCGAGGTGCGCGCGCCGTCGTACACGGCGATGGCAATTGGCCAATCGTGCCGTGTCCGCACCACGTGAATGGACCAGCTCGCTCCGTCGCCCGGATCGGTGACGCGTGGACCAACGCGAGGGCTGGTAGCCGCTGCGCCGCGTTGATACGCTTCCAACTGTTCGGTGGCGGCCTGTCGGATCGACTCGAACATGGCGTCCACGTGGCGATGGCGTGCGAGGAGCAGCGTCGCTTCCCGCGAGATGTGGACGGCCGATCCTTCCATGTCAAAGCACACAAATGGCAGATCGTAACGCACCAGGATCGTAATGTCCGGATGCCACGTCTCGACATCGGCGGCGGTTTTGACGGTAAGCGACTCGAAACGGCTGGAATCAGACATGGACAACCTCGCAGCGGGGGGACTGGATGGGTGAGAGGTCGAGCAGTTTCGCGCCGTGCGCTGGCCGCCCGTTCATCATGCCTCTAGCGTAATGCGCGCCCATCAACTCGATTTCCCGCAGCTATCAACTGGCCTGTCAATTTTCCGCGTGTGTCTGCCAACTCATTAAAAATCAAGTTGTTTGGCGCCCCGCAGGTGTTGCGAGATGGCGTTTCGTTGCATGGCAAGGCCACCCAGCGCCGACGGATCGCGCTGCTCGCCCTGCTGGCGGCGGCGCCTTCGCGTACCCTGTCGCGCGACCGACTGATTGGGTTGGTGTGGCCGGAGCGCGACGCCGCTCAGGCCCGCAAGCTGCTTTCGGAAGCCCTGTACGTGATTCGTCGCGAGCTGGGCGAGCTGGTGCTGGACACCTCCAACGGCGACTTGGTCGCCCTCAATGCGGCCGCCGTTGACTGCGATTTGTGGCAGTTTGCGGAGGCGGTTGAGCAGGGGGACGTGGCCACCGCTGCCGCACTCACTGACGCGCCGTTTCTTGACGGCGTCTTTCTCGACGAGGCGGAGGAGTTCGAGCGTTGGCTTGACGGGGAACGCCGACGCATCGCGCACGAACGTCAGCGAGCGCTCGAGGAACTCGCGACGTCGGCCGAGCGGCAGGGGCAGTGGCTCGATGCGGCCCGGGCGTGGGAACGCCTGTTGCACGACGACCCGCTCAGCTCGCGCTTCGTGCTGGGCTCGGCTGGCGCGCTGGCCTCCGGCGGTGAACTTCCGGCAGCGCTGCAGATGCTGGCAATGTTTGAGGAGCGGCTGCGTCGCGAGTTGGATGTCGCGCCGGAACCTCAGGTTCTCGAGCTGGCCAATCGGCTCCGGGCCGAGCGACCACTGGCTGAGCGGTTGCCGTCGGACCGGTCACCGGCGACGCCGCGATCAAAGGTGTCCACACCGGTTGGCCGCACTGAAGGCGCGTTATTCATGGCCTCGGCGCTGACGCGAGTGGAACTGCCGCCATCGATGGCATCGCCGTCGGCACCTACGACGGCACGACGAAATCGTTATTGGGGAGTGGCCGGTTTGGCGCTGGCTGTCATGGCAGGAGTGGCTGGTTTCGCGTGGTGGCGGGCTGATTCGACATCGAAGGCCGCCTACGACCCTCGCCGAATCGCCGTCACCTATTTGCGTGATGCCAGCCCGGAGGGTGATCTCGGTTCGGTGGCCGACCTCATCACTGAGTCGGTGATCGAGCAACTGGCCGGGTCACGGGCGTTTGAAGTGATTCCGGTGAGCGGAGTCCGACAGCTTCGCGATGGTACTGTAGGGCTGGACAGTGTGGCGCGGCGATTCCGTGTTGGCACGGTCGTGGAAGGCACCGTGCTGCGACGTGGTGAGAACGTGGTGGTGCGCGTGCGCATGATCGATACCGAAAGCGGTGCGGTGGTGTGGTCGAGCGGAACAGAGCGAGGGCTGTACGAACTGTTTGCTCTTGAGGAAGACGTCGCGAGTGAACTGGCGATTGGCATTCGACAGCGCGTTGGGCAGGATGTTCGCCTCACGCAGCTGCAGCGCGAGTCGAACAACGTGCGTGCGTGGCAACTGGTGGCGCGCGCGAACCGGGAGCGCGAAGACGTCTTACGGCTTGGTAGTCGACGAGGGGGATCATCGTTTGCCGCGGCGCAGAGTGCGCTGCACCGAGCGGACTCGTTGTATGAGCAGGCGCACATTGAGGATCCCGAGTGGGTGCGTCCACCAGTGGAGCGCATGTGGACAGCGCTGGCGGCGTCGTCGTGGGTAGATGGCCAGGAACGAGTTTCGGCGTTGGAGCGAGGGATAGCGTTGGCCGACTCCCTGGCGCCGCAACACGTGGACCATCCGGCCGTGCTGGAAGCCCGGGGCACACTGCGCTGGGCGCGACTCAAGTCGCTTCCACCGCCGCTCGATACGTCGGCGATAATGCCCATCGCGCGCGATCTGCAAGCGGTGGTGGAAGCCGACGCGGACCGTGCGCGTGCGTGGGCCACGCTCAGCAACCTGTACCTCGTGCGCGGTGAAGTGGAGCGCGCGGAAGGAGCGGGACGTCGCGCACTGGAGGCCGACGCGTACATCGAGGAGGCGCCGTCAATTTATCGCAGTCTGATTTCGGCGTCGTTGTTTCGCAGCGCTGCCGACAGTGCCGCGGCGTGGTGTAGTCGGGGACGACGCGAGTATCCCACCGAGTGGTGGTTTCACGAGTGTCAGCTCACGGTCATGAAGTACGACCTTCAGTCGCGGCCCAATCCCGATCGGGCGTGGCGGATTGTGGCCACGCTTGATTCACTCGATCCGCCGGCGCTGGCAGCGGAAGCGGGGCATCGTTACGCACCGGTGTACCGGCGATTGGTTGCGGCGGCGATGAGTGCACGGGCGGGTGACTCGGTGCGCGCGCGCCGCGTTCTCGAGCAGCAGCGTGCGGCCGTAGCGACTGATTCGTCGTTGTTGCTCGACATGATCCCGGAAGAGATCACGCTGTTGTTGCTGTTCAAGGAACGTGACGCGGCCCTTGAGCGTCTGCGCTGGGCGATTGTCCGTCGTCCGCTGTTGGCGGGCTTCGTTCCCAGCGATCCCATTCTGCGCACATTTGCCAATGAAATTGCAGCCGACAAAGTGCCGGCGAGCGGTGAGCGCGCCGGCACATCGGTACCCATTCGCCGATAGTCAGTGGCTGCGCAGGTGGCGCGCGGCTACCCGTCTCCTTCAATCAGGTCGTACATCGACGTCGGGTAGTGTACCAGGGCAAACGCGATTTGCTCTTCGGAGTAGTAGCGCTTGATGAGCGTATCGTATTCGCTGCGCTGCAGCGTGCGTGCGTAGTACGGCAGCACGAACTTTTCCACCGCCGCCTCGGTGAGAAAGAGCGCGTCCACTTCGCTGGCGTTGTACGTGCGTCGCTTGGCACCCGGCACTTTGATTGTTACCACCGTCTCGCGTTCGCGTTTGGCCCGCGCCGCGTTCTGGTGTGAAGCCGCGATGGCTATGAGCGGTTCAATTGTTTCACCCTTGGCGCGTCGTGCATCGATTTCGGCGGCGGTGAGCACATCGTACTGTGCCTTGGCGCCCTTACCCACGCGTACGATGCTCTGGTCAATGCCGCGCCGACCGTCGGCTTTTTCCGCGAGCAGGCGTAACTGATGCGCCGGGATTGGCGGCTGATTGCTTTTCATGTCAGGTGGGTCGGGTGTGGGGGACACGGTGGTGTGGACGGCACCTGTTCAGGCCGGGCGGAGCCTCGACTGTACATCAATGACACGCTCACGTCTATAGGGCATTTATCCAATATGCGAAACGATCCGGAATCGCCATCATGTCTGGCGTACCCCCATTCCGGTTACGCATATGCTTTGGTCAGCCCTGAGTAAAACTGTGTGGTTGCTGGTTCTGGTTGCGGCCAGCTGTGGTTCCGCTGACGTGCGCGACGATGCGTCCGCCGATCGGTGGCGTCAGTGGTTTGAGCGCCGGCAGTTCGGTGAAGATCCGTATTTCTTTTTTCCCTCGGATGCGACCGGTCCCACCGGTTGCCCCGAGAATCGCCGTCTGTCCTACGCCGGCGCCGACAGCTCCGGCGTGCAACTATCCGTGATTGACGAACGCGGCTCGGCACCCGAGGTGCGGGCCCGTTGCTCTGTGCGATTTACTGAACTGCAGGGCTTGCCTGAGGTGCGTGCGCTGCCCGATGGACGAGCCATGTGGGCGTTGCGCGCGGTGCGGTCTGAGCAATCACCGGCTCGTTCGGTCGCTCGGACTCAGTAAATCATCGCGCCTTGGCGGTAGTGGTGCCTCTTCGCCATGCGCCTCAGCGGTAGTTGTGTCCCTTGACGAATCCTTCACCGCTGTTGGCTCTGAGCGCGCGAAACGATCGGGCACGCACGTTTACCACCCGTCCCTCCACTTGCAGCACACCGCGCACCAACAACAGCGGTGAGCTGGAAATAATCCCTGCATCACGCTCAAAACGTTTGGGCGTGACCACCACATTGATCATGCCGGTTTCGTCTTCGAGGGTCAGAAAGACAAACCCCTTGGCGGTGCCCGGACGCTGACGACAAATCACCAGCCCCGCTGTCCCCACCGGTTCACCATCCCGACCTTCGCGCAGCAGCTGCGCGGCCGTGCGCACCCCATTCAGGGCCAGCGCCTCCCGCACGTGTTTCATGGGATGTCCGGCCAGCGACAGTCCGGTCATGCGATAGTCGGCCGCCGTGAGTTCCACGCCACTCAGCGCACGCACCGCCGCTGGTGCCGCTGTCATCACACTCGGCGCGAGCGGACCAGCATCACCGCGCTGCGCGGCCAGAAGTTCCCAGAGCGCCACGCGACGCCGACGCGACGGGGACTCGTGTGCAAACAGTGTGTCAAACGCGCCGCTTTCGGCCAGATGCGTGAGCGATGCACGGTCGAGAGGGACACGCCGTACAAAGTCCGTCACACTGCTGAACGGACCGTTGGTCAACGCCCGTTCAAGGTGTGCACGCGCCTTGGCGCCCAGTCCGCGGATCAGTCGAAAGCCGAGGCGTACCGCTGGGGGGCGCGGGGGGGGGAGTGCAGGTGCGGTGTTGGTGGTGTTGGCGGTGTTGGCGGTGTTGATCACGTTGGCTGTGTTGACCACGTTGACCACGTTGACTGTGTTGACTGTGTTGGCTGCGTTGACTGTGTTGACTGTGTTGGCTGTGCCAACGGTACCAACTGCGGATGCGTTTGTCCTGGTGACGTGCGAGCGACGCCATTGCACCGTACCGTCGCTGGGCACGAGCGTGCGTTCGTCTGCGAGTTCCAACGTGTGATCCCACGCGCTCCGGGTGATGTCGATTGGCCGTACTTCAACGCCGTGTCGCTTGGCGTCTTCCACCAGCGTTCCGGGCGCGTAAAATCCCATGGGCTGCGCATTGAGAATTGACGCCGTGAACTCCGGTCCGTAGTAGTGGCGCAGGTACGCGGTGGCGTAGACAATCAGCGCAAAGCTGGCCGCGTGACTTTCGGGAAATCCGTAATCAGCAAACGCATTGATCTGATTGTAGATGCGATGTGCAATGTCTTCCGCAATCCCGTTTCGGGCCATGCCGGCAATCAGCTGTTCGCCGATTTCCGCCATGCGCTCGCGACTGCGTTTGTGTCCCATGGCGCGACGCAGCACATCGGCCTGGCCGGGTGTGAATCCCGCCGCCGCAATGGCCACCTGCATGCCCTGCTCCTGAAAGAGCGGAATGCCGAGCGTGCGCTTGAGCACGTGTTCTACGGCTGGATGCGGATAGGTGATGGCTTCCAGCCCGGCGCGACGGCGCAAATAGGGATGCACCATGTCGCCCTGAATGGGACCGGGTCTGATGAGTGCCACTTCAACCACCAGATCATAAAAGCAGCGCGGTTGCAAACGCGGCAGCGTGTTCATCTGAGCGCGACTTTCCACCTGGAACACGCCCACGGTATCGGCGGCGCACAGCTGGTCGTACACCGCCTGATCTGTCATGTCGAGTTGCGCCAGATCAATATCAATACCGCGTGTATGCCTGAGGTACAGCAGACAATCCTGCACGACGGTGAGCATGCCCAGACCGAGCAGATCGATTTTGACGAAGCCCACCGGATCGAGATCGTCTTTTTCCCAGTGAATCACGGTGCGCCCAGGCATGCTGGCCGGTTCAACGGGCACAACACTGCCGAGTGGTTCGCGACTGAGTACAAAGCCGCCCACGTGAATGGAGCGATGTCGCGGCAGTTGATGCAGTCCGGCAATGACATCGGCCAGTACGGCCACTCGCGGGTCTGACGGATCGAGGCCAACCGATTCGAGCAGTGCGTTGCCGAGTGGGGGATGGGTTGCGTTGGCGCTGTTGCTCGGTTGTGCCGGCGATGGGTTCGACGGGTGCGTTGGTTGTGACGGTTGTGGCGGTTGTGGCGGTTGCGGCGGTTGCGGCGGTTGTACTCGTTCCGCATCAACTTCGTTGGCCAGACGCACGGCCTCCGTGCCGCCAATCCAACGTTGTCCCAATCGCTGTGCGAGAACATCACGTGCACTGGGACCGCCGACGGGGCCCGTGCACGATGCACGATCGGGTGCGTACGGATCGGCCGGTCGCGACTCGGCGACGCGCAAATGTGTTGCACGTGATGCCGCTTGTAATGCCGCTTGTGATGACGCTTGTGATGCCGTTTTGAGCGCACGCTTGGCGGCATCGCGCTGTTGGTGCGGCTTGATGCCATCGGCATTGGGCGTGGCCGCGCGGTGCTCTGGTGTGTTCTCGCGCCAATGCCACGTATCCACGCGTAGTGCGGCGCGCGCCAGTTCGCGATCAGGGTCGCGTGCATCGGGTGCGTGCTGACTGGTTGTGCTATTCGACGCCAGACGCGGATCGGGCGCCAGTGCATGCGCCGCGTTCTGTGAATCGGGCGCCAGTGTGTGCGCCACGTTCTGTGAATCGGGCGCCAGTGTGTGCGCCACGTTCTGTGAATCGGGCGCCAGTGTGTGCGCCACGTTCTGTGAATCGGGCGCCCGTACAGCCGCCGCATTCTGTGAATCGGGTGCCCGTACAGCCGCCGCACTCTGCGGGTTTGGCGTCTCACTGTGCTCCGCCGCTGCGCGGTGCACACGCAACGATTCGGCCGTCGCTTTGGCGCTGAAGCGATCTGCGATCGATGCGAGGGCGTCACCCTGCTGCACACTGAATCCCAGCACACGTGCCACATCACGCACCGCACTGCGTCCGCGATACGTGATCTGTTCACACACCATGGCGGCGTGCTCACGACCGTAGCGCTCATACACGTACTGCAGCACGCGCTCCCTGTCGCGGTGTGCAAAATCAATGTCAATGTCAGGCGGTTCCTGTCGCTCTTCGCTCAGAAAGCGTTCGAACAACAGCTCCATGCGGATTGGGTCAACGGCTGTGATGCCCAGGCAATAACACACCGCGCTGTTGGCCGCCGATCCACGTCCCTGACAGAGAATGCCTTCGCGACGTGCGAAGCGCACAATGTCCCACACAATGAGAAAAAATCCCGGCAGTCCGAGCTTTGCGATGAGTGCCAGTTCATGCGCGAGTTGCGCATCATGCTTGTGCGTACGACGCGCGGTGCCGGGCGGGCCCCATCGTTCGGTGGCGCCCTGCTCAATGAGTTGTGCGAGATACATGTCGGCACTCACACCGGGTGGCAACGGAAACGCCGGCAGGGTGGGACGCAGTTGCTCCAGCCGAAAGGCGCACCGTTCGGCAATCGTCACTGATTGTCTGAGGCCCTCTTCATGTCCTTGCCAAGTGATGGCGAGTTGCTCCGCACTTTTGAGATACCATTCGGCGTTGGGACGCAAGCGTGTGCCCATGTCGTCGAGTGTGCGTTCATGCCGCAGTGCGGTGAGCACATCATGCACTATACGTCCGTGTGGTTGGGCGTAATGCACGTTGTTGGTGACCACCCACGGCACACCAAGCGCTTGCGCCAGCGGCAATAAACGACGCACCAGCTTGCGTTCTTCGGGCAAGCCGTGATTCCACACTTCCACCGCCAGACGATCGGGAAAGAGATCGCTCAGCACACCCAGTGCGCGTCGGGCATCGCGCAGTCGTCCGCTGCGCGCCAACTGCGGAACCCACCCACGCGGACATCCGGTGAGCGCAAAGATTCCGTTGGTATGTTGTGCGAGCAGATCGAGCGATACTGCCGGTTCACCACGGACTCGATCCATGCGCGCCCGCGTAACGAGCTGCGAAATGTTACCGTATCCTTCACGCGACTCGGCGAGCAGAATCAGGTGCGTGCGTCGTGGTGCTGGCGTTTCGGTGGTGCGACGAAGTGCCGACAGCAGCTGGGCATCGTCAACGTCGACTGTCAGCTCAACACCCAGAATGCCACCCATGCCTACGCTCGCCGCCGCTTGCGCAAACCGCACCACACCGCCGAGTTCGTCGTGATCGGTGAGTGCGAGGGCCGGGTAGCCCAGTGCGTGCGCGCGTTCCACGAGGGTCTCGGGCAGTGAGGCGCCATCGAGGAGCGAGAAGGCCGAATGACAGTGAAGTTCGGCGTACTGCGGTGTGGTCGGCTGCGGCATCGGACATGGAATATAGCAGGGTGCCGAACAAAAACCGAAAACAGTCTGATCTCGCGTCGCTCTCTATTATTCGTGCATGACCGATCCCAGCGGTAAACCCAGCCCAGCTCCGGAAGTCAATGCACTGCTCGAGGTCGTGGACGCGATGTCGCCGGGCGAGCTCGACGGCCTGCCGTACGGCGTGATTCAGCTCGACCGTACGGGTCGCATTCTCAAGTACAACGCGGTGGAATCGCGCCTGGCGTCACTGGCGCCGGAGGACGCGATCGGGAAACAGTTTTTCACCGAAGTCGCGCCATGCACCCGCGTGCAGGATTTCTACGGTCGTTTTAAAGAAGGGGTGATCCGCGAAATGCTCGACACCTCCTTCACCTTTCACTTTGCCTTCAAGCAGTCTCCGCGCGACGTGACGGTACGCCTGTTCTTTTCCAAGCGCACACGCACTGTGTGGGTGCTGATTTCCGACCATGAGGGCAAGCCGCTGAGCTCGGTGTAGCGCTGTTGACATAGGGGGAGGGGGTATATATCTATACCACTCCTTTTACCGGTTTACAGATGATGGATATCTCGACGGCGGAGTGGTTGGTCATCGCGGGTGGCCTGACGGCCATTGCATGGGTCAACTGGTATTTCTTTTGGGCTGGGCGGAGCGTGGCCGCCGCGGTCGCGCCTGCTGCGGCACTTGTCGCCCCGGGCACACACACCGACGCTGAGCCACGGGGTGTGACGGCTGAGATCACGATCGTGGTGGACGGTGGCTACAAGCCGGCGCTCATTCGTGTGAAGGCGGGCCAACCGGTACAGCTGCACTTTGACCGGCGCGATACCTCCGGGTGTTCGGAAGAAGTGGTGCTGCCGGACTTCGGGATCAAGCGCTTCCTCCCAACCGGCAAGACAACCACGATCGAGATTACGCCGCCCTCCGCCGGTCGCTACGAGTTCATGTGCGGTATGAGCATGTTGCGCGGCGCCATCATTGCCGAGGCGTGAGTTGTCCATCATGCGCACCATTCGCATTCCTCTGAGCGCTGCTTCATGAGCACCATTCGCATTCCCGTAAGCGGGATGACGTGCGCGGCCTGTCAATCGCGTGTGCAGCGTACGTTGCAAAAGCAGACGGGCGTGGAAGATGCCAGCGTCAATCTGATGATGAAGAGTGCGACGGTGACGTTCGATCCGGACACGGTGACGCCTGATGCACTGGTCCGCGCTATTCGCGACACCGGCTACGGCGCCGAACTGGCCAACCCGGATCAGAGCGCGTTTGACGAGCAGGAAGCACGTGACCGCGCGCAGGATGCGGAGTACCACGAGTTCCGGCGCAAGGCGATTGTCAGCGGTGTGATTGGTGTCATCGCCATGATCGTGTCCATGCCACTCATGAGCACACTCGCCATGCAGGCCGCGACCGATGGGCCGGGTGCGCACCGCATGACAGGTGATCCGTTCATGCAGTGGTCCATGCGCGTGCTCGATCCGCCGTTGCGCGCCGTGGTACCGTGGCTCTACGATCTGCCACCGGCCGCGCTGACGGTGGCCCTGCTGTTGGCCACACTGTTTGTGATGCTCTGGGCGGGCCGTCACTTTTACACGCGCGCCTGGGCGGCGTTTCGCCATCACGCGGCGGACATGAATACGCTGGTTGCGCTGGGCACGGGTGCGGCGTTTGTCTATTCGCTGATTGCGACCGTTGCGCCCAACTTTTTTGTGTCGCGCGGCCTCGCGCCCGACGTGTATTACGAAGCGGTGATCATCATCATCGCGCTCATTCTCACGGGCAACATGTTCGAGGCCCGGGCCAAGAAGCAAACGTCCAGTGCACTACGCGCACTGGTGCAGTTGCAGCCCAAAACGGCGCGTGTAGTGCGCTTTGGCGAAGAAGTAGATGCGCCGGTCGATACACTTGAAGCCGGGGAAACGGTGATCGTGCGTCCCGGTGAGCGTGTTCCGGTAGACGGCGATATTTCGCAGGGTGAAAGTGCTGTTGACGAATCCATGCTTACGGGCGAATCGCTGCCGGTAGCCAAGCGTGTGGGCGATCGCGTGATCGGTGGTACGATCAATCGCACAGGCGCTTTTCGCTTTACGGCCACCACGCTTGGGCAACACAGTGTGCTCGCCCAGATCGTGCGATTGATGCGTGATGCGCAGGGCAGTCGTGCGCCGATTCAGCGATTGGCCGATCAGATCAGCGGAGTGTTCGTACCCGTTGTCATGTCATTGGCGATTGCCACGTTTGTGGTCTGGTTTGTGCTCGCCGAGCAGGCGCCGGCTGTGCGCGGATTCGCGGCGGCGGTGGCGGTGCTCATTATTGCGTGCCCCTGCGCGATGGGGCTGGCCGTACCTACCGCCGTGATGGTGGCCACTGGCAAAGGCGCTGAGTTGGGCGTGCTGATCAAGGGAGGGGAAGCGTTGCAGCAGGCGGGCGGTATTACCACCATGGTGCTCGACAAAACCGGCACCGTGACCGAAGGGAAGCCAACGGTCACTGATCTGGTTCCGGTGGCCGCGTATCTGGACGACCCTGACGCACTGCTGCGACTGGTGGCGTCGCTGGAAACGTCCAGTGAACATCCGTTGGCTGAAGCAATTGTGAATCATGCCAAATCCCGCGACCTCGCACTGGTCACGCCGGAAGGTTTTGAAGCGGTGAGCGGTCGTGGCGCGCAGGGCATTGTCAACGGGCTTGGCATTGCCGTGGGCAATGCGGAGTTCATGGCGGATTGGGCGGTGGACTCCTCCTCGCTTCAGGCGATGTCGCAGGAGCTGGCTGATAACGGGCGCACACCGATGTTCGTGGCGGTGGACGGCGCACTGGCCGGCGTAATCGCCGTGGCGGACCCGATCAAGGAGACGTCGCGTCAGGCGATTGCGCGGTTCCACGACATGGGGCTTGAAGTAGTGATGCTCACCGGCGACAACGAGCGTACCGCGCGGGCGATTGCCCGTCAGGCCGGCATTGACCGTGTGGTAGCGGGCGTGATGCCGGCCGGCAAGGTGGCGGAGATTGTACGGTTGCAGGGTGAGGGCAAAGTCGTGGCGATGGTGGGCGACGGCATCAATGACGGGCCCGCGATTGCGCAGGCCGACGTGGGCATTGGTATCGGTACGGGCACTGACATTGCGGTGGAAGCGGCCGACATCGTGCTCATGCGCGGAGATTTGCAGAGCGCCGCGCATGCTGTGGCGCTGTCTCGTCGTACGATGCGTACCATGAAGCAGAATCTGTTCTGGGCGTTTGTGTACAACGTGATCGGCATCCCGATTGCGGCGGGGGTGTTGTACCCGTCTACGGGGCTGCTGCTCAGCCCGATTCTCGCCAGCGCGGCGATGGCGTTCAGCTCGGTTAGCGTGGTGACCAACTCACTGCGTCTGCGGTCGGCGCGTATCGTGTAGCGGGGTACCGTCTTGTGCACGCGCTGGGAAGTGACGGTAACGGCGTTTACCGCAGAGGCGCTGAGGGTACAGCAACGGCGTTTACCGCAGAGGCGCTGAGGGTGCAGCAACGGTGTTTTACCGCAGAGGCGCGGAGGCACAGCAACGGCAACTGTTGGAATGGTCCGAATCGCGTTGCGCGTGCGCGGCTTTTTCTGCGGTCGGTATTCCGGCAGACGTGAGACATGCGAGCTAGATTACCAGATCAAATTCCCGCACACCACCGATACTCGTGTCTGATACACATACCAACGATACCGCACCACGTCGCGATTTCATTCGTGAGCTGGTGATCGACGACATTGCGACCGGCCGTTTTGGCCGAGCGCCTGCGACGCGTTTTCCACCGGAGCCCAATGGCTTTTTGCACATGGGACACGCCAAGTCGATCTGCCTGAACTTCGGCATTGCGCGAGAGTTTGGTGGTACGTGTAATCTTCGCTTTGACGACACCAATCCTGTCACCGAAGACATGAAGTATGTCGAGGCGATCAAGCATGATATTCGCTGGTTGGGCTTTGACTGGGATGGTGAGTACTACGCGTCGGATTATTTCGAGCAGCTGTACTCCATTGCCGAACGACTGGTGGAGCAGGGCCGAGCGTACGTGGATTCGCAGTCGGAAGAAGAGATTCGCACCAATCGCGGCACGGTCACCACGCCGGGCATTCCCGGTCCGTATCGCGATCGGTCGCCGGAAGAAAATGTTGATCTGCTGCGACGCATGAAGGCCGGTGAGTTTGCCGACGGCGCGCATGTGTTGCGCGCGAAGATTGATCTGGCGCACCCGAACATGATCATGCGCGACCCGCTGCTCATGCGCATCCGGCGCGATGCGCATCACTACCGTCGCGGCACCGAGTGGAAGATCTACCCGCTGTATGATTTTGCCCACGGCCTGAGTGACGCCATTGAAGGCATCACGCGCTCACTGTGCACACTGGAGTTCAAGGACAGTCGCGATATCTACGACTGGCTCGTGGAAGCCGCGGGCTACACGAATCCGCCCACGCAGATTGAGTTTGCACGACTTGAGCTCGACTACACCGTGCTCAGCAAACGCAAGCTGCTGCGTTTGGTGAACGACGGCCATGTGAACGGATGGGATGATCCACGCATGCCCACCATTGCCGGCTTGCGCCGTCGCGGTGTGCGACCGGAGGCCATTCGTGCCTTTGCCGATACAATCGGTGTGGCACGCAAAGATGCGCGTGTTGAGATTGGCTCATTCGAACACACGGTGCGCAACGATCTCAACATGGAAGTACCGCGTGTGCTGTGTGTGCTCAACCCGCTCAAGGTGGTGATTACCAACTACCCCGAAGGCGAAGTTGATATGCTCGAAGGGCAGAACTATCCGCACGATGTGCCCAAAACCGGTACCCGTGAAGTGCCGTTTTCGCGCGAGCTGTGGGTGGATCGCGACGACTTCATGGAAGATCCGCCAAAGAAGTTCTATCGACTCGCACCGGGCCGGGAAGTGCGATTGCGCTTTGGCTATCTCATTACGTGCACCGATGTGATCAAGGACGCAGACGGCAACGTGACGGAGTTGCACTGCACCTATGATCCGGAAACACGCAGCGGCAACGCGCCCGACGGACGCAAAGTGCAGGGCACCATTCACTGGGTGAGTGCACAGCATGCACTCAACTGTGAAGTGCGGCTGTACGACCGGTTGTTTACGCAGCCGGATCCGGATGATGTGCCGGAAGGCGAGGACTTTTTGAGCACGCTCAATCCGGCGTCGCTGGTTGTGATTCCCAATGCGAAGATTGAGCCTAGTGTGGCGGCTGATCCAATTGGAAGCCGCTATCAGTTTGAGCGCACCGGTTACTTCATGAGTGAGCCGGAGGACAGCACGCCGGACAAGTTGGTGTTCAATCGCATTGTGAGTTTGCGTGATTCGTGGGCGAAGGAAACGAAGAAGGGCGGCTGAGACTCGGCAGCGCCCTCGCGTGACGCCGCGTCGTAGCCGGGACGCGCGGCGCGGCAGCATTGCTTGACAGGCTTTGATGCGTACGCGAACATTCCGGTGGCGCTGTCGGAGCGCCGCCGGTCCGCGGGCAGGGAGTGTCCCATCCGATGTTTGATGCGACGCATTCTGCCCGCTCTTCCTTCTTTCGGGCCCACACGCGGACGGGGCCACAACGAAAGGAGGTAGTATGTCCGACATCCGCCCATTACCGGCGAGGCCCAGCGTTGAGTTCGAACGCAAAGCGGCCAAGGCCCTGCTGCGACAGCTGCGCAGCGGCGACAATCAGGCACTGCAGCGCGCGCAGGCGCAGGAGCGCGGCGTCATCGAAGAGTCGGTATCCGAGCTCAAGCTCGGCGATGCACAGCGCATTATCGCGCGTGAGTACGGCTTCACCAGCTGGACGCGTCTGGTGCAGTACTACGGGGACGTCGAGCGACAGCGCTACGAGCATATGAATGGCACGGGGTGGCGATCCATGATGCCACCGCCGACGCGGCTGACCGGTCGCGTGCAACGAATGCTCGGCGGGCATGCCGCGCGCGATGAGTTCACGGGCCGCGCGTTGGCCGCGTATGTGCCCAGATTCTACGGTTGCACGCCAGAACACGTGTTTGCGCAAAGCATTTCCGAAGCGGACGCACAGCTGGCAACCGCCCGGTTTCACGGATTCAGCAACTGGGCTGCACTGCTCGAAGTTGCGGCCGGCGATCAGAAAGTTCGTGCATCAGACACTTGGCACGTGGACGAGTGGACGGACGCCTCAGCTGCGATCCATGCCGGCGATCTGGCGGCATTGGAACGCGTGATTGCAGAACACCCGGGCCTGCTCGAACGCGAGACAGAGTTTGGCGTCGGTGTGCAGCGGTTGTTGAGCACCGCGCTGTCACTCGCTGAGCATGACAATGCGTTGGTTGATGCACGCATTGTGCGGTGGTTGGAAGCGCGCGGGGCTGTGGCTACACCACTGCTTGGGTTTCGTGGTGGTACGGGCACGCGCGCTACGTACGTGCAAGGTTTGCTGGACGCGGGTGCAGACCCGGACTGGATCATGCCAAACGGTCGGCCGGTACTCGAGCACGCACTGCTGACATGGCACAATCGCGATGCGGTTGACGTGCTTGCAGCGCGTGCGAAACATCGCGATGCGCTGTGGATTGCCGCCGGATTGGGGGATGTGGCTGGCGTCGCCCGCTGGTTGGACGCTCGTGGGAAGCCGCGCGCCGCTGCCCGACGCGACCGGCCGGATTTCTCGGTGCCGGCTGGACGTATGATGCCGCAGCTGCCTGATGCAAACGACGACGAATTGCTTCAGGAGGTATTCTGGGTGGCCATGAGCAATGACCGCGGCAACGTGATTGAGTATCTGGTGCAGCGCGGCATCGATGCCAATGGCACGATGTTCAATGCTCCCTACGTGGCGGTGGCAGTTGCGCACCACTGGGCAACAGCGGTCGAGGCGCTGGTGCGCAGGAGCGCGGATGTGCACGCGGCTGGCCCCAACTTTGGGTCAGCAGCGAGCGCGGCGCGGGACAACTTTCTGCGGTGGCCGAGCACGCGAACTCGGCACCTGACCGAGTTGGTTGGATTGGACCCTGACGCGCTACTGGCCGAACGATCCGCCACGCCCATGCCGGAACCGGTGCCTGCAGAACGTCTGAAGGAATCACTGCAGCTGGCAGCAGATGATGCGCGGCGAACTGGCGCCGCAACCGTTGGAGTTGAGAACCTGTTTGTCGGATTGCTTCGGGCGCGCAACGCGATGCAGCAGATTGTGCGGTTTGCAGCGCACATCAACGTGCGAGAGTTTTTGGCCGTGTTTGGCGAGCGGCTGCTGCCGCACGATCAGCGACTGAGTGAGTCATCCGTTGCGCACTCAAGCGAAGTGGAGCAGGCGCTGGCTGACGCAACAGCGCACGCGCGGGAATTGCGTCGGGAGCAGCTCTCATGTGCGCATCTGCTCACGGTGCTGGTGCGTGGGGACGCGGCACCGATTGCACAGTTACTGTCGCGCTTTGCAGCCAACCTCACGCTGCTTCGACAGGCATTGGAGCGTAGTTAGCGTTCTTCACTGCCCAACACCGCCGACGTTGCCGAATACCGGTGACGTGGGCGAGTGTCGTCCACCAACACCGTGTAGCAATCGTCGCTCGCTGCCCCTCACCAGCATCGCTCGGCACGAAAAGCCACCCGTATGCACTTACTTATGGGCACCGGCACAATGGCGCCAGTCGCGCGCCGCGCGCCCGTCACCACCAACTGGAGGTATTTCAATGGAACTCACTGTTGCAGTCGCACAGGTCGTTATTGCTGTATCCGTCATTTTCGTGTGGGTAGTGCGTCTTCCGAACGTGGAAAAGGAGTTCAGGGAGTACGCACTGTCGGATGTAGTACGCAACCTGGTGGGTGCAACCAAGATCTCCGCATCGGCTCTGTTGCTCGCCGGCCTGTGGTACGACGGGCTCGTGTTTCCGGCCGCGTTGGTGATGACGTTCTTCATGGTGTGCGCACAGTTTTTTCACTTCAAGGTGCGGCATCCGGCCATCAAGTATGTGCCGTCGCTGGTGTTGCTGCTGCTGTCGTTATACGTGGTGATTTCGACACGCAGTGCAGTTGTGTAGATGTCGCTCCACTTTGTGCTGACCGTGCTCTCGGGTGTGGCGTTTCTGGGGTACGGCGCGAGTGTGGTATTCAGCAATGCGATGGTAGAAGAGTTCGAGCGTTTCGGGTTGGCACGGTTTCGCGTGCTCACGGGAACGCTTGAGCTGTTTGGCGGGGCGGGGTTGCTGCTGGGCTTGTTTCACCTCCCGCTTTTGTGCCTGGCGGCGGTGGGACTCGCGCTGCTCATGCTGCTCGGCGTTGGTGTGCGCGTGCGCATGCGTGATGGTGTGTTGCTTACCATGCCAGCGCTGTTGCTGCTGGTGATCAACAGCTGGATTGCCGTGGAAGCGTGGCAGCGCATCGCGTGGTAGCCGCGAACGCTGCGTATGCGAGGGCCCCGAAGCAAACGCATTGCGTGGTAGCGGAGAAGGCTGCGTATGCGAGGGCTCCGAGAAGCAGGCGGCCGTGCTTTACCGCCTACGCCGGAAATAACCCCGTGCTCAAATAGCGATCACCCCGGTCACACACAATAAACACCACCGTTGCGTTCGACACTTCCGCCGCCACGCGCAGCGCAATCACCATCGCGCCCGCTGCGGACGGGCCACAAAAAATCCCCTCCTCCGCCGCCAACCGTCGCGCCATGTTCTCGGCGTCCGACTGCGATACCTGCTCAATGCGATCAACCCCCGCGGCGTTGTAAATGCGCGGTTGGTACGCCGGCGACCACTTGCGAATGCCGGCAATTTGCGAACCCTCCGACGGTTGCGCACCAACAATCGTGACGTCCGGATTCTGTTCATGCAAATACCGGCCAGCGCCCATGATGGTGCCGGTTGTGCCCATGGCGCTCACAAAATGGGTGACGCGACCATCAGTGTCACGCCAAATTTCGGGGCCAGTGGTTTCGTAATGCGCGCGCGGATTGTCTGGATTCGCAAACTGATCAAGCACACGCCCCTCTCCGCGTGCGTGCATCTCGGAGGCAATATCGCGCGCGTGCTCCATGCCACCTTTTGACGACGGCGTGAGTATCAACTCGGCGCCATACGCCGTCATGGACGCACGACGTTCGATGCTGAGATTGTCCGGCATGATCAACGTCATGCGGTAGCCGGTCATGGCGGCAATCATGGCTAGCGCAATGCCGGTGTTGCCGCTGGTTGCTTCAATGAGGCGGTCACCCGGTTTGATTTCGCCGCGCGCTTCGGCGCCACGAATCATGGACAGCACGGGCCGGTCTTTCACGGAGCCGCCCGGATTGTTGCCCTCGAGCTTTCCCAGAATCACCGTACCGCTGGCGTGAATCGCGGCATCGGGAATGCGCTGCAAACGAACCAGCGGTGTGTTGCCGATTGTTCGGTCGATGGTGCGCTCGAGTTTTTTCTGAAACGGAGACATAAAGAACTCTAAGACGCTGACTTGGCCAATGCGCCCCATGCACCGAAGAAGCGTTGACGGAGGCACGCGCAGCTGTCTGGTTGCTGCCCTCGCAACCGGACGGTAGGCTAGGGGGTACGGTAGCAGGTCCAGAGCGCGGAAGGCGCCTCGGGCCCAGCTTTTCTCCGCCTCCCGAGGCCATCTGTGATGTCAAGCCTTCGTTTCGTTCTTTCGCTCTCGACCGTCGCACTCATTTGCGCCGCGTCGACCGGCTGCGGCAGCCGTCAGTCGTCACTCGAGCTGGGCCCTGAGCGCAGCTCGTCGGGGAGCCGTATAGTGACGAGCGAAATGATCGCCCGATGGAATGTGATCGATGCGTTCGATGTCGTGGAGCGAACCGGGGGCTACAGGTTGGCCGGCAACGATGCGGGCGATGTCGCCGTGAGACAATCACGTGGCCGTTCGAGCATCCTCAACCGCAATGCCGATACGCCGATTCTGACAATAGACGGTGCGATCACAAGTGATTTTTCCATGCTGCGTCGCATACGAGCCGCCGAGATCGAACGCATCGAGTTTCTGTCGCCCACGGACGCGACGCAAAAGTTCGGCATGGCATCGTCCGGCGCAGGAGCGATTATCGTGATCACGCGCGCCCGCGACGATTTGTAGCGGCAACAGACTGAAACTAAAAGCGGGGGGACGCCAGCTGGCATCCCCCCGCTTTTACTGTGTGCTGCGGAACGTGAATCGACTTACGGATTGCGATCGATGCAGGTTGGAGCACCGTTGGGATCGACTGGCTGCAGCGGGTTGAAACTCTCTGCCGTGGGGGTACGGAACACCACATCGGTGCTGTATCCGGGTGAGCGGTTGATCTGCCACGTGCCGTTGGGGAACACCTCATTCTGCGTCATGCCGTACTGGCGCATCATGCGGCGCATGTCCGGGTAGCGATGCCCCATGCCAAAGAGCCAGAAGCCCTTTTCGCGGAAGATCAGGTCGCGGCGCCCGTTGGCCGTACCGGGATCGGCCAGCGCTGGCATGGCCGCGAGCGTGCGACCGTACCCCGGCGGTGCAGCGCGCAGGGCATTGAGAATGGCCAACGCTTCACCGAAGCGATCGGCACGATTGAGTGCTTCCGCCTGATACAAGCGCGCCTGCAATCCGGTCATGAGTGCCACCGCCGATGCATCGGTGGGCCAGATAAGCTGGTAAATCATATCCGGCACCGCCGAGTTGCCGCTGTCAAACGGCCGACGAGTAGTGAAACCGGCCGCAACGCAGGCCGGATTACCCACCACGCAGGCGGGTACGCGCGGATCGTTGGCGGAGAGGTAGTTCATCCGAAGTGGTCCTTCATTTTCCGACAGCATGTAGCGGCGCTGGTTGTTCACGAGGTTCCAGACACCTGGAGTCCGCGCGGTGAGCGCATGCTCCTGCAGCCAGCTGTAGGAGGTGGGCACTGCCGATACGGCTGCTTCCACCGCCGTGAAGTTCCCCTGATTGATCAGGATGCGCGCCTTGAGCACCGCCAGTGCGTTGCGCACGCGGGTATCGTTGGCGGTTGTTGCACTGCCGATCCGGGCCAGTCCAGAGTCAACCTTGGCGAGCGCCAGCGAGTAAATCTGCGTGGTTGGAACCGGTGCACCGAATTCTTCGACGCCGTCGTTGATCGAGCTGATGGGCTGACCATTGCAAAAGTACTCGGCGAGCAAATTGAGCATGTACGCTTCAACGAAAAACATTTCGCCGAAATTCCAGTTGGGCGCATTCGGCGAAAACCTGGCCAGCGCATCGCGGGCCTGGATCGCTCCGATACGCGGCAAATGCAGTCCGCGATGTGCCCCGGTCAGGTTGCCGTTTTCCGGTGTCAGTGCCCGCTGATCGGTTTCCACGCGCTGCGTGAAGGTGTCTCCGGTCTGGAATTCGTCACCAAAGAGACCGCCGTAGAGGAACATGGACTCACCACCGGTGGTGGCGGCATTGAAGCGACCGAGCGTACCAATGCGTACGGCGTTGGCTGCGGTTGGATTGCTGATGGCGTCGACACCGATGATATCGGTGTCAGTGGCTCGAACGAGCGATTCGAAGTCGCAGGCCGACACGGACACGGCCATAAGGGCAATGGCAGCGTGGCGCGACCAGGTGAAAGTCATCTTGGGCATAGTCAAGGATTATTAGAAGCCGAAGTTGAAACGCAGCGTCCACGTCTGGAGCGGCGGAGTGGTCTGGAACTCAGACTGGATGTTGCCAACGCTGGAGGTGGTTTCCGGATCAACGCCCGTGAAATCGCTCCACAGCGCCAGGTTACGACCGGCGAGTGTAATGGTGCCAGACTGCGCACGCGGCAGCACGCGGACCCACGACTGTGGCACGCGCCAGGTAGCGGCGACTTCACGCAGGCGCCAGTAATCGGTGGGCTCGAGGTATCCAAAGTTGGACTGCTGCACGCCCGGCTTCTGGAATGCGGCACACCGTGCCTGTCGATCAAGCGGCGCGCTGGGATCAATGCGTTCCTGCGAGTTCAGTCGTGTAGCGCAACGAAAGCGTTCGGTCGTATTGTTGACCAAGCCGCCAAACTTGCCGTCAAGCAGGAACGTGAGACGCAGCTGCCCCTGATTGAGCAGATCGAACCCGTTCTGGATGGACAGTTCCGAGCGCGGTGTGCTGTACCCCACGAAGCGCTGCTCCGGATCAACGGTGACTTCGGACACGGAGATCATGCCATCACCATTGGTGTCCTCAAACGTGTACGGGCGGTCCCACAGTGAGTTGATGGGGAAGCCAACCGCGTTGCGCGTTGCACCGGTGCCCGCGGGCAGGCCGCCCAGATCGAGCACTTCGTTGGAGTTGAACGAGCCGTTCACCGTGAAGTCCCAGGAGAAACGATCATACGCCACCGGCTGTACGGTGATGAGATACTCCCAGCCCCAGTTGCGGATCGCGCCCAGATTGTCGGCGCGCACGGTGGTTCCGGTGCCCAGTGATGGCGGCAGCGTCTGGTTCACGATGGCGTCAGAGGACTTCTTGCTGTAGTAGGTGACTGACGTTGTGATGCGATCACCAAAGAGGCCCATGTCGAATCCACCTTCAACTTCCGTCACAGTTTCCGGACGCAGGTTGGCGTTGCCCAGGGTTTGGAAAATGAGACCCGGCACGTCAGCGGCAGCGTCGCGGTACACGTTGGACGCGAAGAACTGCAGCGCCGCAGTGGTGCCTGGGCGAATACCGGCCTGGCCCCAGGAGCTGCGCAGGCGGAACTGGTTCACCTGGTCTTGGAACGGAAACCACGACTCCTCGGAAATACGGTAAGACGCACCGGCGCGGGGGTAGTACGCCACACCGAAATTCTGGCCAAAGGCGCTGTTCTGGTCGCCACGCACGGAGGCAACAAGGTCGATCCGGTCAAACAGCTGCGCATTCTGCTCAACAAACACGCCGACCGTCTTGGAGACGGTCATGTTTTCCGCTACAGAAGGAACGGCGCCCTGCGAAAGCGTGCCGCCGCCGGGAGGCAACTGGTTCACGTTGGCGGTAAAGGCGTCGTCGAGTCGGTGCACAAACTGGAAGCCGGCGGTTGTGCGAGTGGACAACCAATCCGTTGGTCGGAAGCTGCCGGTGGCTGAGTAGTCGGCCGTCCACTGGAAGGTGCGGCTACGCTCAGTGTTCCTGACTCCCAGCCGATCCTGACCAAAGTTGGGGCATTCGTTGAGCAAGCAGGTGCCGGTGTACGATTCGAGGGTGTAGTCAAGACCGGCGTTACCGCGCGCTGTCAGCCATGAGGTTGGCGTCCACGTGGGGGAGATGGAACCGATCCAACGCTGCAGGTCGATCTGGTTGTTTGACTGGAAGATGTCTCCGGGCGTAAACAGCCGATAGCCGTAGAGCGAGTCGGATCCGGCCAGTCGATTGGGAGTGCCGGGTCCGCCGAACGCGTGCGAACCCAGACCGGTGGTGTTGTTTCCGTCTTCAGGAGCGCGCTGTTGGCTACTCAGGAAGTAACTGCGGATCGGGATCTGCAATGATTCGCTCACGCGCAAATCGAGATTGGTGCGCAAGCCAAACCGCTGGTAGGTATTGGGGTCTTCCCATTCCTGACGAATTGGAATGCCGTTGCGTTCAAACCGTTCGCGCTCGAACTGCGGGAGCCCAAAGACTCCCAGCGTGGACTCATTTTCCAATGCCACGAAGTACGTCGCGGCGTCGCTGCCGCCGGCCACACTCACGCCGTACTGCTGACGGTTGCCCGTGCGAAGTGGGGTAGAACGCGGATTTTTCCAGACATTGAATGTGGTGATGGAGTCCACCACGCAGGTGCCGGCCGAAATCGTGCCGATGTTGCAATCGACCGCGCGCCCGTTATTGGCCGGGTTGGTCTGGTTGCGCAGCGAGCCCCACGCCGTGTACGCGTCGGGATAGCTGTTGCGGTCCCGCGTGACGCCCTGCTCCGTGTACACATTCCAGCGCGCGGCACCGGCACGTCCACTCTTGGTGGTAATCACAATAACGCCGGTGGCGGCGTCCGTTCCGTACAATGCCGAAGCAGCCGGACCGCGGACGACGTCGATCGTTTCGATGTCTTCCGGGTTGATATCGTTGAGACGGCTGGTGGGGGCACCACCGGTGCCCAGTCCCGACGCCGAGCTATTCAGGCGCACACCGTCAACAAAAACGATCGGGTCGTTGCTCAACGAGATCGACGTCGTACCGCGGATACGAATACGGCTGGCGGCATTGACGCCTGAACCGGGAAGAATCTGGACGCCGGCGGCTTTGCCGATAAGCAGATCGCCCACGTTGCTGACCTGCCCCGACTCGATGGCTTTGTTGGCATCGATCTGCGCGATCTGATTGGGCACTTCAAGACGCCGCTGGTCACCGGTGGCAGTGGTTACGACCGCCGTGAGGTTGAGAGCCACCTTGGACAGCGTGACTTCGAGGGTGGTGGCCTGACCGGCCGAGATAACAACCTGACGCGAGAACTCCGCGAAACCCAATCGCACGGCGCGAACCGTGGCGTTGCCGGCTGGCACATCGCGCAGTGTATAGCGACCGTCTTCGCCGCTGAGCGTTCGAATGGTCGTTCCTGCCACGGTAATCGTGGCGTTGGCGATCGGTGTTCCGCCCGCCTCTTCGACCACTCGGCCAGTAACAGTGCCGGTGGTAGCCTGCGCGGAGGCGAGCGTGGCACTGACAGCCAGCATCCCGCTCAGCGCCAAACAGCGGCGCCAAAGGTGCATCATAAACGTCTCCTTCCTATTTGGGGTATGGTGGACCGGTCGGGGGGGAGAACCGGACTTCTGGAGCGACGCGGAAGCGCGCCGTGGGCCTATTCTACTGCCGAGGAAACGAAAACGCATCAGTCGCCGGATCGAACCCCTGGCTCTCTACACGCAAGCGATCGCGTATGACCTGTGCCCGCTGGAAATTGTGAAAACCCGCGCATCTTCAGCGGCAAAACGGTTTGAACGGGGGATAAGGTACAATGCATCCACTCGACAATCGTGTTAGATTACATCTGCTTATCGATCTGTATGTTCTATCAGTTAAACAACAAGTGGAGATTGCGTAAATGGAAGGCAACGGCGGTAACGGCGGCGGAAAATGCCCGGTCATGCACGGCAGCGGCGGTGACACCGACGGCGCGGTGCTCAAGGACCTCAACGCGCGCCGCCGAGGCAGCCGCGAGTGGTGGCCCAACGCGCTCGACCTTAGCATGCTGTACCAGAACTCGCCGCTGTCCGATCCGATGGGTTCGGATTTCAACTACGCGGAGGAGTTCAAGACGCTCGACCTCCAAGCGGTGAAGCAGGACCTCGTAAAGGTCATGACCACGTCGCAGGACTGGTGGCCGGCCGACTACGGTCACTACGGCCCGTTCTTCGTTCGCCTGGCCTGGCACAGCGCCGGCACGTATCGCACCGCTGATGGTCGTGGTGGTTCGTCATCGGGCAGCCAGCGTTTTGCGCCGCTCAACAGCTGGCCGGACAACGGTAACCTCGACAAGGCGCGTCGTCTGTTGTGGCCGATCAAGCAGAAGTATGGCCGCAAACTGTCGTGGGCCGATCTGCTGATTTTTTCCGGCGACGTGGCCATGGAATCAATGGGCTTCACGATTTTTGGCTATGCCGGTGGCCGAGAGGATGTCTGGGAGCCGGAGCAGGACATTTATTGGGGCCCGGAAGCCGAGTGGCTGGGCGACAAGCGCTACACGGGTGATCGTGAGCTCGAGAACCCGCTAGCGGCCGTGCAGATGGGTCTCATTTACGTGAACCCCGAAGGCCCCAACGGCGAACCCGACCCCATGCGTTCGGCTCGCGATATCCGCGAGACGTTTGGGCGGATGGCCATGAATGACGAAGAGACGGTGGCGCTCATTGCCGGTGGTCACACGTTTGGCAAATGTCACGGTGCGGGTGATGTCTCTCTCGTGGGTGCGGAGCCCGAAGGTTCGGGCATTGAAGAGCAGGGTCTGGGCTGGACCAGTCGTTTCGAGACCGGCAAAGGCGTGGATGCGATCACGAGCGGACTTGAGGGCGCGTGGACGCCCAATCCCATCAAGTGGGACACCGGCTACTTTGACACGCTCTTTGGCTTTGACTGGGAGCTCACCAAGAGCCCGGCTGGTGCGTGGCAGTGGACGCCCACCGATCCGGCGGCGGCCACGCTGGTGCCCGACGCGCATGATCCGAACAAGCGGCATGCACCGATGATGGCCACCACCGATATCGCGTTGCGCATGGATCCGATCTACGCACCGATTTCCAGGCGCTTTCACGAGAATCCCGACCAGCTGGCCGATGCGTTCGCACGCGCCTGGTTCAAGCTCACGCATCGCGACATGGGTCCACGTACGCGGTACTTGGGCGCGCTCGCTCCTGCAGAGGAGCTGATCTGGCAGGATCCGATTCCGGAAGTAGATCACGCGCTTGTTGATGCACGTGACATTGCGACGCTCAAGACACGTGTGCTTGAGTCGGGGCTGTCGATTGCACATCTGGTGTACACGGCGTGGTCGTCGGCATCTACGTTTCGCGGTTCGGACAAGCGCGGTGGTGCCAACGGTGCGCGCATTCGTTTGGCCCCCGCAAAGAATTGGGAAGTGAATCAGCCGGCCAAACTGCAGCGTGCGCTCGAAGTGTTGGAGACGATTCAGAAAGAGTTCAACGACGCGCAAACGGATGGCCGGCGCATTTCGATGGCGGATCTGATTGTTCTGGGTGGTTGTGCGGCGGTGGAGAAGGCGGCCAACAATGCCGGACACGACGTGCACGTGCCGTTTACGCCCGGTCGCATGGACGCATTGGCGGAGAAGACAGACGTTGATTCGTACAACATGCTGGAACCGCAAGCTGACGGATTCCGCAACTATTTGAAGACGGCGTACACGTGGTCGGCCGAAGAGCTGTTGGTGGACAAGGCGCAGCTGCTCACGCTTACAGCCCCTGAGATGACAGTGCTGGTGGGTGGATTGCGCGTGTTGAATGCCAACCATGGACAGTCGCGCCACGGCGTGCTGACCACGCGCCCCGAAGTACTCACCAACGACTTCTTTGTGAACCTGCTCGACATGAGCACCACGTGGAAGCCGATTGCCGAAGGTGCCGATGTATATGAAGGACGCGACCGTGTCACGGGCGATGTGAAGTGGACGGCCACGCGCGTTGATCTGGTGTTCGGTTCGAACTCGCAGCTGCGTGCACTGGCCGAAGCGTATGGTTGCAACGATTCGCAGGCAACCTTTGTACACGCGTTTGTGAAGGCGTGGGACAAGGTGATGAATCTTGATCGCTTTGATCTGGCCTGATCGTTTTTGCTTGATTGACCTATGCATTAAAGCACGTGGCGTTTCGAATGGATCGAAACGCCACGTGCTTTTTGTGCGACTTTAAAGCCTGTGCAAGCGAGCACCCGAGTGAGCGGGCATCCACTGCTGCCGGCATCGCGCACAACTCCACAACCGTTTTTTAGATGGGCTTGCGTCCCGAAATTACTCTCACGAGCACAATGATAATGGCAAGCACAAGCAAAATGTGGATAAAGCCGCCAAGTGTGTAAGCGCTCACCATGCCGAGTAGCCAGAGCACAACGAGAATGATAGCAATGGTCATAATCATGTTGATGTCTCCCATAAAATGTTCGACGCATGGGTTCGACTCGCGCCGTTCGTGCTGATGTCAATCTCGGGAGAATCGAGGCGCCGCGCTATACGACCTGAGAGCGATCTTTACGGGAAATGTATCTGTGAGCGTGAGCGAGGATCACACACGCACGCACCTTGCGTTTGAAACAGGTGCACGTCACACTGAGGAAACGGAATGCTCTGCCGGCAGTCGCCGGCAGATGTGATACCCTGCGCATCAAATACTTCCTTGACGGCTTTCGTGAAATCGAACTTCACGTTTCAGCAGTCACCGCTGTTCACACACGGCCGCACCACAAAAGGTCGTCACCGTACCCAACACCGATTGTCCTGTCCACGCGACGTGTTATTCAAGGAAAATGGTGTCCATGAAACACCCTGCCATGCGACGCGGTGCATGCCAAACACACCACTCTTCGTGCATTGTGTGAATGCCGGTGAACGCACGTGACGCGCGTGTAACGCCGCGCAGGTGTCAGAATATGCATGTAACGCGCGGACTTCGCCGCGCATACGACTACTTGTCTCCCAGCCGTGCCTCGAGCAGCGCAACCAGGCGATACGCGGCCAGAGCGAGCCGCTGACGCGCGATGCGTTCGCCCTGCGCCATGTAGTCTGCTGACAGCATCGGTGGCGCATCGGTGTCACGCAGCGGCGTATCGTACGCCACATATCGCGCCAGTGTGGCACTCTCGTCGGCCCAGGATTTTACCGTGGCGGCGAGCGCGGCACCATCTGGAATCACAAGGTCGTCGCTCGGCATTTCCGAAACAGGCAGAGCGTCGGCCAGTGCAAGCGCTACAGAATCGAGCGGGATGCCGCGTGATACGCGGCCCACCATACCATCCCATGTGGAGTGCAGGTTGGTGGAATCGCGATCGCTGCGTGGGGTGCGTACCCACATACGATTGCCACCCGCATCACCATCGGGTGATTCGGCCGTGGAGCGCGACGTACCGTGCAGCGGCTGATGCAGATCGCCGACCACATGAATGATCCATCCCAGATGATACGCGCGCACGCTTTCCGGAATCGCGTTGTCGGCGAGCGCGTCGGCCATTTTGGGTAGCTCACTCGCCACGTTCGGCTCTTCGAGCATGAGCGTTGGCGTGCCGTCCGTTGAGAACGAGCGCGTGAGGTAGTGCCAGCCGTCACGCCGCGCCATGGTTGGGAATCCCGGAAGGAGTGGCGTGGGCGTCGCGTCGGGGCTGGTCTCGCGGTAGAACCGCGCATCACTGCGAATGCGGTCGGGCCAGACGGATGCGCGGATGAAGACCTCACGCACGCCAGCGGGCGTCTGCACATCGATTCCTTCGCCGAGGCTCTCGAGGTCGGGATGCTTGCGCAGCAGCGCATTCACGCGTGCCCGGGTGGACTGACTGAGCCGATCGTAGGCCATGGCGGCCATGGCACGATGTCCGATGGCGTCCCAGCGGCGCGCGGCCAAGCCCGTGGGGGGGTTGGCGGACGTTTCGGCCGTGGCGGAAAAGGCGACTGCAACGACCGGAGCGGCATTGTTGACCGGAGCGGACGTGGCGACGGCTATGGATGGCTCAGCGCTGCGCGACACCGTGAGTGACGCGAGTGCGAACACACCGGCCAGATAAAGAGTGGATGTCATCCCTGAAATCTAAGCGCCACGTGGCGGAGGCAATCGAACACGCGGTAACGAGTGGTTACCAAGGAGAGCAGCGTGTTTGCCCGTGTGCTGCTGGCTGCATCAATGTTTTCAGCGCTGCTACCCGCGTTACTACCCGCGCCGCTACCCGCGATACTGCTCGCGCTGCTACCCGCGTTACTACCCGCGCCGCTACCCGCGATACTACCCACGCCGCAGCAAAACCAACGTGGCCACGATCAGCACACCGAACAGTATTGGCGCGACGCTACGCAATGCTCGATCGGCCCGAGACGGATGCTCCACCTGCAGGCGCAGACGTATCGCGCGCAACAGCTGCGCCACGGTGCCACCTGCGCGCGCTGCGTCATTGCCTACGCTGCCGCTCTCGTTACTGGTCACGCTGCCGCCGACGTTTCCGCTCACGCTGCCGCCGACGTTTCCACTCACGCTGCCGCCGACGTTTCCACTCACGCTGCCACCGACGGCCTTGCTCACGCTGCCGCCAACGGCACTGCTCACGCTGCCGCTGACAGTTCCACTCGCGCTGCCGCGCATGCCAACATTTACGGCGCCGCCAGCGCGCGCCAGCCACGACCACACGCGGTGTCCAAGTGCGCGAAGTGGGATGAGCAGATCGCCCACCGGCACTTGCCCGAGCGCGACGCCGCTGCGCGCGTTGGCCCAGGCCGACGCTCCCGACAGTAGCAGTCCGAGCGCAATCGGCCACAGCAGCGGTAACGCGGCGGCCACTGACGCGCCCGGCCACGCCAGCGCAGCATCAGGCAATGGCAACCACCACACCGCAGTGAGTACGAGCGCAACGGACAACAGCCAACTCACTGCGCCCCATGGCGTCGCTTCGCGATCAGACACCGTTGGTGCGTCGTCAGCCGCGATTGCTTCGTGGTCAACCAGAGTTGTTTTGCCGTCAGGCTCAATGGCCGCACGGTGCGACGGGATTGGTCGGCGATCAGAAGATTCCTGCGCCAGACACCAAACCGCGCGCACCACCAACAGCGTAGTCCCGACGGCCGCGAGCGACAGCGCTGATGTCATCCATGGCCACGTACTCAACACGTCCCCGAGCGCGTATTTGGTGGTGATCTTGGCTGCCGCGCCGCTGGTGAACGGGGCGCCGGCCAATGATGCGCCAACCAGCGCAAATAAAAACAGCAACGGCACGCGACCCACCGCGCGTGATCGGCGCGACGTCTCAACAGCCAGAAACAACGAAGCTTTGGCCAGTCCGTGATGCACGGCAAACAGCGTCGTGGCCGCGATCGCCGCCGGTGCGATTGCCGGTGTGTGCAGCGCGGCACCCAGTGGGATCATAAGCAGCCCCATCTGACTGATGCTCGAATAGCCGAGCACCTCGGTAGTTGAGCGTTGTGTCACGCCTACCAGTGCACCACCAAAGGCGCCCACCATACCTACGCCCACTATCACCGCACCAAGCGTGGTGAGTGATGTCGTACCCAGCGGAAGGGTGCTGAGCAGTCCAAGCACTCCCGCGTTGATCATGGCTCCGCCCAGCACGGCGACCACGGGTGGTGGCGCATGTGTGTACGCGCCCGGCAACCAGAGGTGCAAGCCGGCCACGGCGGTTTTCACACCAAAGCCGGTCCACAAACACAGCGTCGCAATCGATGCGTACGATGACGCACCAATGGCCATCGGCAGGTTAGCCAGCTGCGGACTCACCAGCCCGCGGCTGGCGATCACCAGACCGGTGAGGATCAAGAGCTCGCCGAGCACGGTCATTGACAGGTACACTCGGCCGGCCGCGAATGCCTCAAGCGTGCGCTTATGCACGATCAACGGATACGCACTGAACGACATGAGGGCAAAAAAACTGTAGAACGCCGCCACGTCCTGCGCGAGCATTGCACCAACGGTGCCGCTCATGGCGAGCAACCAGCCGAGTTGCAGCGAGGTGCGGTGTGTATCGTGTGCCAGGCGCGTGCGCAGTTGCCAACCGGCCAGCAGCCACACGAGTGCAGCAGCGGCCAGAAATGCGCGACGCGTGGTATCGATTTCCCAGCGGCTGCCGAGCAGTAGCCACGTGAGCTCGAGACTAACGCCAGTTGGAACGACAGCGGCGGCGACCAGTGCCGGAACGGGTGCGAGCGCCACCAGCCACGACCACCAAGGCTTTGCCGGTGACGCGCGCCGCAGCACGATGATCGTGGCCAACGAGAGTGGCCAGAGCACGGCCAACGCCACCAGCCAACCGGTGATCATTGGCCGTACACGCGAGCGGACACCAGCATGGCCCAGCGCAATGGGCTGAACGGAAAATTGGCAAATACTCCTGCGCCCACGGTGAACACGGCGGTCGCGATCGTGGGCACCAGCAGCCACCGACTGGTCTCGCGCCCATCAAACGTACGTTCGTCGGGCCACGGTCCAGCCTGCGGACGAAACCACAGCCTGTGTACGATGGGCAGAAAGTACGCGGCGTTGAGCACGCTGCTGAGCACCAGCACGCCGAGCACCCACGGCATGCCTGACTCAAGCGCACCGAGACCCAGATACCACTTGCTCACGAACCCCGCGAGCGGCGGCACACCAATCATGCCGAACGCAGCAATGGTAAACGCGATACTCGTAGCGGGCATTCGATGTCCCGCGCCGTCGAGCTCGTCAATGGCATGAATGCCAAGCGTTTCTGCGTAATTGCCGGCGCAGAAAAACAGCGTGATTTTCATGAGACCCTGATGCAGCATATGCGCCAAGCCACCAATGGTGCCCCACGGTCCGAACAGCGCAATGCCGAGTGCGATGTACGACACCTGGCTGATGGTGGAGTATGCGAGACGCTTCTTGAGTTCGGTCTGAAACAGAGCGCGAACGGAGCCCCAGATAATCGTGATGCTGGCCAGCACTGCGAGCGGCACCAGCAGGCCAAGCAACTGTGCTGTCTCCACTCCATACACGTTGTACACCACGCGCACGATTCCAAATGCACCAGCCTTGACCACCGCGACGGCGTGCAGCAGCGCGCTCACGGGCGCCGGCGCGACCATGGCCACCGGTAACCAACCGTGTAACGGCACCAGCGCGGCCTTGACGCCGAGGCCAGCGATGAGGAGCCAGAAGGCGAGCCGCAGCAACGTGGAGTCCTGCGCGTTGGCGATCACAATGGCACCCCGGTCGGCGAAGGTCACGTCGCCAGCAACCATGGTGAGCAGTGCCATACCCAACAGCAGTACCGTCCCCCCCCCGATCGTGTAGCGCAGATACGTGCGACCGGCGGCCAGCGCCTTGGGCGTGCCGCGATGCACAACGAGCGGGTACGTGGACAGAGTGAGGAGCTCGTAAAACATGAGGAACGTGACGAGATTACCCGCCAATGCGATCCCCATGGTGCTGGCGACGCATAAACTAAAGAAGCCAAAGAAGCGGCTGCGGTTGGGCGAGCCTTCGAGGTATCCGATGGCGTAGATCGTGGTGAACAACCAGAGCACCGCCGACAAGCCCGCGAAGAGCATGGCCATGGCGTCGGCTCGCAACACGAAGTCCACGCCGGGCATCATTGCAAAGCGCAGCTCATAACTGTTGCCGCGCGCCACTCCCCACACCATGTACCCCACCAGCGCGAGCTTCGTGGTAGCCGCGACGAGGTTCAGTGCGGTGCGCGTGCCGCTGCGCTCCTCGGGCAGCAGCATGATCACCAGCGCCGGTAGGAGTGAGCTGGCCAGAACCGCGAGCGGCAACCACCAACCGCTGCCCACGTTCAAGGCCGTCATTGCACACCGCCCATAACGGGTAGTCCATTGGTCATCATGGCCAACGGCGCGCGGCTCGCAAGGCCAAGGACAATGGCCACGACCGCCAGTGAGAGCGCAATCCAATCGTAGGCCCGCGGCGTGGCCGTAAACTGCGCTGCCGGACCGTCGAGAAACGACTCACGCAGCACGCGAAATACATAGCCTGCCGTGAGCAATCCACCGCTCAGCAGGACCAACAACCACACCCATTGGCCGCTCGCCAACGCACTCTGCAGCAGCAGCCACTTGGCGTTGAATCCACCACTGGGCGGCAAGCCCATGAGACTCACGCCGGCCAGTGCGAACGCGAAGAGCGACATGGGCATGTAGCGACCCACGCCGGCGAGGTCGGCCACCCCGCCTCGTCCCACGGAAGCGATCAGCGTGCCGCTGGCCAGGAACATGGCAGATTTCGCAAACGCGTGGGCCACAAGGTGCAGCAGCACTCCTTGTGTGGCCAGCGCCGCCGCCGACGTCGCCGTCCCGACGGCCAATGGGAACAAGAGAAACAGATAACCCAACTGCGCCACCGTGGAGTGCGCGACGAGCATCTTGAGCGACGGCTCGCGAAGTGCCTGCCAGCCACCCCACAGCACGGCACCGGCCCCCAGCGCACCGAGCCCTTGCGCGGCCAGCGGCGTAACGGCCACCGATGCCACATCAAACCATAAACGAAACAAAATGTAGAACGACCCTTTCACAACCAGCGCCGACATCAGCGCACTCACCGGAGTCAGGGCCACACCGTGCGCGGGTGGGAGCCAGCCGTGGAGCGGAAAGAGCGCCGTCTTGAGGCAAAGCCCCACGGTCATAAGCGCCAGTGCGAGTTGCGTCATGGGCTCGCGCGTGATCAGTTCGGCCAACGCGGGCAAGGCCAGCGTCCCGTAGGCCGCGTATATCAGGGCTACGCCGAGCAGGTAGGCCAGTGAGCCAAGCAGCGCCGCCATGAGATAACGCAACGCCGACGAGAGTGAGGCTTCACTGCCGCCAAGTGCCACCAGCCCCACCGCCGACAAACCGAGCAGCTCAAGTCCCACATAAAGATTGAACAGGTCGCCAGCGAGCCAGATGCCGTTGAGGGCGGTGGCCAGTAACCAGAACAACGGCCAGAAGTACCGCGTCGAGGATGTCCCGTCAAACTGCGCTCGGCGCTCGCCGACCATGAAGTACGCGCCGCACGCCGCCGTGATAACAGACGTCAACAACACCAGCGTGGCGGCTAGTCCGTCGGCGCGCAGCCCGATGCCCAGCGGGGCACTCCACCCTCCGAGCGCATGCGTGGCCGGCCCGCCAGTGGCAATGGCGATATAGAGCGCCACGCCGAGCGCGACGTGGAGCAGTGCGCCGACCGCATGCACCGCGCGCGTCAACGCGCTGGATCGGCCTTCGAGTAGAACGGCCACGGTAGCCCACACGAGCGGAACAACCAGCATCCACGGGAGCAACATGCGCGCGCTCACCGCCGACGACCACTCAACGCGAGCGCCTGGTCATGCGGGCCGGTCTTCCGGCAGCGAAGTGGACTGACTGGTCGCGAACAAGCGTCGAACAAGAATCACGGCCAGTGCTGTAGCCGACACGGCCACCACGATGCCTGTAAGCACCAGCGCCTGCGGAACCGGATCGACACCGCGACCATCCTGTGCAAGGCCCACCAAAATGAGAAAAGTGCCACTGCCCATCACGTTGAACGCGAGCAGGCGTCGCAGCAGATGCGTATGAATCAGGAATGCGTACAGCGCCAGCGCGATCAGCGCGACGCCCACATACGCGTACCAGCGATCAGCGCTCAACGACCTGGCTCCGCATCAGGCTTTGATGGTGCGGAAGTCGGCTCACTTAGGCGCGCCTGCGGTGCGTTGTCGAACAGACTGTACAGCACCACGCCAATGGAGACGGTCAACGCGGCCTCGATGAACAGAATGAGCGCCCCCGACCACTGAACCGGAAACTCGAGCAGCGACCGTCCGGCCAGCAGTGTGCCAATGGCGACGCCCAGAATTACGGTGAGTCCGAACACCACAGCAACGCGCGACGCGAATCGGTGATCCACCGGCGCGATGGGGAATCCCGATAGCCGCAACAATACGGCGGCACCGCCCAGTACCGCACCAGCCTGAAACGCGCCTCCGGGGGCTGAACTGCCGATCCACAGCAAATACGCCGCCACGAGAACGAGCAGGGGCGTCAATCGCCACACCAGCGCGTCGAGGACCAGCTGCTGACGGCGCGCCGGTGCACGCTGGTTGGAGGCGTCGCGCAGCGCCAGCGCAACCACGGCAACCGTCATCAGTACGGCGATTTCGAGCAGTGTGTCGTAGCTGCGGAAATTGAGTAGCACGGCGGTTACGTCATGAGTGACGCCGCTCATCGGCATGGCGTCGCGCACCAGTGTTGGCAGGGAAACCGACGGCGTGGGCCGCGCGCCAATGGCTTGCCACAACGCCACGCCGAGCGATGCACTCACGGCACCGGCCACCAGCTGTCGGCCACGAGCACGCATCACTCGGCGACCTCATCAGGGGTGCTACTGCCTGAGGCGCGGTGGTCTGAGGCACTGTCGCCTGAGATACGATCGACTGGGCCCCGGTCGCCTGGGGCACGGTCCCCCGAGGCACTCAGTGCCCGACGTCGCTTGAGGTGCCCGATCGCGTCCAGAAGCAACGCGCCGGTGAGACCGGCGCCGATGGCGGCTTCAGCCAGCGCCAGATCGGGCGCCTGCAAACGAACCCACGCCAGCGCCATGAGCAAACCGAACACTACAAAGAGCACCACACCACGAAACAACTCTCGTGAGAACAGCGCGCCGACGGCCGTGGCCACCAGTGCGGCACCCAGCACCAAGTCAAAGGCCAGCGTGCTCACGTCTCGCCCTCCGGTGTCCATGGCACGACACCGCGCTCGCGGGCCCGACGGGCCACGAGTTGACCAGATGTAGCGCTGCAGGCCAGCACAACAAGCCAGATGAGCACCAGCTTGACGCCTTCACTGATGCTGCCGGCGGATGGCAGCAAGCCGAGCACCAGCAGACCCAAGCCGAGGTTATCGGCTTTGGTGAGCGCATGCACACGCGTGAACACATCCGGGAATCGCAGCACGCCGAGGGTTCCCACCACGTAAAACGCTGCACCGGCGGTCAGCAGCAGCGATTGCCCCCACTCAAGCCCGGTCATCGCGGTCCTCACCGTCCGGCGTCTCTTCGGCGGGATCGGCACCCACGCGTCCCACGAACGCCACCACGGCGAGCACGGATAGCACGGCGAGCACCAGTGCCACGTTTCTGAGCGCTGGCTCGCGTAGTACGTTGGCCAACAGCAGCAAGATCCCCACACCGGTCGTACCAAACAGCTGCGCTGCCAGCATGCGATCTTCCGGGTTGGGTCCGCGCCAAACGCGCAGCAGGCCCACGACCAGCGTGAGCAGGAGTATCAGCGCGATCACTGCGCACACCGTCGCAAAGGCGTTGCTCACGTGGCCGCTTGTCCGAAAATTGCGGCAATGCGCTGCTCAACCTGGCTGAGGTCGCCAGCGGTGTCCATCATGCGGTCGAGCACGTGCACCGCCAGACGTTCTTCGTTCATGGAAACGCTGAGCGAGCCTGGCAGCAAACTGATGGTGCCGGCCAACAACACTCGCGGTGCGCCCGCCGGAAGTCGTGTGTGGTACATAACCACCGAGGGCGACAGCGGCATTACTGGTGACAGCGTGCGTCGCGCCACGTCGACACCGGCCACGAGTGACCGCGACAGAAAGAACGCCACGAATGGTGGCACGGCCAGCCACTGCACTGAATGTGCAGGCTCCGGTCGCCAGCGACCCACCGCTGCGGCGACTATCACAATCACCGGTCCACCAATGAACCAGCTGTTTGGCGCACCGCCCGAAAGTGTGTACCAACCGACGACTCCGGCGAGTACGGACTGCCATGAGATCGTCATTGGGAGTTCGAGAGGCGCATGCTTTTGATGATAGTATCGTTCCCCGTCATTCCGTCATGGGCGACGGCTACGGGGGTTTTACCGCAGAGGCGCTGAGGGCACAGCAACGGCAACTGTTGGAATGGTCCGAATCGCGTTGCGAGTACGGTTTTTTTCCCCATTCGTTGCAGTTTCCCTCTCCGTCTCTGTGTCTCAGCGGTTGAGGCGGTTCCCCGTGATTCCGCTATGGGCGACGGTTACGGGGGTTTTACCGCAGAGGCGCTGAGGGCACAGCAACGGCAACTGTTGGAATGGTTCGAATCGCGTTGCGAGTACGGTTTTTTTCCCCGTTCGTTGCAGTTTCCCTCTCCGTCTCTGTGTCTCAGCGGTTGAGGCGGTTCCCCGTCATTCCAGTATGGGTGACGGCTACGGGGATTTACCGCAGAGGCGCTGAGGGCACAGCAATGGCAACTGTTGGAGTGGTCCGAGACGCGTTCTGCGTGCGGTTTTTTTCGCCATTCGTTGCAGCTATCCTCTCCATCTGTGTCTCAGCGGTTGAGGCGGTTCCCCGTGGACCCGTTAGGGAGGCATCGATTCCGAGAGCAGACGGCGCACGGCCGGCTCAAATGACACCATCGCGAGCGGTCCAAGGGCGCGGTAGCGAATGTTTCCGCTCCGGTCGATCAAGAACGAGGTGGGATAGCCACGTACGCCGCCAAACAGCGTCTCGGCGTTGCGCGGTACCACGGCTACTGGATACGTGATGCCGCGTTCGTACAGAAACGCCTCTACCACCGATGCGTCGGCGTGATCCCGCGAGAGCCCGAGCACCGTGAGCCCAGCCGCGCGGTGACGGTTGGCCATGGCCTGCAACGCCGGCATCTCCACCCGACAGGGCGCGCACCACGTGGCCCACACATTCACCAGCACCACTTGGCCACGCAGTGAATCGTGTGTGATGACGGTGCCGTCGAGCGTTGTGAACGCATACTCGGGAGACACATCATCACGCGTCTCAATGCCCAGCACTGCGCCAACATGTGGCGCGAGTCGGATCAGGATGAAGCTCCACAGCACCACGAAGAGCAGCCGCCACGCCCAGCGCATGATCGGGTGCGTTTTTGGACTGGGCGCGCTGGTGCTGGCGTGCGGCGATGCGCTGGTGCTGAGTGCGTCTCTCTCGTCTCGGTACACGGGCACGCGGTTGTTTGGTGGACATGCGGATCGGATGCGGACGGAAGCTCTTCCGAAGCTGAGATGAACAACGTGCTCGCTCCCGGTGTTGTGCATGAGCATCACTCCGGATCTTGTGAAGATATTTGCTAAGTCACACGGACACCAACGGCGACTGATCCCACCCGCGCAGTTACCCTTCATCAAAGCCCGCAGACACAATACCGTCCGCACACGCGAATCGACTCTCTTATTCGGACCACATGACGATCTCACTCGATTGGCGTGATGCTCGCGCCGCAGCAGGCACCGCAGCGTTTTCCGCACTGCTCATGGCACTTGTCATGGCACTGCTCGCCGCACTGTCTACCACGCGACTCGTGGCACAATCGGCCACTCCATGGCAAACCGGCCAGCAGGGCGCCACGTGGCTGAACACCTTTGTTGATTACGCCATTACCAAACGCACGGCGTTCTGGTTTGACGGCCATTGGCGACGCACGGGACTTGGTGACTCGCCGCAGCAGGTGTTACTGAGACCGGGCGTGCAGTTCACGCTCGCACCCGGTGTGCGTGTCGCCGCCGGCTACGCGTACATCGCAACCGCGCCGTATGGGGAGTTCCCGATCGCTGCTCCGCTGCGTGAGCAACGCACATGGCAGCAGTTGCTGCTCACACATCGCGCCGGGCCGGCGACTCTGATACATCGCTACCGCTGGGAGCAGCGCTGGTTGTCGTCAATCACGGGGGTCGGCGACGATCGTACACGGGGCCCCGTCTCGTACCAGCAACGCGCCCGCTATCAGTTGCGCGCCCAAGTGCCGCTACAGGCGATCACTTTGCGCAACCGACCCATCATGGCGTTCGCGTACGATGAGCTCTTCCTCCCTGTGGGTCATGGTGACGCCATCGGTCGGTTCAGTCAGAACCGCCTCGGTGCCGGTGTTGGTGTTCCGCTCGGCGATGGTCAACGGGTGGAAGTTGGGTACATGAACTTGTGGAACGCACTGCCCGCGCAACGAGCGAACGAGGTCAACCACACGCTGGTGTTTTCATACGTGTGGGTGGCTCCGTGACGCTTTGTCCAAATAGGCACACGCACGATTCGTAACATTGCGCGCATGCCGAAAATCTGACGAAACAGGAGAGAGAGACAGCGCGCCCCATTCAGCGATCATGCGCGCGTTTCAGGGACCGCACTGATAGCAGAGAAACAACAACGCGGGGCCCCCGCTCCGGGAGCCCCGCGTTGTGGTTGTAACTGCAACCAGGCTTGCGTTGGCAACTGCAACTGCGTCGGCGACTGCAGTTGCCACTGCAACGTCAGCTGTAAGAACTCAGAAGGCGACGCGGAGCGACGTCTGGATCTGATAGAACTGTCCCGCATTGAGCAGCGACGGGAACCGAATGACGCCGGGATTGAACGTCACATTGGGCACCTGCGTGGCCAAGTCGGCGCTCGTCATCGACTGCACCTGCAGCAGGCCCAGGTTTGCGTTGCCGGTGGCCGATCGCACCTGACCCCAGTTGCTGTTCAACAGGTTCGCAAAGTTGAAAATGTCCACGCGCAGTGTGACACTCTCACCGCGAACGCGCGGGAGCTGCTGTTCAATGGTCACATCGAAGCGGTCGAACCACGGATTGCGGCAGCTGTTGCGCTCCATGAGCTGGCCGCGCTGGCTGGACAGGCAGTCGTCGCCGTCAATGAAGGAGTCAAACGCTGCTTCCTGATCCGCTGCCGTGATCGACTGTCCAGCGATTGTCGTGTTCACGAAGCGCTGGCGCGTGTCGCCCACAGCGGTTGGGATGTAAATCGGATCATTGGCATTGGAGCCGTCGCCATTCAGGTCGCCGCGGCCGGCGTTACCCGTGTACACGTAGCTGAACGGTGTACCGGACTGACGGCTGAAGTACGTGGTGATGCTGGTCTGGTTGTTCTTCCACGGCGCCGTGTAGGTGCCGTTGAATAGCAGGCGATGCGGCTGGTCAAAGACGGCTGGCGCCAGCGTCTGCTCCGACTGCGCGCCCGAGTACACTCGGCCGAACTGCCAGTTCGAGAGCGCGACAGACGACGTCAGGTCGGTCACGGAGAAGCTGCGACCGTACGTGTAGGCGAGGTTACCCTCAAACGTCCGTCCGAAACGACGGCGCACCGAGCTGGTGAGGCTATACGCGTAGTCGCGGTTCTGGTTTGAGATCTCGATCACGTTGGAGCCGTACCGCGGGAACACCGGAGAGATTGCCGGCTGCCCGTTGGCCGAAATCGGGCTGAATACCGTGCGACCTTGCGCATCGATGCGCGACGCGGTCGGGATGTTCACGTTGGTGTAGAAAAAGCTGTTGATGCTCTGCGAGTACAGGCCTTCGAACGTGCCGATGAATCCAAAGGGCAGCGGACGATCGTAGCCGAGCGTGGCACGGAGCAACTGCGGGTAGCGCAGGTCTGGATCGGCCAGATTTACCGTACCGAGGAAAGACCCGTCGTCCAGATTGCGTCCGGGCTGTCCGTTGGTGCGAGGGCCACAACCACGCGGTGCGACCGGCGTTTGCCCCGCGACAACCGGTGCAGGAGCGGGCGCAATGCCATTGGTCGCAGACACGCCGCCGCCGCACGTGATCTGGCCCAGACCCACTCCGGTGTTCTGGTACTGGTTGGACATCCACACGAACGCCGGCACACCCTGGAACAGACCAACACCACCGCGGAGCTGGTTCGTGCGGTCGCCCGTAATATCCCAGTTGAAGCCAATACGGGGCGAGTACTGCAGGTTGCCGGAGGGGAAGTCGTCGGAGGTGCTGCGACCGAAGTCATCCTGCACCGGCTGTGAGAAGGACGGCGTGTTGAAGAACACCGGCACGTCAATGCGGAGGCCCGCCGTGACGGTGAAACGATCGGTGACTGAGAACTGGTCCTGGATGTACGCTCCAAGCTGTGCCGCCGTAAAGTCGGCCACCACTTCACCACCCAGGCTGCCGGAGCCCGCGTACGTTGCCGCCCGTCCGCCACCTGCGAAATCGGAGAGGCTGTTGAACGTGAAGTTGCCGAACGAGTTCTGCAGGAAGGCGTTGTACACCTTGTAGATCTCGTTTCGCGTACCGATTGAAACAATGTGTCGACCCAACGGCATCGTGAAGTTGTTCTGCAGCTCGATCAGATCCTCGCGCAGTTCGTTACCCTGCGAACTGTTCTCGGTGCCCGCGCGGAAGCCGATGCCGGAGCCTTGGCCACCGATGTTCTGCACAAAAATCTGGGGCGCAAGCACGGTTGGGTCGCGCTTGAATCGCGTGTTGGTCAGACCAAACGTGAACTCGTTTGAAAATCCGTTGTCCAGATTTGAAAAGAGCTGCGTGACCACCTGATTCGACAGCTCGGTGCGACGGAAACCGTTGGACCCGAAGTTGAACGTGCCGAGCGAACGGCCAAAGTCGAACGCTTCCTGATCATTAAAAATGTTGCGCACCACGAGGCGGTGCTTGTCGCTGATCTGGTAGTCAAGGCGGAGAAACGTGTTGAGCAGTGGGTTTTCGGTGGACAGCAAACCGGGGTTACCGGCTTCGATACCGAGCGCACTCAGGCGAGTCGTGAACGAGTCAACCTGGGACTGGCGGATCACGGCGTTCGCGTCGGGCGAGTTGACCAAACCGCCTGGAACCGACGGGTCATAGTACGGGCCACCGGCGGGCGAGGTGTTCTGGCTCGTCTCGATGGTCGCGAAAAACCGCAGCTTATCCTTGATGATCGGGCCACCGAACGAGGCACCGATCTGGCGACGGACAAACGGGGTGTTCTGCAAGAACGCCGTGTCACGCGCCAAATTCTGGTCGCGATAGTAGAGGAACGCGGTGCCCTTGAATTCATTTGTACCGCTCTGCGTGACGGCATTTACCAGCGCACCGGTGAAGTTGCCCTGCCGCACGTCGTACGGCGACAGCAACACCTGAAACTCCTTGATGGCTTCGAGCGGAAGGGCACGGCCGCCAACCTGCGCGCCAACGGTTGGAGAGTTCCCCAATCCAAAGCGGTTGGCGAGCTGTACGCCGTCTACCTGAATGTTGCTCTGGCGATTGTTCTGGCCGGCCGCGGAGAGGCGTCCGTTCGGATTTTCCGTGATTTGCGGTGTGTTGCGAATGAGGTCGGTAATATCACGATTCAGCGTGGGCAGTCGGCGCACGAGTGTGTCGCTGATGATGGTCTGCGAACCCTGACGCGTGGGGGCGAACTCCGCTGCGGAGGCAGATGCTGTGGTGGTCACCGGTGCAAGATCGACGGCCGATTCGGCGAGCGAGAAGTCGACACGTGTGGCCTGAGTGAGCGACACGACGACATTCTCTCGCGCCTCGGCCTTGTACCCGATGGCACGCACGGTGACCGTATAAATACCAACTTCAAGGCTCTGGATAAAAAACCGGCCGTTGTCACGCACCAACGCGCCTGTGCGCGCTCCGGTGGTCGTACTCAGCACTTCAACGCGGGCCCCAACAAGCGGCTCGCCGTTTGTCTTGAGCACTGTGCCCGTCACGGCACCTGTTGTGGTGCCCTGAGCCGCTGCCTGCGTGGCCGGCGTCAACGCCAGACCCAGGGCCGCGAGCGCCAGCCCGAACCAACGATGCATTCGCATGGAAATCAACACTCCGTAAAGCGTATTTGAGGACTCGTGTTACCGAACACGAGGGGCGGCTTTAGCCTGGCATGGCGCCACCCGTAGGCAAGCTAGGCGGCTCTGTCACGGCCAGCAAGCAAGGCGTGTATCGGTCGGGTCACGTGCGGAATCCTGAGCGTTCCGGTTTCGTTGGCTCATCGATGTTGCCTCTGCCGCTCGCTTCGTGCCATCTTCGTAAATATGCCATCGCTCGATGAACTACTCCCCAAGGTCTACGAGGAGCTCCAGCAGCTGGCACGGCGGCGGCTTCGCGACGAACGGGCTGGCCACACGCTCGATACCACCGCGCTCGTGCACGAGGCCTACCTCCGTCTCAAGCCC
>JBBRDJ010000007.1:0-62800 GCA_038203945.1 Gemmatimonadales bacterium
CCATCGAAAAGCTGTCACCAGCTGAGATGGAAGAGGAGCTCCCCCTCGGCGAATCGGTGGCCGAGGTCTGACACCAGAGTTGACGCAGACCGGCCGCGACCGGGCAACTGACGCGAAGGCCCTGCTTGACGAGGCCCCGCCCGACACCGAATTTCATGCATCCTTCTCGAGGAGAACCCTACGCTGCCGGACGATCAGCAGGAGCACGCGCGTCTCGCCGCGCTGCGCCACCTTCAGATTCTGGACACGCCGCCCGAAGCGGCCTTTGACGATATCACCTCGCTGTGCGCCCAGCTGTTTGACGCACCGATGTCCACCGTCACGCTTATCGACGCCGATCGCCAGTGGTTCAAGTCGGCGCTTGGTATGTCCAATCGCGAATCGCAGCGCGCTGCCGCGATTTGTGCGCACGCCATTGGCGGCACCGAGCCGCTGGTAGTCAACGATACGCTGCAGGACGCTCGGTTTGCGGACTTCGCATGCGTTACCGGTGAACCGTTCATCCGTTTTTACGCCGGTGTACCGCTGCTGGTACCAAGCGGACACGCCGTGGGTGCGCTCACCATCATGGATACCGTTGCGCGGACGATCACGGCTCAACAGCTCGCTGTGCTGCAGGCGCTGGGCCGACAGGTCGCAGCGCTGCTGGAGTTACGTACGCAGCGTGCGGCGATTCGGGATCTGGCGGAACATTTCGCCGAGGCGCAGCGCATAGCCGGTGTTGGCAGTTGGGAGCTTGAGCTCGACAGCAACACGTTGCACTGGTCGGATGAAAGTTTTCGCATTTTTGGCGTCACACGCGATGCGTTCACCGCCACCTACGAAGGTTTTCTGTCCATGGTGCATCTGGACGACGTAGAGCGCATGACAGCGGCGCAGGAGCATGCGCTGCGCGGTGACGGACTGCTCGATGTCGAGCACCGCATTGTACGCGCTGACGGCAGCATCCGACATGTCCATAAACGCGGACGACTCGTAGCCACGGACACCGGGCGCGTGGGCAAACTGGCCGGCACCGTGCAGGACATCACCGAGCGCGTGCGGGCCGTTGAGCTGTTGCAACACCACGAGGCACAGTATCGGCTACTGTTCGAAACGCACCCCGAACCGATGTGGGTCTACAGCGAAGCCTCGTTGCAGTTCCTCGCCGTGAATGACGCCGCCGTAAAGCGCTATGGCTGGACACGCGACGAGTTTCTGACAATGACGCTCGCCGATATCCGGCCGGACGAGGATATGCAGGCCCTCAGAGAAAAAATCGCCGACGAAACTCCCGGGCCGCGCAAAAGTGGCTACTGGCGCCATTACACGCGGAGCGGTGAGGAGCTGTGGGTGCAAATCTCCTCCAACCGACTACTTTTTGAATCCACGCCGGCGAGAATGGTGGTGGCGTACGATCTGAGCGCGCAACGGAAGGCAGAGCTGGAGGTTCGCCGCGGTGACACGCTGCGCCGCGTTGCGGCCCGCACGGCGCGACTCGGCGGATGGATGCTGGAGTTGCCGGCACGCCACCTGTGGTTGAGTGATGACGCGATGCAGCTCTTTGAGTTCAGTGCGCATAATGACGTCACTCTCGAAGACTGCATCAACCGAGTAGTCGCCGAATCCCGGAGCGAAATCGCAAATTTGATCGAGCGCTGCGTGGTTACCGGCGCACCCTTCGACCTCGAAGTGGAAATCATTACGCCCACAGGCCGACGCTGCTGGACACGCATGATCGGTGAAGCCGAACGCAATGACGCCGGACTGATCGCGCGCCTTGGCGGTGGGGTACAGGATATCAGTGAGCGAAGGAAGCTTGAGCTACAGTTCCTTCGTGCGCAACGGATGGAAAGCATCGGTACGCTCGCTGGTGGCATTGCGCACGACCTGAACAACGTGCTCACGCCGATTCTCATGTCGGTGGAGCTGTTGCGCGAACCGCTCAGCCAGGTTGAGCGGGAGGGTGTTCTTACCTCCATAGAAAGCAGTGCGCGGCGGGGTGCCGACGTGGTTGGTCAGGTGCTTTCTTTCGCCCGCGGCGTAGAAGGACGGCGTCTGCAGGTCGACGCTGATCAATTGCTCGCCGACGTTACGAAGCTCGCCAGCGAGACCTTTCCACGCAACATTTCCATTCGCACCACCGTGGCGCCGGACCTGCCACCGATCGCCGGCGACCCGACGCAGCTGCATCAGGTGCTCTTGAACCTTGCGATCAACGCACGCGATGCGATGCCTGAGGGCGGTAACTTGGGGCTGCGCGCTGAACGCATGGTCGTTGACGAACTTGCCGTCGCCGTCGCACAGGAGCTTGAAACAGGTGTGTATGTGCTCCTGACAATCGAAGACTCAGGCTTCGGCATTCCGGCCGAACACATCGACCGGGTGTTCGATCCGTTTTTCACCACCAAGGATCTCGGGAAAGGCACAGGGCTGGGCCTGTCCACGTCACTGGCCATTGTACGCAGTCACGGCGGCGCGCTGCGCGTCTACAGCGAAATCGGGCGCGGCACCACCTTCCGTCTTTACCTGCCGGCTGCCGGCGTCGATCACGCCACAGAGCGCTATACCCCGGCGGTTGATTTGCCGCGCGGCGCGGGGCAGCTGGTCCTGGTCGTCGACGATGAAGCTTCGGTTCGCGAGATCACCAGAAAAACGCTCGAGACGTTTGGGTATCGTGTGCTGGTCGCGGCGGACGGTGCCGAAGCGGTCGCACTCTATGCCACACGTTCCAACGACGTTGACCTGGTGCTCACCGACATGATGATGCCCGTAATGGACGGCGTGACCATGATTTACGTTCTGCGCCGCATGAATCCACAGCTGCGAATCATTGCCGCCAGTGGCCTGGCAGCCAACGGAAGCGTAGCGCGCGCGGGTGATGCCGGTGTACGTCATTTTCTTCCCAAGCCGTACACCGCCCTCACGCTGCTGTCGCTCATACACAAAGTGCTTTCCGATCCGGCCGACACCGCATGACAGATCGAACGTGAGTACGTCACGCATTTCCCGGGTGGCCGTGGTGCAGGACACGCCGGTTGCATTTGATCTTGCCGCCACACTTGAGCACGTGCATTTACTCACCCATCAGGCAGCCGCCGCAGGCGCGCAACTGGTGTTGTTCCCCGAGGCATTCGTGAGTGCCTATCCTCGCGGCCTCACCTTTGGTACCGTCATTGGCAGTCGCTCGGCTGAAGGACGCGAATGGTTTCGTCGCTACGTCGCGTCGAGCATCACCATTCCCGGTGTGCACTGCAATGCACTCGGCGGGATTGCGCAAACCAATGGCGTCTATCTCGTGATCGGCGTGATCGAGCACCAAGGCGGCACGTTGTACTGTACTGTGCTCTACTTCGCACCTGATGGCCAACTGCTCGGCACGCACCGCAAGCTCATGCCCACCGCCGCCGAACGTTTGGTGTGGGGACAGGGCGATGGCAGTACACTCGGTGCTCACGCCACGCCGATTGGTGTGATGGGCGCGGGCGTGTGCTGGGAGAATTACATGCCCATGTTTCGCATGAGTCTGTATGCACAGGGAGTCGAGCTGTACCTCGCGCCCACGGCCGACAGTCGCGAATCGTGGATTGCGAGCATGCGACACATTGCCATGGAAGGTCGGTGTTTCGTGCTGTCCGCCAACCAGTTCGCGCGTCGCTCGGATTATCCGGCTGACTATCCGCTTGTACCAGATGTTGCGGCCGACACTATTCTCACGCGCGGCGGCAGTTGCATTGTGCATCCACTCGGCGATGTCCTGGCCGGACCCGTGTACGATCAGACGGCCTTGCTCGTAGCCGATCTTGACCTGGACGACATCACACGCGCCCGTTTTGATTTCGATGTGACCGGACACTATGCGCGACCCGATGTTTTTGCCCTGCAAGTGGATACCCGTGCGCGACCCGTCGTCCGTTTCGGTGTTTCCAGCGAGGACGACACAAATCCCGGCGAGTAGACTTCACCAATCCTGTTTCCCCACTGCGTGGAGTCTCGATGGCGTGGTTTGTATTGTTCCTGGCTGGCCTCTTCGAAGTGGGTTGGGCCGTTGGACTCAAGTACACTGAGGGTTTCACGCGACTGTGGCCAACAGTTGGCACAGCCGTCGCATTGATTGCGAGCATGACCCTGCTCGGTTTGGCGTTGCGCGACCTTCCACTCGGCACGGCCTACGCCGTATGGACAGGCATCGGTACGATTGGTACCGCGGTGCTGGGCATGTTGCTCTTCCGCGAACCAGCCACCGTGGCGCGCCTGCTTTGCATGTCGTTGATCGTGATTGGTATTGTTGGCCTCAAGGTCGTGACCCCCGACGTTTAACAATCACCGTTTCGGGCGCGTGCCAAGCTCCTGACCATTTCAACGCGCCAGCACTCGCGCGTGCCCTTCAGGCGCACCAATCGTCATTTCAGGTCCGCATCACCGCATCGGCTTCTGCGTCGCGATTGAAAAGGCGACGCCGGATGTCGGAGCTCATGGATCACCTGATTTCCGATTCCTCATGCGCGTCACGGAGCCGATTCTCGCTGTTGTCGTCATCGCGCTGGCCGCGTTCGTGGCGACGCAATCCACGGTGTACATCGCGAACGTCGAAGGCGCCGCGTCGGGTACGATTGTGGCTGCCGCTGTGGTCGAGCCGCTCGCGAACGAGGTCCCGGAAGGGAGCCCACTCACCGCCGGCCAGGCGCGTGGACGGCTGGCTCCGCAAACCGAGTACGTGCTGGATGTGCCACGGGACGCCGCTTTATCGGCGACCGACATGCGTCGTCGCATCGCCACCGGCGCCAGCGGCACCTACATCGACCAGCTGCTGCTCGCGCGTGACTCTGTGCTCACACGCTGGCCCAACCGTCTGATCACGCCGCTGCGCGTATGGGTGGGCGACGGAGGGATGCACGAGGGCTGGGACACGGCTTTCCCGGCGCTGGTACGCGATGCGTTCGAGGAGTGGAGTCAGAGTGGTGTGCCCATTCGCTTCACGTATGTGCGCGATTCTGCCACTGCGGATGTGCGGGTGCGATTTGTGCCGGCGTTTGCAGAAGGCATCAGCGGTCGCACGATCTGGAGTCGAGACAGTGCCTGGTGGCTGGTTGGTGGCAACATTGAACTGGCCCTGACACATGCCGGCGGAGCGGCGGTCAGTCGCGAACAGATGCACGCCATTGCGTTGCACGAGGTCGGCCATCTGCTCGGCCTCGATCACGTGGACGATCCGTCGCACATCATGGCGCCGCGCGTTCGCGTGCGTGCGCTTAGCGATGCGGATCGTGCCACGGTGCGGTTGCTCTACTCTGTACCTGCGGGCTCGCTGCGCCAGGCATCGGGTTCCACGGGTTCCACGGGTTCCTTGGGTTACACGAAGTGAGCCCCGCTAACCGCCTGAACGAGTGACACGAAAACAGCTTTCAAATCTGCGCGCGAGCGTCGTATTTATGGTCGGTCCTGCAATCATTCCGACGCGACCGGCAACGAATCTTTGCAGAAGGGGTTGGAATGGGTTGACGGATCGGCTCGCCGGAGACAAAGTGCTTTAGGGCCGTAACGTACATTTTGCACTCATGCGTCCCAACGCAGAGTATGCTCGTTGACGTACACAGCCTGTCCGAAGCTGTCCGCAGTGATTTGTAGTGATCTGTTCCTGCGGCGTGATACATGCCCGGTGTGATGTGACATTTACCCGCCGATACTGTCAGGAACGCAGACGCACGCGTTCTTCTCCTCACCATCCGAGAATTCCCCGGTGGTTTTGCTCTCCGCACTTCTGACGTTCGCCGTAGCCGACGTCACCGCCACAACGGCCCGTCGCCTTGACGATGGGCTCCCGTCGGCTGTGCCGGCGGCGGTGGGCATGTCAGCGGAACGCATGCTCACGATCGATCGCATCGTCAGCCGCGGCGTGACCGCTGGTGGCTATCCGGGCGCCTCTGTGGTGGTGGGTCGAAAGGGTTACGCAGTGTTCTCGCGCGGCTTCGGCACACTCGATTGGCGCGCCGGCAGCACCGCCGTCACGCCCGATGAAACGGTGTATGACCTCGCGTCGCTCACCAAAGTGGTGGCCACCACTACGGCGATCATGATCCTGTACGATCAGGGCAAGCTGGAACTCGACACACCCATCTCGCGCTACCTGCCCAGCTTCACCGGCGGGCATCGCGACGCGGTCACCATTTCGCACCTGCTCACGCACCGTGCTGGTTTACCGGCCGGACTTGAGCTTTGGCGCAAGTACAACAGTTCGGCGGCCGCGCGGGAAGCCGTGCTCGCGGCACCGGTACGTAACGTGCCCGGCACGGTGTACGAGTATTCAGATCTGGGGCCCATGTTGCTGGCCTTTATCGTGGAATCGGTTTCCCGCGAGTCGTTTGCCGATTTTGCCACCACACGCATTTTCCAGCCGCTTGGCATGAGCAAGACCGGCTTCAGGCCGGCCGCGAGCCTCGCCAGCCGGATTGCGCCCACGGAAGTCTCACCGCCCCGCGGCTATGCGCTACGCGGTGAAGTACACGACGAGAACGCTTACCGACTGGGCGGCGTTGCCGGACACGCCGGGTTGTTCAGCACAGCGGCCGACCTGTCGGTGTTTGCTCAAATGCTGCTGCAAGGTGGCCAGTATGGCGACGTCCGTCTGGTCTCCGATTCCACCGTGGCGCGCTTCACGCGCCGCACCGCCGGTCGCCGAGCACTGGGCTGGGACACCTGCGAAGGCGAGGGCGGGTGCGGAAAATACCTCACCTCCCGCGCCTACGGTCACACCGGCTACACCGGCACATCGCTCTGGATCGATCCCGACCATGACATGTTCGTGATTCTGCTCAGCAACCGAGTGCACGCCCCCAAGGCGCGTCGTGCGGCCACTGTAATCATGGACGTGCGCCACGATCTCGCTGACGCCGCGGTGCTGGCCATCATGGACGATCCCAAGGGGGTGCGCACCATGCCGGTAGCTTTCCGCGCCGACCGTCAAGTGAACTGGAATACTCCGCTGCGTTCCAAAGCGCGTCGTCCCGTGCGCCGGAAGTAGCGCCAGCGGCTCAGGAAACCGCTCGCTGGCTCAGCGTGCTGTCTGATCGCCAGGAATCCGCTCGCTGGCTCAGCGTGCTATCTGACCGATGGGGAACCGCTCGCTCGCTCGGCGTGCTATCTTTAAGACATGGAAAACGCCCCCGACACCCAAGCCGAAGCAGAAGTTCAGGTTGAGTCTCCCACCGAGCTCCCCTCCGGTCCACAAGCCGAGTCGCAGAGCGACGGTCTGCCCGCCGCGTTCACGCCTGATCAGGCGCGACTGGTTCTTCGGCGAGTGAAAGACCCCGAGCTCAACCTCAACATTGTGGATCTCGGGCTGGTTTATGACGTGGTCGTAGTCGGCAATGATGTGCGCGTGGACATGTCCCTCACGTCGCCCGGCTGCCCGTCTGGCGCGGAGATCATGGGCGAGGCCGAAAAGGAGCTCAAGACGCTGCCGGGCATCGGCGAGGCGGTGGTGAATCTTGTGTGGACCCCTGCGTGGACCCCCGAGCGCATCGAGCCTCGCGTGCGCGCCTACATGGGGTTTTAAGGCGGTTTTAGCGAGGCTTTACCGTAGTCCTCACGCATTTCCGCCGCAGTTTACCGCGCGTTCATCCGGAACAGCCGGCACGGGGTCCAACCGTTGGCGCCGTAGGCCACCAACTGCTCTTAAGCCTGCTGCGCGCCCAGCGACAACGCTCGCTGAGCCCGCTCAGTCCGTACGGCTTTCACCAAGCCCAGCGTCACGGGCACCAGCAGGGCCGCGCCAATCCATAGCGCGACATCGGCCAGGTTGTACACGAGAATGGAATCGCCCAATCGCTGGGCCAGAAAGTCGGGCACACCACGCGGCTCGCCAATCAGACTGGCCAGGTTTCCAGACGCGCCACCGGCAATCAATCCCATTGCCATCGCCGCGCGCCGATCGACCCGGGCCAGTGGCAGTACTACGCTCACCACGAGTGCCACCGTGGCCAGAGTGGAGAGCACATTGAAGTGCCAGGTGTACGCTCCGATCGACGCACCACCCGCCACACCGGTGTTGAACACCAGCATGAGCGAAAACCAGTCGCTCAACACGACGCGCCCGTCAGCCAATGCTGTCACGGCCCAGAACTTGGTACCGAGATCGGCGGCTACCGCGAGCGCGGCCCAGGCTGCGAACTGCAAACCAACGTAGCGGTCGCGTGACGCAGGGGTGGAGGAGTTGGTGATCGCCATGCGACACATCCTCGAAGCTGAAAAGTAAACGGAGGGCGACGGATGACCTCGCCACCGATTACTAACATCCTTTGCAGCCATCGTGCCGCCAGTTCACGTAAATCAAAAGCTGAACGGCCGATTGCAAACCCTTTTCTTTCAACGACTTCCGTTTTCGGGAATACCGCTTCACCACTCGACGGCAGATCTGCTAAACTGTTGTACCGTTGCCACACAACAGCATGCGTTGCGTGGGCACAACACATCCCGCACCTTCGCGAATCTGCGCGGCCACGACACCCAAGGCCGCGGTCCGCTGCGCCGAGCCGCTGCCCTACCCGTCCGATCGGTAGGGTGAGTCGTTGCCCGAGTCAACGCTCGCGCGGGGCGTGGAGGCCTTTCCGTGTTGCGCCTTCGACGCGACGCCACCTCCGGCCGCCACCGGCGCCGCCCCGACGCCACCCTTCCCCAGCACCTTCAGAAATCCCTCGCCGAGCACTTCCACCTGCCACCGGCGTAGCTCCGGAATCTCGTCAAACGCTTCGAGTGTGGTCGGCATCCGTCGCGCCACAGACTCCATGCGGTCACGCGAGCAGAGCACGCCGGGGTCGAGCTCCAGCTGAGTGGCAGCGGCGTCGCGTACTGCTTTGAGGCGACCGACTCGGTCGTCAAAATCCGGATCGCGATCCCAGCGCACCGCCTTGGGAAAATGCGGCAACTCCGAGTCGGGCACCGCGTCACCACGCTGTAGCGCCGCCAGTACGCCGGCCATGCGGGATTCCGACATGGAACGCGGGAAACCCTTCACCCGCGTGAGTTCGCCCACGCTCCCTACCGACGTCCGCGTGAGCTCGAGCAACACCTCGTTGCCAACCACGCGAAACGTGGCCCGATCGAGATCGCGCGCGATCGAGTCTCGCCACAGCACCATCTCCTTGAGGCGCGCCAGTTCGCGACGGTTCAGATCGCGGGCGCCCTTCATCTTCAGGAACGCCTGGCCCGTTTCGTCCGGATTCCACTGCGTGCCTTCGGCGCGTGCAAACTCTTCCTGAGCCCAGTGCCAGCGTCCGCGCTTTTCCAGCTCGCTGCGCAGCCGTGTGCGCAAGTCCAGGAGCCAGCGTGTATCGTGCGCCGCGTACTCCAGCATGTCTGGTGACAGCGGACGCATGGACCAGTCGGCCCGCTGATGCTTTTTGTCGAGCTTGATGCCAAAATACTGCTCGAGCAACGCGGCCAGGCCAAACGAACGTAGGCCGATCAGCTGAGACGCCACGCGCGTGTCGAACAGCGCGTTCACCTGCCAGCCGTAGTCCTGTCGCAGAAGCCGCAAGTCGTAGTCGGCGTCATGCAGCACCACCTCGACCTTGCGGTCTTGCAGCAGGCGCCCCAGACGCTCGGGCGTGCCGATTGGTAACGGGTCAATGACAGCGTGTCGCTGCTCCGTGGAGATCTGCAACAGATAAATGCGGTCCACGAACCGATGGAAACTGGCGCCTTCGGTATCGATAGCGATCGCGGCTGGTTGACCAAGTTCAGCGAGGAATCGGTCAACCGCTTCGGCGGAATCCAGATAGAGCGGTGCGGCGTCGGGCACAGGGGTCTCGGCAAAGGGCGCGCGTCGTGCGCGCCTCACTCCAAGTTACGCACGGGGCGGCAAGGAGTGTACGGGAAACGGTAGATTGTGCGGTTTGCACTTGCTTCGCGGGGCTGGCCGCTGAGGTTTATCTACTCTATGCCAGACACCACGCCGCCCCCAACGGGTCCGTCATCCGATCCCGCGCTCCCATCCCCAAGAGAGCCCTCCCCCTCCCCCGCCACCGATCGCTGGCGATCAGGCCAGGTGGCGCGTGCTGCGCTGATTGTGATTGGCGTGTGGCTTGGTCTACGGCTGTTATGGACCGCAAACATCCTCGTGTTTGTAGTGTTCCTGGGCGTTCTCTTTGGTGTCGCCGTCGCCAGCGGCGTGGATCGGATATCGAGGTTCGGCATCCGCCGAGGGATTGCGTCCGCGGTGCTCGTCTTTGGCACGGTAGGACTCATGGCTCTTGCCTTCAGCCTGCTCTTTCCGACACTCAGCGTACAGGCCCGGGAAATTCGACGCGAGCTGCCGTCGGCGTTGGAGAAGATCCAGGCGCTCGTGGACAAATCGGAGTTCGGATTTCTTGATCCGTTCCTCCGACAGTCGCCAGACAGCACCGCTGATTCGGCGACAACAACCGATTCACGGCCAGACACGACGCCAGCCCCCGTGCGACCACGTCCCGTCACGCCGCGACCACTCGCGCCGCCGCCCATGCTCGACTCGGCTGCGACGGCCACACTGGATGACATCTCGCGCGCCATCTCCGACAGTTTGATCGCACGCGCACCGCGATCACGCGCGCCCGACTCCGGATTGTTCAAGCCGGCCGCGCCGTTTGCGGACCAGCGTGACACAACCCTCGCCGACAGTCTGCAACGCACCGGAGTACTCGGCGACACGACACTGTTGTCGCTGGAAGATCTGGATGCGCGGCTTGAGGCACGCACCACATTTCTGGGCGACAGTTTGCGACGCGCCATGCAACGCAACGTGGCTGAAGCGAGCCGACGGGCGCGCGAGGAAATCCTCTCCAGTGGCGTCGTGGCCGGCCCACGTGAGCCAACCCGCAGTGAAATGCTGCAGCGACGGTTGTCGTCAGGCCTGGCCGGATCATCGCGCCAACTGTTCTCACTCGTCACCGGCACGATTGCCGCAGTTGGTGGACTGGTACTGGTCATGTTTTTGGCGATATACATTGGCGCCGAGCCGATGGTCTATCGCAACTGGCTGCTGGCGGTGGTACCGGCGGAGCATCGCGCGCACGTGCGCGTGGTGATGGACGAGATGTCGAAGGTGCTGCGCAAATGGTTGGTTACACAGCTCATTGCGATGATCGTAATCGGTGTGTTGTCGACGGTGGCGTTGCTCATCCTTGATGTGCGTGCGCCGTTTGCCCTCGGACTCATTGCCGGCCTGCTGGAGTTTGTGCCCACCGTGGGACCGGTGCTCGCGGCGATACCGGCCATTGCCATGGGATTCATTGATTCGCCACAAAAGGCACTGCTGGTGCTCATGGCGTATTCGGCCATCCAGTTTGTCGAAAACAATTTGCTCATACCGGCGCTCATGCGCGGTGAAATTGATTTGCCGCCGGCCATCACGCTCATTGCACAGGCGCTGATGGCGGTGCTGTTCGGTTTTCTTGGATTGATGGTTGCGGTGCCGCTCACGGCCGCTGTCCTGGTGCCGATTCGCATGATGGCCGCGCGGCAGGATGCTCGCGAGCGAGCCATGGTTCGTAGCGCACATGATGGCGAGGTTGTCGCGTGATCATTCGTACAGCCAACGGTCATGATGGCGAGGTTGTCGCGTGATCATTCACACTGCCAACGGTCATTTTGGGATTGACGACGTCGGCACCGGATTGCCGGTGGTGTTTCTGCACGGCTTTCCGCACACCCGTGCGTTGTGGGCGCAGCAAGTGTTCTCTCTCTCGGTGAGCGTGCGCTGTATTGCGCCCGATTTGCGCGGTTTTGGTGAATCGGTGAACACCGGCCCGTTTACCATGGAGCAGTACGCCCGGGACGTGGCGTCCGTGCTCGACCAGTTGCGCATTGACCAAGCCGTGTTGGTGGGACTGTCAATGGGCGGCTACATCGCGATGGCGTGTATGCGGCACATCCCCGAGCGCGTATTCGCCCTCGGATTGCTGGATACGCAGGCCACCGCCGATGATGCGGACACGCGTGCGAAGCGCGACGCGATGATCAACCTGGCGCACAGAGAAGGGGTAGACGCCGTGGTGCGATTGCTGATCCCGGGCATGATGGGCCGGAGCACCCAATCGCTACGGCCCGATCTGGCCAGTGATATGGCGCGTATCATGCGCAGCGCCTCGGTCGCTGGTATTGTTGGAGCACTGACCGCGTTGCGCGATCGTCCCGATTCAACGGACACCATGCGCGCCGTGGCGGTACCAACGCTGGTGGCGGTGGGCGAGGAAGACGTGCTCACACCAACAGCCAAAGCGCAGGAACTGGTGGCGCTGCTTCCACCCGGCACCAGTCGGCGATTCGATGTTATTGCCGGCGCTGGACATGTGAGCTGCTTTGAACGTCCGTCGGCGGTGACCTGCGTGCTGTCGGAGTTTCTCAACGCATTGCAGACTGCATGAAGAAGGCATTGACGAACATACCGCACAACTTTGTGCTCATAATTTCCTCATCAACATGACCACACCCAAGCCGGCTCCGATCGCCAGCAGCTCGCCCGTCCAATCGACTGCATCCACCGCACCCACCGCACCCAGTGCCGCTGAAACGTCTCCGGCCGCGCGCGTTGGTGCCGTGTTGTTCAAGAACCGGGGCTGGATTCCCGTCCCCTTTCTCGCCATCCCACTGCTCGTGCCCGGTCAGCAGACGCGCACCATGTGGATCGTGGGACTGGCCATGGTGGCCATTGGTGAACTGGTGCGACTGGCCGGCGTGGCCGCCGCCGGCACCGTCACGCGACGCCGCTCGCGCGAAGTGCAGCGATTGGTCGACTACGGGGCCTTTGCGTGGTGCCGCAATCCGCTGTACGTGGGCAACTGGCTGGTGTGGATGGGCTTTACCGTAGTGTCCGGACTGCTTTGGTTCCTGCCCGTGGCCACGGTGCTCTTTGCCGTGGAGTACTACTACATCGTGCGCTACGAAGAGGGCGTGCTGGAATCCATCTTCGGCCCGGAATACCTTGCGTACAAAACGCAAACCCCACGCTGGTTTCCGCGTCCGCCGAACACGTCGGCGAGCGGACCACATGCGTGGGGTGAGGCACTTTGGAGTGAGCGCAGCACAGTGCTGCAGTACGTTGCCCTGATTGCCGCGTTCTGGGCCAAAGCCCGATACTTCGGCCACTAGCGCGGAAGCTGACCCTGCAATGTGCGCGAAAGCTGACGCTGCAACCTGTGCGGCAACCTGCGCGACGTTTTGCAGCAGCAGCCCGCGCGACCGTCAGCGCGTGGGGCGACCCGGCGGCGTGGGCGAGTTGAACACGTCCTTGTTCTTGCCCACAAACGACTTGAGCTGTACCGGCACATCTTCTTCGGGGAAGATGGCCGTGACGGGGCATTCGGGTTCACAGGCACCGCAGTCGATGCACTCATCAGGATGGATGTACAGCTGATCCTCGCCCTCGTAAATACAATCCACAGGGCAGACATCCACACAGGATTTGTCTTTGACGCTGATGCAAGCTTCGGTAATGATGTAAGGCATGATGAGGTCCGGCTCGAGGCTGACGAGGTGTGTGCATTCGGGCACGCTCAGCTTAGCGGCGCGACCCGATGTTCACAAGCAGACGAGTGAGGCGGCGCGACGTCGCAACCACACACGGTGAATCACTACGAACATAATGTCACGCACCGATGGCGCGTTCCGGCCATCGGGACCAACGGTTCGGGCAAATTGAAAAATTCAGAACCGACGCGCGCTTAACGTCGCCACGGCGGCAGTTCACCACGCTCGAGCTCCGGATTCTCCCGGAACAGCGTGAAGGTCCGACCGATCACCTGAATAATCTCCGCGCGCAACTCCTTCGACAGCGCGTCGGCCGCTTCCTGCGCTGACAGGTCGCCAGCCTTGGCCACCTGCCCTTTCACCAACTCGCGCGTTCGCAGCACGTCGTCGCAGCTCTTGCGCAACGTGGGGGTGATACCGCCGTGGCCTACATGCACGGTGACATTGAGATGATGAGCTTCAGCGCGTAGCGCTGCGCGATCCTTACCGCGCATGGTCATGGAGCGTGGGGTACGGGATAATCACTGAGCGCCACTGGTTGTCGCGCGTCGGGCTCTTGCAATCTACCGCCTGTCGGCCGCCGTGCGACGGTCGGCGTTTCAACGCCGGTCGGCCGCCCTGCGACGGTCCGCTTTCCGACTCGTAATCGGCAACGTCCGGCGTGCTCGCACTCACTTTACTGATTCGCCAACCCGGAGTACACAAAGAAAAGCCATGGATTGATCGCCGGGCCATCCCACCAAGCTCGTCCGGCACCGCGCAGCATCACCTGAAAATGCAGGTGCGGCACGCTGGCGGGCGCGTTGCCAGTGGTGCCCACGTACCCAATCACATCGCCCTTGCGCACTCGCTGACCAACCTGCAGCCCGCGCGCGTGGCGGTCGAGGTGGGCGTAGTAGTAGACAAATCGCTCGTCCGGATCGGTGGCGTATATGATGTTGCCCCCGATGGGCGTGGTCCCGAGGCGACCAATGCGACCGTCGTCGGCGGCAACCACCGGTGTGCCCTTGGGCGACATAACATCAATCGCCCGGTGCGTGCGACCGCCCCTGCGTTTGGCGTCATAATCATCGCGCAGATCGGACGGCTCGGCGCCGTCCACAGGCACCATCAGCTGCCGAACCCAAAGCGCGTCGAGATCGGCCTCGGTCACACCGGTGCTCAGGGCGCCGGAGACCGCCGGGCGTCCCAACGGCATCGCCGCGGCCGATGACGGGCGACGCACTTCCGGCGTGGGCGCAGTGGCCGAGGCCAACGGGGTGATGCCGCCACCGCACGCGGTAAGTCCCGCGAGCAGCACCACGACCGTGAAATGTTTGGGTTGAACGCTGATCACTCTACCGAAAGCTGCGGCTCAAAATAGGGTTCAAGAAACCCCACCAGATCGGACACGGTGTAGACATGCCCCTTGAGTTCATCGAGATCGTGCGCCTTCGGCAGACGCGCGCGGGCGCGATCGGCGATGACCAGCACTGCATCCTCAATATCAAGGGCGTCAAGATGGTACACGGCGCGCAAATCGTGGCCCGGCGCGACCAGAAAATGCGCCTCGTCGTTCTCTCCTACCGCTTCCCGCCGTTCAATGAGATGCGCGTAGGTGTGCTCCAGCAGCGCGAATGGTAAATCCCGGCCCGAAAATGCTGCCGCAAACTGCGCCAGCCCGTCGCGCACATGTGAGCGCCGATCGGCCTTCATCCGGATCCGGACCAGCCAGACGACCCCAATCGCCGCCATTAGCAACGCAACAATCAGCGCGGCACGCACGAGAGCCTATCCTCCGAAGGGTGTTCTTGCAGCATGCAAGAAAAATCGACCAGAACTCAGTCACCTATAATGCGCCACAAACTCGTATATGCACAAATTCGGTGACGGGCAGCACTGCATTTTCACCGCGTTGCTTTGAGAAGCCGACTGATTCGGCAGACTTTCGTCACCCCGATCAGTCAACGGTCTCCAGGAACCAAACGGATTCGTCAACAGTTTCGTTGTCGATTCCGGATTCCCGACGTATATTGTCTGGATAGGCAGGACGTTGGCCGGTAACTCGCAGGTGAAGGGCTTATACAGGCAGGTACCATGCAAGATGTGATTGGATCGTTGGGTGGGTATCGGGGGGTTCGAGCTGAACTTCTGGTCACGCTCAAAAAGGAACAGCCGCTCACCGCGGCAGAGTTGGCGACGCGCTTTGGCGTGACGCCCAACGCGCTGCGGCGGCATTTGAAGGTGCTCGAAGAGGACGGTGTGGTGCGCTACTCCCGCGAGGTGCGCGGCGTTGGGGCACCAGTGTTCGCCTACCGGCTCACCGAGGCCGGCGAGGGGGTTTTCCCTCGGCGATACGCCACGGTGCTTGCGTCGGCGCTCGAGGCGCTGCAGAGCGAGCGTGGTGCCAAGTCGGTCACGCGGGTGCTCACGCGCGAGTGGGATCAGCTGGCGGCCGATGCGGCGCCAGTGCTGGAGGGTTTGCCGCTCTCGGAGCGGGTGCAGTTGGTGGCGGAGTTGCTCACGTCGCGCGGCTACATGGCCGAAGGCGATACGTCTGGTGAGCAGTGCGCCACGCTGCGCATTCATAACTGCGCGATGTGCGAAATCGCGCTGCAGTTCCCCGAAGCGTGCGAGGTTGAGGCGCGACAGCTGTCGCGACTGCTCGATGCAACGGTTGTACGACGGGCCCACCGGTTAGGTGGATCCACCTTGTGTGCATACGACGTCAGCTGCACCGCGGCCGCTGACAAACATGATTTGAACAACGACGTTCCGTCGGCGATCGGCGCGATGGCGTCATCGACGAACGGGCCCACCGTGTGGGACGAGGAGCAGATATGAGCGCCACTATCGACCAACTGGTCAACCGGGAATATCAGTACGGCTTCAGCACAGACATCGAATCGGACACGTTGCCGCCGGGTCTGAGCGAGGAGACCGTTCGCTTTATTTCAGCCAAAAAGAACGAACCCGAGTGGTTGCTCGAGTGGCGTCTGAAGGCCTACCGCCGCTGGCTCACAATGAAGGAGCCGCACTGGCCCAACGTCACCTACGAGCCCATCGACTATCAGGCGTCGTCGTATTATTCGGCGCCCAAGTCGGTCAATCCGCTCGGTTCGCTCGACGAAGTCGACCCCAAGTTGCTCGAGACGTACGCCAAGCTTGGCATCTCGCTCAATGAGCAAAAGCGCATGAACGGCGTGGCCGTAGATGCGGTGTTCGACTCGGTGAGCGTGGGCACCACGTTCCGCGACGAGTTGGCAAAGGAAGGCATCATCTTCTGCTCCTTCAGTGAAGCGGTGCGCGAGCACGGTGACCTGGTACGGAAGTATCTGGGATCGGTCATTCCCTACAGCGACAACTTCTTTGCCGCGCTCAACTCCGCGGTGTTTTCCGACGGCTCGTTCTGCTACATCCCCAAGGGGGTGCGTTGCCCCATGGAGCTGTCCACGTATTTCCGCATCAACCAGGCCACCACCGGACAGTTTGAGCGCACACTCATTGTGGCCGATGAGGGCTCGTATGTGAGCTACCTCGAAGGGTGCACCGCCCCCAAGCGCGACACCAATCAGTTGCACGCGGCCGTCGTGGAACTCGTGGCGCTCGACAACGCGACGATAAAGTATTCCACCGTGCAGAACTGGTACGCCGGCGACGAAAACGGACTGGGCGGCATCTACAACTTTGTCACCAAGCGTGGCAAGGCCATGAAGAACTCCAAGATCTCGTGGACGCAGGTGGAAACCGGGTCCGCCATCACCTGGAAGTACCCGAGCGTCATTCTCCAGGGCGACAACTCGGTGGGCGAGTTCTACTCGGTGGCCGTGGCGTCCAAGATGCAGCAAGCGGATACGGGCACGAAGATGATCCACATTGGTCGCAACACGAAGTCCAACATCGTGAGCAAGGGTATTTCCGCGATGAAGGGACAGAATTCGTATCGCGGCAAGGTGCACATTCTCCCCAAGGCAGAAGGCGCGCGCAACTATACGCAGTGCGATTCCATGCTGGTGGGTAATGAGTGCGGTGCACATACCTTCCCGTACATCGAAGTACAAAACAACTCGGCCATCCTTGAGCACGAGGCCTCCACCAGCAAAATCGGTGAAGACCAGATCTTTTATCTCAAGCAGCGTGGGTTGGACGCCGAGCAGGCCGTGTCGATGATTGTAAGCGGCTTTTGCAAGGAAGTGTTCAAGGAACTGCCCATGGAGTTTGCGCTCGAAGCGCAGCAGCTGCTTGGCATTACGCTTGAAGGCAGCGTCGGCTGATCGTTGTTTGGTTTTCACGTGACACTGTTCGTGACACGGTACGTCTTCGCCCACTGAACTTGAACCGGGGCTATCGCCCCATCGCACCGCTTATAGAATGCACATGCTCGAGATTCGCGATCTGCACGCCTCCGTCGATGGTACGGAAATCCTGAAAGGCATCACACTTGCCGTGAACGCCGGTGAAGTGCACGCTGTGATGGGACCCAATGGTTCCGGCAAGAGCACGTTGGCCCAGGTGCTGGCTGGTCATCCGGCGTACGAAATCACCGGCGGCGAAATTCTGTACAACGGTGAGAATCTGGCTGAAATGGACGCCGAAGTGCGCGCGCAGCAAGGCGTGTTTCTGGCGTTTCAGTATCCGGTAGAGATTCCGGGTGTGTCGAACGCCTACTTTTTGCGCGCCGCGTACAACGCCAAGCTCAAGGCGCAGGGCAAGGACGAAGTAGACCCCATGGAGTTTCTCGATCTCGTCGAGGAGCAGCTCAAGCTCGTGGACATGGATCCCGCGATGCTGCACCGCTCCGTGAACGCCGGTTTCTCCGGTGGCGAGAAGAAGCGCAACGAGATTCTGCAAATGGCGGTGCTCAAGCCTGCACTGGCGATTCTCGACGAAACAGATTCTGGACTCGACATCGATGCGTTGCGTATCGTGGCCAACGGCGTGAACGCGCTCAAGCGCCCCGACACGGCAACGATCATGGTCACGCACTATCAGCGACTGCTCAACTACATCGTGCCTGATTACGTGCACGTGCTGGCCGGCGGGCGCATTGTGAAGTCGGGTGGCAAGGAGCTGGCGCACGAGCTCGAGGCGCGCGGGTACGATTGGCTGGTGGAGGCGGTCGCGTGAGCACCACACTCCTTGCACCGGCTCTGCTGAGTCAGGCAACGGCTGCTGCGTCGGCGCACGCACCGGACGCTCTGCGCGCGCAGCGCGAAGCGGGCGCACGCGCGTTCGAGCAGCTCGGACTGCCCACCACCAAGGTGGAAGACTGGCATTATACCAGCGTCGCGTCGCTGGCCGACACGTCGTTCGTACCGATGACCGGTGACATGAGCGACGTGACCAGCGAGCAGTTGGCGCCCTATCTGTTTTCCACCTCGTGGCCCACACTGGTGTTTGTGAATGGTGTACACGCGCCATCACTCAGCACCGTTGGCGACTTGCCCGATGGCATTCGCGTGCTTCCCCTGGCGCAGGCCGTCACGGAACTCGGTGATGTCGTGGCGCGACAGTTGGGCACCGCCGCACCGGCCGATCGCGATGGATTTACGGCGCTCAACGCGTCGTTTCTGGGCGAAGGCGCGGTGGTGCATGTGGCCAAGGAAATGGTGATTGACATGCCCGTGCATTTGCTGTTCGTCACCACCGACAAGGGCGTGGGCGGCATGCAGCATCCGCGCGTGCTGCTGTACGCCGAACGTCATGCGAAGGCCACGGTGATTCAGAGCTGGGTAGGTCTCACCGACGGTGCGTACTTCTCCAATGCGGTGGCCGAAGTGATGGTGGAAGACGGCGCCACGCTCAATCATCTCAACATTCAGCGCGAAGGGCGCAACGCCTTTCACGTGAGCACCATTGAAGCGCGTCAGGGGCGCGATTCGCACTTCCTGTCGTTTTGCTTCACGACGGGAGCACAGCTGTCCCGCACCAACATTTACACGGTGCTCGACGGTGAGGGATGCGGCACAACCCTCAACGGCCTGACCATGCTCGATGGCGAACAGCACGGCGACGTGCAGACGCGCATTGAACATGCCCGGCCGAAGTGTTTCAGCCGTCAGCTTTACAAGAGCGTTCTTGACGACACGTCGCACGGCGTGTTCAACGGCAAGGTGTTTGTGCAGAGCATCGCGCAGCAGACCGATGGCAAGCAGACCAACAACACGTTGCTGCTCTCCAGAACCGCGCAGGTCGATGCCAAGCCACAGCTGGAGATCTTCGCCGACGACGTCAAGTGCACGCACGGCGCAACGGTGGGACAGATTGATGAAACGGCGCTCTTCTACATGAAGAGCCGCGGCATTGATGCCGATATCTCGCGCCAGCTGCTCACGTATGCGTTTGCTGCCGAAGTGCTGGAAACGCTTGAAAATGAAACGATTCGCGATGAACTCGAACTGGTGAGCCGTCGCCGATACACGTCGGCCGCCGACTGAGCACGAGATGTCGGACCTGCAGGAGCTGTATCAATCGGTCATCCTCGACCACAACCGCAAGCCGCGCAACTTCGGCACGCTTGACAAAGCCACCGGCACAGCGGAAGGCAAAAATCCGCTGTGCGGTGATCAGGTGGAGATCGCCGTGCAACTCGATGGCGACACCGTGTCGCGGGTGATGTTTACCGGACACGGGTGCGCAATTTCCAAGGCCTCGGCGTCACTCATGACAGCCGCCGTGCAGGGCAAGACGCGCGCCGAAGTGGACGTGCTGTTTGACCGGTTTCACGCGCTGGTGACCGGTCGCGCGGCCGAGGCTGACATTACACGTGAAGCACTGGGGCAACTGGTGGTGTTCTCCAGTGTGTCACGCTTTCCCATTCGGGTGAAGTGCGCGTCGCTGGCCTGGCATACGTTGCGCGCCGCGCTGGAAAACGACCGGGAGAACGAGGCCGCCGCCCTGCTGGTCTCGACAGAATAGTCGGAGACATGCCCAGCGATTTGCCCGTCTCTTTACCAGCACATCCGCACTTCACCCGCGCCGGACGCCTCGACGATCTCGATGACGCATTGCCGATGGGCGTTGTCCTCGGCAACGGTGAACGCGTGTGTGTGGTGCGTCGCGGTGAGAAGGTGTGGGCCGTGCACGATGTGTGTCCGCATCGCGGCTTTGGCCTGTCGGGCGGAGAGTGTATCGAGCTGGCGGACGGCACGCCGGTGATTGAATGTCCCTGGCACGGCGCACGGTTTTCCTGTCTGACCGGCGCTCCGCTGCAAGGTCCCGCCACTGATCCGATCGCCACCTACGACGTGCGCATCAGTGATGGCGAAGTGTTTATTGGCCCGCGACGCGAGCCACCTTTGGAGGCACCATGAGCACCACGATTACGTTGCCCGAACAGCCTGTCATGCTGGCGCCACTCGCACTCGCGCCACTCGCGCCACGCGCTGACTTCCCGTTGCTGGCGGCCCAGCCGTCGCTGCACTACCTCGATTCGGCCGCGACGTCGCAAAAGCCGCAAGTCGTGCTTGACGCCATCACCGGCTTCTACAGCACGGCCAACGCCAACCCGCACCGTGGTGCGTACGCGCTCTCCGCGGCCGCCACCGATGCGTATCAGGATGCACGCGTCACCATCGCACGCTTTCTCGGCGCTGCCGACACCGACACGCTGGTGTTTACGCGCGGCACCACCGAAAGCATGAACCTGGTGGCCAATGCCTGGGGCAATACGCACGTGCAGGCCGGCGACGAGATCGTGATCACGGCGCTTGAACATCACGCCAACTTTGTGCCTTGGCAGCAGCTCGCACTCGCCAAGGGCGCGCATTTGCGAATCGCCGAGCTCACGAGTGACCAGCGCATTGATCTTGATCACCTGTCGTCATTGCTCTCCCCGCGCACGCGCGTCGTGGCCATTACGCAGGTATCCAATGCGGTGGGCTCCATCACACCGGTGGCCGAAGTCGTTCGTATGGTGCGCGAAAAGAGTCCGGCCATCATCGTGCTTGATGGGGCGCAGGGTGCGCCGCATTTACCGGTGGAGTTTGATGCACTCGGCGTGGATTTCTACGCCTTCAGCGGACACAAGCTGCTCGGTCCGATGGGCATTGGTGGTGTGGTTGGTACGCGCGCGCGATGGTTGGAGTGCGCGCCGTGGCAGTTTGGCGGCGATATGATTGAGTGGGTGAACGATCAGGACAGCACGTGGAATACGCTGCCGCACAAGTTCGAAGCCGGCACACCCAACGCCGCAGACGCCGTGGGATTGGCGGCCGGGGTGCGGTATCTGCAACAGCTGGACATGACGAAGGTGCGTGAACACGAATTGGCGCTGCTTGAAGCTGCGCACGCTCGTTTGTCGGGTATGGAAGGATTACACATTTATGGACCACCAGCGTCGCAGCGAAGTGGCGTGGTCAGCTTTTCGCTGGCCGGCGTACATCCGCATGATCTGGCCACCATTCTCGATCAGCATGGTGTGTGCATTCGGGCCGGTCATCATTGTGCGCAGCCGCTCATGCGGAGGCTCGGCACCAACTCTACAGCCCGCGCGAGCTTTTTTGTGTACAGCGACGGATCAGATGTCGACGCGCTGGTGCACGCACTCACCGAGGCGCAGCGCATGTTTGCGCACGACTCGGCATGACCGAAGCGCGCCGAAGCCCGGCATTGCTCTCGGCCATGTATCAGGATGTGATTTTACAGCATTACCGCGCGCCGCACGGACGTGGCCTGCCTACTGCCTGTACCGGTGAGGCTGAGCGAAAAAACCCGCTGTGCGGTGATCAGTTGCGTGTGGGTGTAGTGGTGCGCGGTGACACGATTACCGACGTTGGTTTTGAGGGACGCGGCTGTTCCATCGCGACCGCGTCTGCGTCCATGATGACCGACGCCGTGAGTGGGGCCACCGTGGCGGAGGCCCACGTATTGATTGAGCAGGTGGAGGGCGTGTTGCGAGGTGAGGCGCTTAGAGCGCTTGGTGAGCAGCCCGACCTGCAGGCGCTCGCCGGAGTGGCCGCGTATCCGCAGCGCGTGGGCTGTGCGCGGATGCCGTGGCAGGCGCTGGGTGAGGCGCTGGGTGAGGCGCTGCATGTGAGTTCGGAAAGGATGAACGGCTAGGCTCCCCGCTCGCCGACGCGCACGGCCCGCGCTTTGACGGCGAGCACGGAGCGAAGGGTTTTGCAAAGTACAGAATTTCAAAAGTATATATTGCAGGTGTCGGTTTTCCCTTGGTAACCGTGGCGAAGCGAGCAGCCCGGCTCCACTCAGCCCCGCCCCACGCGAGCTTTCCCTTCATGTACGCACTCGCCATTCTCCGCTATCGCTACCCGCTCGAACAGATCACGCCGCACCTTGAGGCACACCGTGCCTACCTGCGGGGTCTCAAAGAGTCGGGTGTTTTGCTGGCCTCCGGTCCGTTCGATCCGCGGGTGGGCGGCGCCCTGCTGCTGCGCATCCCGGACGACCATCCCAATGATGCGCTCGATCGTGTGCGTGATGGCGATCCGTTCACCAAGCACGCGTTGGTGAACTACGAGCTGCTGCCGTGGCATCCCGTGATTGGCCAGGACGACCTCGACCGTCTTTGATTTCAACCTGAATACCGCCCATGCGTACTGTGTCCGTTCCAACCCCGTCCTCATTCGCCGCCGCCGCACGCCCAGTCTGGTTGCTGGCGCTGGCCACTGCCGCTGCCTGCGCGCCGACGTCGACCCCCAGCACGGCCCCAGTGCCGATTACCGCGCCCGCAGTAGCCACCGCACCGCTGGACATCACACCGCCGCCTGCGGTGGGCCTGGATGAGTCGCCCGTGAACTGGCAGCTGCGTGACCTGGCCACCGATGGCATTGCCGGTGTGGGCTCCGAACGCGCGCTCCGTGAGCTGCTGGCCGGTCGCACTCCCGGGCGCACAGTGGTTGTGGCCGTCATCGACGGCGGCGTAGACACGGCGCACGTGGACTTGCGCGCGGTGCTGTGGCAGAATCCGAACGAGCGTGGCGGGACCGGGACGGATGACAACAAAAACGGTTACGCCGACGACCTTCGCGGGTGGAACTTCATTGGTGGCGCGGACGGGAAAAATGTGCATCATGACACGTTTGAAGTGACGCGACTCTACGCCATTTGCCAGCGGGAAAGTGGTGGTACAGCTGCGCCGACGGCGGCGCGTATGAACGAGTGCGAAGGCATCGCGCAGGCCTATGGCGAGCGCAAGACGGAAGTCACGCAAACACTGGTGCAGATTCAGAACATTTCACGTGCGCTCGACGGCGCCGTTGCCATGCTGCGTCCCGAGATCACCGGTGATGTGACCAAGGACAAGGTCGAGGCACTGCGGCCCACGTCGCCCACGGTAACGCAGGCCCGTCAGATGTATTTGCAGATGGCTGGTGCCGGCCTTACACCAGCCGAGCTGACTGAAGCGCGTTCGGCGTACGAAAGTCAGGCGCGGTACGCGCTCGATACCGCGTTCAACCCACGCGGCATTGTGGGCGATGACTACAGCAATGGTCTCGAAACAGGCTACGGCAACAGCGACATCACAGGCCCAGATGCATCGCACGGTTCACACGTGGCCGGAATCATTGCGGCCGTGCGTGGCAATGCGATTGGTCTGGATGGTATCACGGATGGTGTGCGTATCATGGGTGTGCGTGCCGTGCCCGATGGCGACGAACGCGACAAGGATGTGGCCAACGCCATTCGTTATGCAGTGGACAACGGCGCCCACATCATCAACATGAGCTTTGGCAAAAGCTATTCCCCCGACAAGGGGCTGGTAAACGACGCGGTGCGCTACGCCGACAGTAAAGGTGTGCTGCTCGTGCACGCAGCCGGTAACGATGGCGAAGATATTGATGTCACGCCAAACTTCCCCAACGCGACGCTCAGCGCAACAGAAAAAGCACGCAACTGGATTGAAGTGGGTGCCTCGTCGTGGAAGGGTGGAAATGAAGTCGCCGCACCGTTTTCCAACTTTGGTCAGACGCGTGTGGACCTGTTTGCACCGGGCGTTGACATCTACTCCGCCGTTCCGGGCGACGAGTTCAAGCGGCAGAGCGGCACCAGCATGGCGGCGCCCGTCGTTTCCGGCGTCGCGGCGCTGCTGATGGCCTACTATCCCGAACTGAAGGCCGCTGACGTGCGCGAGATTCTGCTGGCCACGGTCACGCCACTCAAGACGCTGCAGGTGGTGCCGCCCGGCGGGACACCCAATGCACGCGTCGCGTTTGGTTCGCTGTCGGTGACGGGCGGCATTATCAATGCGTTTGAAGCGGTGAAGATGGCGGAACGTCGGCGCGCCGCGCGTTGAGCGTGACGCAACTGGCTTCGCCAGCGGTACCGCCTGCTCCTCCGACACAGCCCGCAGCGCCCGCCCCAGCGCCCGCCCCAGGGCCCACGCCAGCGGCGGCAGGAAAACTGCAGCGGGTCTTCGACAAGCTCCGTTTCATTGCCGACCGCGGATGGAGCGGTTCGGCGGTATTTGTGTATGGCGTGCTGCAGAATCTGATCGTACCGGGCTTCGCCGACGCGTTGTATCTACCGCTCGCGCTGGCGCAACCTAAACACGCCTACCGACTGGCCGCGTTCGCCATAGCCGGCACCGTCGTTGGCGCAACACTACTCTTTTTTCTGGGCGGAGAGGCACTCGCCGTGGTCAGCGACACCATTGGCCGCTGGACGGGCATTGATGCAGGTGGATTGCAGAAAGCGCAGGATTTGCTCACGAAGTACGGATGGCTGCTGGTGATTGGTAGCGCGTTCTCGCCCATCAGCACCAAACTGCTGGCCGTCTCAGCGGGCGCGTACGGCATGCCATATCTGGTGTTCATTGGTTCTCTGGCGGCTGCACGGACGGCACGATTGCTGGTGTTTTCGTGGGCCATTCAGAAGTTTGGCGCACGGGCGATACGCGAGGCGCTGGGGTTGCGTGCGGAGCCAACTGATGAAGGTTTGATCAGCGTGCAAACAGTGGTGGCGCCTGACGAGGAGATCGATGTGCAAACGCTGGCCGAACCTGACAAGAAAACCGCTGTGCAAACGCTAGCCGAACCTGACGAGAAAACCGCTGTGCAAACATCGCCGCCACGTGTGCGGGAGACGCCATGACCGACGCAACAACAACGCACTTCGAGCTCGCTGGCGGCGCCGAGGGTGTGCGCACGCTGGTCGATCGCTTTTACGACCTCATGGACACCGCGCCCGAGGCGGCGAATGTGCGTGCGCTGCATGCCCGGAGCCTTAAAGTATCGCGCGATAAACTCGAGATGTTTCTTACCGGTTGGCTCGGCGGCCCACCGGTGTACGTAGAGAAGTACGGACATCCAAGACTGCGCATGCGACACTTTCCGTTTGCCATTGGGAAGCGCGAACGCGATGAGTGGCTCTGGTGCATGGAGCGCGCGCTGTCGGAGCACAGCCTGCCGGAGGCGCTGCGTGCAGAGTTGACGGGAAAGCTGCGGATTGTGGCCGACCACATGAGAAATCAGGAAGGGTAAAGGGGACCGGCTCCCTTCCGAAGCAATCTGGAACCCACCACCCATCACGCGGTATATTTCAGGAGATCCCTTCCGGAGGTTCGCGTGAAGCGCTCCACATCAGTCAGAGCATCGCTTGCGCCGATTCGTGCCACGATGCTCACCCCGCTGTTCGCTGCGCTCCTGTCAGGCGCGTTCCCCCTGATGCTGCAGGCGCAAGATCCCGACCAGTCGCGCGAAGTGGTTGTGGGCAGCGTTCGCGATGCCAGCGGATTACCGTTGGTCGACGCCGAGGTGTACATCAGCCAGCGCAGCAGTTCGGTGCGCACCGATCGCAACGGCGTCTTCCGCATTGCTGACGTGCGCTGGGGCGACTACTGGCTTTATGCGCGCAAGCTCGGCTACACGCCGGCTCGGCAAACACTCACGGTGCAATATCAGAAAACGCCGCGTGAAGTGCGGCTGGCGCTGGAGATGTTGCCCGTGACACTGTCGGCGGTGGAAGTCACGGCCGAGAGTGGCTTTGGCCGCGGCGTCGGATCAGCTCCGTGGTTCACGCAGGACGTGAAGGCGTGGGGGCGACTCATCACACGGGATCGCATCGCCAACACGCGAGCGCCGTCGGTGAGTATCCTGCTGCGACAGTACATTCCCAACTTTCCATTTGATGTGCAGCAGGCACATCGGGCGCTGGCTGATGGTGGGCGGGAGCGGCAAAAGTGGTACAACTTTGGGCTCCCAGACCGCTTTCGCAGCGTCTGCGTGCCCGCCATCTCGGTGAACGCCGGCTACCCGATGTTGGGGATCGATGTTGACGCGTTTGCGATCGAGGACATCGAAGCGCTGGAGTTTTTCCGTTCAAACGTCGGTACACCGCTCGCGCTGCAGTTTCAGGTGCCACAGGGTGCGTGCGGCATGGTGCGACTGTGGGTCAAGCCGTACGGTCAGGTTACCGAACAGACTGGTGGAGAACGGTAGCTGCCGAGCAGGGTGATCTGGCAGCTTGGGCAGGCGTGGCGACGGTTCGGTGTGTGAAGGATGCGGATATCGGGGGCCACGAATGGTCGCTGCCGGGAGCGCGGCGATTAGCTTTGCGTGATGCGACTCCCTCACACCCTCCATATGCATGTCTGAACCCGCCGTCTCCATCCGGCAGGTCGTAAAGCAATACGACGGGCACGTTGCCGTTCGAGAGCTTTCCCTCACCGTTCCCCGTGGTTCGGTGTACGGGCTGCTCGGCCCCAACGGCGCCGGCAAGACGACTTCCATTCGCATGCTGCTCAACATCATCGCGCCAGACTCGGGTGATATCCGGGTGCTAGGCGCGGCGCATGATGATCCGAACATTGTTGACCGCATTGGCTATCTGCCCGAAGAGCGCGGCTTGTATCGAAAAATGCAGGTGCGACGGGTGCTTCGCTTTCTCGGCGAGCTCAAGGGATTGTCGGGACGCGATGCCGACCGCCGGATCGATGGCTGGCTTGAGCGACTGGGCCTCAAGAGTGGTTCGGAGGACTGGAGCCATGCCAAGGTGGACGAGCTTTCGCGTGGCATGCAGCAGAAGGTGCAGTTCATTGGTGCGTTGTTGCACGAGCCCGAGCTGGTCGTGCTCGATGAACCGTTCAGCGGACTCGATCCCATCAATGCGCAGGCGCTCAAGGACACCGTGGTGGAACTGCGCAAGGCGGGACGAACCGTCATTTTTTCCACGCACATCATGGACAACGCCGAACGCATGTGCGATTCGGTGTGCATCATGGCTCGCGGTGAAGTTGTACTGGACGGTCGGGTGAGCGATGTTCGGGAAGAACACACCGCACGCATGGTGACCATCATGTTTGCGTCGTCGCCACCAACGGCCGTTGAGTCGGTGTTGCACAATCGCGCACTCGTCACACGCGTGGACGATTCGCATCGATTGGTTGAAGTGGAACTGGCCGAAGGCGTTCACGCGCCAACGCTGCTCACGGCACTCGTGGGCGCCGGTGCTCAAATAGAACGGTTTGAGTTGGTACGTCCGTCACTGCACCGGATTTTTCTGGATCGGGTGGGGGCTTCACATGTTGAAGCAGGGATGACCGGTCATGGCTAAGCTTTGGGCGGTCATTCGACGGGAGTATTTGGAGCGTGTGCGCTCGCGCTGGTTTCTGATTGCCACAGTTTTTGGACCGGTGCTTTTTGGTGCACTGTTGTTTCTGCCGGCCATTCTCACGGCGCGTGATCGTGCCCGGGGACCGGAGGATTTGTCGCGCATTGTGATTCTCGATGCAACCGCGTCGGCCTTGGGCGAGCGCGTGGCCTCCGCGTTGGGCGGCGGGTTGAGTGGTGGCGCCAGTCAGGCTCGGCTCGAGCGCGTGCAGTCGGCCACTCTGGCCGAGGCGGAGGAGCGAGCCACAACACTCGTGCTGGCGGACTCGGTGCGCGGTTATCTCGTGCTCGATTCAGCCACGCTGGCCGGGCGAACCGCCCGCTATGCTGGCACCAATACAACAGCAATGCTCGAGATGTCGGCGCTGGAGCGGTCGGTGCAGCGTCAGGTCCAGCTCATGCGCATGGAGGCGGCTGGCCTCGACGCGTCAACGAGCGACCAGCTCACCGGTGTGAATGTGACGATCGCCACCGAGCGGTTGTCCGAGCGTGGTCGAAGCGATGGCAATGCGTTTGCCGGCGTGTTGTTTGGTATTGGTGTGGCGATGCTGTTGTACATGACGATTTTCATTTATGGTCTCAACGTCATGCGCGGCGTACTGGAGGAGAAACAATCACGTGTCGCGGAAGTCGTGCTGGCGAGCATTTCGCCGTCTCGCCTGCTCATTGGCAAGGTGATTGGCGTGGGCAGCGTAGGGCTGACCCAGATCATGATCTGGGTTGGTGTGGGCTGGCTCATGTACAGCGTGCGTGAACGCGTGCTATCTAGTTTTGACGCTGGTGGACTGCCGTTCGCCATGCCCGACATCGGAGTTGCTGGCGCGGTCATCATTCTGCTGTTTTTTGTCTTCGGTTTTCTGTTCTACGCCGGTCTTTTTGCGGCCGTTGGAGCAACCGTCAACAGCGAGCAGGAAGCGCAACAAGCGCAAATGCCCGTGGTGTTGCTGCTGCTGCTCAGCGTGATGTTTCTGCAGAACATCCTGATGCAACCCGATGGCACGATTGCCGTACTGCTGAGCGTGCTGCCATTCAGCGCGCCGATTGTCATGCCCATGCGCATGTCCATGACAGACGTACCCGCCACGCATCTGGCCGGTGCGCTGGCCTCGGTGATCACCGGCGCGGTACTGGCCACGTGGTTGGCCGCGCGCATTTATCGCGTGGGATTGCTCATGTACGGCAAGCGCCCGACGGTGCGCGAACTCGCCCGGTGGGTGAGGCGGCGTTAGGGCAGCGCTGAACACGTCATGGGAGCGGACGATGTGTGCGGCCGGCTGGAGGGACTCAGGCGTGATGGAGATTCGCAGGACACGTGAGGGGCTCTGTTTGGCGTGCGAAAGAGGCCAGGCTACAAGGCCTCGCCTACTGCGCACGCTCTCGTGTGATCGGTCAACACGGCCAATCGAAGGTGAGTGCCGCGTGCACGCCTATCGACGGCCAATCGAACGTGAGCGCCGCGTGCACGCCTATCTACGGCCAATCGAACGCGAGCGCCGCGTGCACGCCTATCGGGCGCCCGTCACCCGGACACCTGCCAGCAGCCGACGCCCCTGTAGCGGGCCAAATACATAGCTCGTATCGAAGCGGTCGCTGAACGGGGCATCGGCGCCCACGATGGCGTTCTGCTGCCGATAGTCAAACAGGTTGCGTACCGAGGCGTACACCTGCCAAGTGCGCGTAAGCGGGTGCGTGAGTTGCACGTTGTGTTCGCTGAACCACGGTGAGGTCGTGGCGCGTGCCTCGAACTCGGGCAACGCCATGGGGCCTACCACGCGAGCGGTCCAGTCTATGGTGGTGCCCAGACGTGGCAGAATCACACCCGCCGTCACGTTGCCCAGCAGGCGCGCGGCAAAAGGAACGCGGCTGGTGACGCTGGCCTCGGTGATCGTTACGTCCTGCCAGGTCACACCGGCCGCCAGTGTCCACGGTCGCGAGGGCGCATCGAGCTGCGCGCTCAGCGAGACGCCGCGCGAAACGGCGGTGCCATTGAGGTTGTCGTAGATGATGAGGTTGGGATCGCTGTCGTAGTCGGGCTGAATACGGTTACTGAATCGGGTGTTGAACGCATCGACACCGAGTACGAGCACGTCGGCACCATCGGCCAGATGCACGTGCTGCTCCACACCCAACGTCAGCGTCTGCGACCGCTCGGGGTTGAGCGACTCCGCAATGAGCACCTGTCGCGCACCGGTGAGTGCCGCATGGTCTTCAGTAAAGAGGTTGACGATCCGGAACCCGGTGGCGGCGTTCACGCGAATGGTGGTGTGATCGTGGTCAAACGGCAGCCACCTCACGGCCACTCGTGGCGCCGGAATCAGCCCATGGCGACCGTAGCGATCCAGGCGCAGTCCGCCCAGCACGGTGAGTCCCTTTCGCACCTCGACTTCGTCTTGCACGAACACGCCGCCAATAAGCGAACGGTCGGCCTCGGCCGTGGCCGGTGTGTTGTCGTCGTACAGCTGGTACCGCAGCGTGGAGCCAAGCTGCAGGGCATGTCGCCCCACCGAACGGTCCCACACGAGCTGCGCAAAGCCGGTGCCCTGCGTGGCGGCGTACTGCGTGTCACCGTACCACGAATCCTGATCGTGCCACGTGCCGGAAAACCACAGTCGCAACGATTCGGCACTTACCGGCAGTCGCCAGTTGCCAATGAGTTCGGCGCGCTGTGTGGCAATGAACTCGCCGTACACCGAGCTGCTGCCCAGGTCGCCGGGGGTCCACGCAGACGTCCCGCCAAATCGCTCCTCCTGATACCAGCGGCCGGTGAGGTCGAGTCGACGCGCCTCCGCCGAACCCTGGCTGTATTTGGCGAACGCGCTTAGACGCTCCACAAGCGGCAGGTCGGAAAAATCGTCGGGATCGCGGTCCACGAACCGATTGTTGCGCGCGTAGTTGCCGCTCAGAAGCACGCGTGCGCTGCCAATGGTGGGTGTGAGGGCCGCGTCCACATTCGATTCCCCGTCGGTGGTCACAAAGGAGTTGAGCGCGAAGCGCGGTGCAAGGCGTGGATCTTTGGTAATGATGTTGATCACGCCGCCCATGGCTTCCGATCCGTAGAGCGTGCTGAGCGGGCCGCGAATGATCTCTACCTGCTCGATCAGCGCCGGGTGCAGGCCGTTGAACCCGTACACCGTGGCCAGGGAGCTCATCACGGGCGTGCCGTCAATGAGCACGGCGGTGTACGGCCCTTCCATGCCGTTAATGCGAATGGAGTTTGTGAAGCAGACCCCGCAGTCCACCTGCACGTTCACGCCTGGCGAGACAAAATTCAGATTATCCATGAGGTTGCCAGTCACGTTGCGTTCCAGCGCGCGGCTGGTGATCACCTCGGTGCGGACGGGCGATTCGCTGGTGAACTGTTCGCGCAGCGTGGACGTCGTGGAAAGGGTGCCGAGCACTTCACCGCGGGGCTGAAGTGCCACCACGAGCGTGGTTGTGGTGCCAGCACGAATCTGCGCCGCATAAGTACCGGGCGCGAACCCCACACGCATCACGCGGACCGTCTGTTCGCCCACCGGCACGCCGGAAATGCTGAAGGCGCCGACGGCGTCTGAGCGGGCACCGAGCGTGGTACCCACCACACGCACCGAAACATCCGCTATCGGCACCCCGTCGGAGGCACGTACGACGCCGCGTACGGTGCCGGTGGAATCGACCTGCAACGCGACCTCTCGGGGAGAACCGGTGTGCGCAGCTGCCGTGAAGAGCGGTGCCGCGAGCAGGATCAGACAAAGACAAGTAAAACAACTGGGCATGATCCGAAAGTGCACGAAGGTGAACAGGGCACACGCGGCAACGCGTGCGAACGGTCTACTGCAGAATGCGCGACACGAAGGCCACGACATCGGGCGCGTCCCAAGCGAGGGCACCGCGATGCACGGCGGCAATGCGTCCGTCGCGATCCACCAGCCAGGTGCTGGGCACGGCCTTGATGCCAAGCACAGGCGGCAGCGGATCGACCTCGACCACGAATGGCAGGTCGATGGGTCGACGCTGTCGGAAGCGCTCCACGCTGCGGCGCGTCTCGGGGGCGATGAGGAGGAACACCACGTCGTGCTGACCGCGTGCGGCGAGCGAATCGCGCAACGTGGCAATGCTCCCCAACTCCGCCACGCACGGCGCGCACCAGGTGGCCCAAAGGTTGAGAAAAATGGGCCGGCCCCGATAGGCGTCCATTCGTACGTCGGTGCCGTCGAGCGTGCGCACGCGCCAGTCGAGCGGGAGCACCGGACGCGCCGAGGGCGCATAGCGCGTTGGCACGGTGGGCTTGATGGGCACACCCTGTGCCACGAGCGGAGCGCTCCAGCTGGCGGCGACACCGGCCATTGCAACGGTCGCGATGACAGCGCGCGCGTTCATGCGCCCGCCAGCAGGCGCCAAATCTGCGCCACGAGAAAGCACACCACGAAGCCCATCACCAGCGGGAGCATCGTGGCGAGCGTGGTCCAGCGCAGGCTGCCTGTTTCCCGATAAATTGTGTAGATGGTGGTGGAGCACGGATTGTGCAGCAGGCTGAACAGCATGAGAGAGGCCGCCGTGAGCGTGGTCCATCCGTTGTCGCGCAACAGCGTCCCCACACCGGCCGCATCGAGCTCAAACATCACGCCCGCCCCGGCACCAAGTTCGGGAGCCGCACCGGTGAGCACCGTGAGCATGAGCACGGTGGGAATCACGATCTCGTTGGCCGGAATCGCCACGATGTAGGCGAGCAGGATTACCCCGTTGAGCCCGAGCAGCAGGCCAACCGGGTTGAGCCCCTGCACAACGTGTTCGGCCACGCTCATGCCACCGATGTCCACGTTGCTGATCACCCAGATCACGGCGCCGGCGGGCGCAGCGAACACGATCGCGCGCCACAGCACGATGAGGGTGCGGTCCACCAGCGACGTGTACAGCGTTTGCCAGAGACGCGGTGGGCGGTACGGCGGCAGCTCGAGACTGAAGGTCGTGGCCTCGCCGCGCAGTACGGTGCGCGTGAGCATCCAGGAGGCTAGGAACATGGCAGCCACCCCAATCAACGTGACACCCACCACGGCCGACGCCGACACCAGGCCGGCCAGCGCGGGCGGGGCCAGTGCACCCACAAACACCGACGCCAGCAAAATCTGCGTGGGCCAGCGGCCGTTGCACAGCGAGAAGTTGTTGGTGATAATGGCCACCAGACGCTCGCGTGGGCTGTCGATCACGCGCGTGGCCACCACACCGGCGGCGTTGCAGCCGAAACCCATGCACATGGTGAGCGCTTGCTTGCCGTGCGCACCAACCCGACGAAACATCGAATCGAGATTGAACGCCACCCGAGGCAAATAGCCGAAATCCTCGAGCAGCGTAAAGAGCGGAAAGAAAATGGCCATCGGTGGTAGCATCACCGCGATTACCCACGCCGTGGCGAGATAAACGCCGTCCACCAGAAAGCCGCGCAGCCAATCGGGCGAGCCAGCGGAGACAAACAGCGAACTGATCCACGCGTGACCGTTCTCGATGAGCAAGGTGCCAAGCATGGCCGAGGGCACATTGGCGCCGGCAATCGTGAGCCAGAACACGATACCCAGCATGAGCACCATGATCGGGAACCCGGTCACTCGGCTCGTGAGCCAGCGATCGAGCGTGCGATCCAGATCAAAACGCACGCGTTTTACACCGGCTAGCTGGGCGGAGGCCGTAATGGCTTCGGCGGAGCGATAGATCCCCTCGGTAATGCGATCCTGGAAATCGGCGGCCAGCTGCCAGCGCACGGCGCTGGCCACGCCGAGTACGTCATTCCCGGTTTCTACGGCCACCGCCCCGTTGTCGTGAAGGGCAGCGCTGGCTACGGGCGTTGGGCGGGCCGCCCGCGGCCGTTCCTCGGACAACGCGGCCAGCTCGCCGTTTTGCACCGCCGCCTCGACGCGATCGTCGGCGTTGAGCAGCCGTAGCGCGACCCAGCGACTGTTGGGAAGGTCCGGGTATGCGGTGAGTACGGCCTGCTCCACCGTGGCGATCGTAGCTTCGGTCGTGTCGTCAAAGCGCGGCACGCGGTACGGCGCGGTGACCGTCTCACCCGCCGCCATCGCGCGTACCGCTTCGCGCACGGCCTCAATGCCCTCGCCGGATCGCGCCGACGCGGCCACCACCGGCACGCCAAGCGCACGAGCCAGGGCGGCCGGATCGACGCCAATGCCGTGTCGACGCGCCTCGTCCATGAGGTTGAGGCATACCACCACCCTCGGCGTGATCGCGAGCACCTGCAGTGCGAGATTGAGATTGCGCTCCAAGCGAGTGGCGTCGAGCACGAGGATGGTGACATCCGGGCGCCCGAAGAGCAGCATGTCGCGGGCCACTTGTTCGTCGTCACTGGCCGCCTGCAGCGAGTAGGTGCCGGGGAGATCGACGAGTTTGAAGCGGGTCCCGCCGGCCGCGAAGTAACCTTCGGCGCGCGTGACCGTTTTCCCGGGCCAGTTACCGGTATGCTGTCGCAGTCCTGTGAGCGCATTAAACACGGTGCTTTTGCCCGTGTTCGGATTGCCGGCCAGGGCCACCAAATGTTGGAATCGCTCCGAGCGAGCGGAGAGCTGCACCAACTCGGTGTCGTGGGCGAGCGCCTGACCGCGGAACGTGGACGGGCTCATGAGCGCCCCATTGCGGCAGCAGAAGCTGTGGCAGCGACTGGCGTGGCGTCTCGCACCGTGGCGTCGAGCTGTGCGACATGACCTGATGCCGTATCGCTTGAGGTGGCATCACCGGCCGCTGTACCGCCCTCAGCGTTCTCGCTGGTGATGGACTCGGGCTCAATGAGAATCCAGGCCGCCTGCTGCTTTCGCAATCCGATCAGCGCGCCGCGGATGTCGTAGGCCACGGGATCTCCGGCGGCGCTGCGCAGCACGGCCGCAATGCGTGTTCCGGGTACGACACCAAGATCGAGCAGGCGCCTTCGCTGAGCACCACGACACTCGAGGTCCATGGCGAGAACGGTGCCGGACTGGCCAAGCGTCAGGTCGGCGAGGGTGCTCTGGCGGTGCGTGCGCGTGTAGGGCGCGCGTTGCACGCTGACGCTCGACTCGAGCATTCTGGGCAGCGACACGCGTGCGCCGTCGATCTCCAGTTCAACGGCTCGGGCGTCGCGTGCCCGCACAACAAGCGCCCGACCAAGGGTGAGGCCGGCCGCGTGCAGCGCCAGGTAGCTTTCAGCAGGCTCGTCTTCGAGGTGCGCGATGAGACCGGCCTCGCCCGGCGCCAGCGCGCCCAACAACACGCGGTCGTTAAACGGCAGCTCACCCGTGGCCGTAGGAATGGGATCGCCGTGCGGATCGAACCTTGGCTGACCAAGACGTGCCGCCAGTGCGTCCACTTCTTCCTGCGTGAGCTCGTGTTCGGCGTCCTCCGCCACGGCGTGCCATTCGCTGGGCGCCATACCGGTGCGATCGGCCAGCCACTGCTCCACGAGTCGATGGGTGCGCACCAAACGGAGCGCATCGCGCCGTCCGCTGTCGGTGAGGCGGAAACCCGCGCCCTCGTTGCGCGCCAATCCCGTTTCCACCAAGCGCGTGAGCAGGGCCCGCGCCACGGACTCGCGCACTACCAGCGCGCCAGCCAGGGCTTCGGGGCGCACCACGCTCCCGTCCTCACCCACGTGAAAGAGGTACTTGACCGCGTCTTCGATTCGCACCCGTTCGGTGACCCGCCGAGTGCGGCGCACAAGTGCCAGCAGGCCACGCTGCGGCCAAAAGACACCGGCGAGCACCACAACAACCAGTGCGAACACCACAAGGGCGCGCGCGGGATCAACCACGGTTTGCAGCTCCCGGCGCCGGTTCAACTTCGGCGCAAAGCAGACGTTCGGCCAACGCATGGCCGACCACATGATCGCCGTCGGCGCACGCAATGTGCACCGTGCCGGCAACTGGCTCCTGTGCGCAGATCCGGATGGACGCGCCCGGGACCAGGCCAACGCGCGCGAGATAGCGCAGCGCATCTCCGTCGTGCACCAGGACCTGCTGCACGAGCACCTGTTCGCCTACGGCCACCGCCGACAGCGGACGAACCACGCGCGACGGCACACTGCCATCGGCGGCGGGAATCGGGTCGCCGTGTGGGTCAAACTCCGGGTGCCCCAACGCGTGCGCCATGCGCTCGAGCACCAGCTCGGAGACGGCATGTTCGAGACGTTCCGCCTCGACGTGCACCTCGTCCCATCCGAGCCCCAGGCGCTCCACGAGGTAGGTCTCAATAACGCGGTGCCGCCTGATCACGCGGAGAGCGGCCAGCCGACCGTCCGGGGTAAGGGCCACGCCGCGGTAGGGCACATGGTCCACCAGCCCCTGTTCGGCGAGGCGCCGAAGCATGCCACTGACAGAGGGGGCTGAGACCGCCAACCGCGTCGCGATTTCGGTGGTTGTAGCCGTGCCGCCCTCACGAGAGAGGACGAAAACGGCCTTGAGGTAGTCTTCGACGGAAGTGGAGAGCGTAAGATCGGGCATCAGTCAGTGCTTATTGTTTAGTTAGGAGAACCTAAACTATAAGCGATACACAGCCTTCGCAATGGGTTTGGGCAGGCTGGAAGCAAAAACGGTCGCCCCGGATTCGTGGAATAACGTGTTATCGAATAACACGTTAGGCCAACCGGGGCGACCGTTATGCAATAACCTTGTGAAAATGCTTCCTAGGGACTCGCCGACTCCGTAGCGGCAGCTTGCTCCACCGCGACGCGCAAACCGCCGCACGTCACAGCCGCCGTGAAACGTGTCCTCGGCGTCAGCACCAGCGCATCAATGGCCAATGAATCAACCGCTGAGCGCGCCGTGCGAAAGCGCTTTTCGCACGGCGCGAACTCGGCCACCCGCAACACGTTCTCCACGGGCTTTGGGACCCCGAAAAAGAGCCACGCCAGGAATGTCAGGGTCACCAGCAACGCGAAGCCGGCCACGATCCGGCCCGCGATGCGTATGTGTCGAGGGCCGGACAGAGCGGACTACGCCTCAGCTGGGGCCGGTGTGCAATGCTTTTCGAAAGCCGCCGACATATCGGCGGCGATCTCCTGTGCAGAACGGCCTTCAATCTGCCAGCGCTCAAGCATGAAGGCAACATCACCGTCTTTGATGAGGGCAATGGAGGGAGAGCTTGGCGGGTACCCGGTGAAATATCCCCGCGCCACTTGGGTGGCGTCGCTATCCTGACCGGCAAACACGGTATAGCTGGCGTCCGGCTTTTTTTCACCCGACAGCGCCATCGCGATCGCAGGGCGTGCGTTGCGTGCAGCGCAACCGCAGACGCTGTTGACGATGACCAACTGCGTGCCGCTCGCCTTGCCAAGCTTCTCGTGCACGGCGTCGGCGGTGCGCAACTCTTCAACACCGAGTCGGGTAAGCTCTTCCCGCATTGGCGCAACGATCTGTTCTGGATACATCATGTGTTGTTCTTCCTCCAAAGAGTTGACTACGCGCGACAATCGCGCCGGTCAGTAGTCGAACGTTTCCTTCGCTCCGGTGTCACCGCTGTCGCGGCTATCGCCCAAACCGTCGCGTACGAGTGCCAGAATCGCCGCTTGTGGCACCACCAGATACTGCTCGTTGTCGAACGTGATCTCGACGGCGGCCTTTTTGAAAAAAATTGCGTAGTCCCCCGCACGTGCCTGCATGGGCACGTAGCGCGCCTCACGACCCGAGCCACCGGCGGTGCGCCACGGCTCATCGGAGTGGTCGCCCAGATCGGGCAGAGCCAAACCAGGGCCGGTATTCACAATCGTGCCGCCCTGCACCGCCTGACTGTCCACCGCAGTGGCCGGAAGGTACAACCCCACCTTGCTGCGCTGCTCTCCCTCTTCGGGTTTGATCAGCACGCGATCACCGACAACCAGCAGACGTTTTTTGGGCGGCATATTCAGTTGAAAAATCTGACAGCGCCCGAAGCGGACACTGCTTGTAATCTAGCACCGGTGAGCGCGCGGTGTTCCGCTCTAGAACCGCGCCTCTCGCTCGGCCACATTGGTTGCTCGCAGCGCATTGACCTGTTCGTCTGCGCCGTCGTCGCCGTGGCCGAGGGCAACCAGCGCGTAGTGCGCCATGCCGAGTGCCAGTTCACGTTCGCCCATCACGGCGCGCCCCACTTCCAGCTTCTCGAAGAATGCCTGTTCGGCGCTGGTGTGAGTACGCACCACGATATCGAGATCCGGTTTGGCCTTGCGGGCCAACTCCACCACCTGACGCGCCTGAAACGGATCTGGCGTGGCCACCACCAGCAGCCGACAACGCTCGGGGGACGCCTTCTCGAGGATCCCGGGACGCGCCGCGTCGCCGTACACCGTGACAATGCCTTGCTCACGCAGACGGTCTACCAACACGCGATCGTGCTCAATGACGACGAACTTTTCGTTCCGCTGAAGGAGTGCGCGCCCAATGGTGCCGCCCACACGACCGTAGCCTACGATAATGGCGTGATCGTGCATGGCGTCACCGGCGGCAACCGGAATGTCGCTGCGCTCTTCAATGGCATTGATGAGGCTCGATCGGGTTTGCAGCCAGCGACGCACGCGAGGCAGGGCAGCAAAGAGCAGCGGATTCAGCGAAATGGACACGATGGCAGCCGCGAGAATGAGGCTGCGTCCGTCTGCGTCCAGCAGTTGGAGCGAGATTGCCAATCCTGCCAAAATGAAACTGAATTCGCCGATCTCGCCGAGGCTGGCGCCCACATTGAGCGCACTGTGAATGGACTTGCGCAAACGCAGCAGCATGAGTGCCGCAACGACTGGCTTAACCAGCATGACCAGCGCGACGATCGACAACACCTTGATCGGTTCACGCAGCAGAATGCCGGGATCAAAGAGCATGCCCACCGACACAAAAAACAACACGGCAAATGCATCCTTGAGCGGCAGCGCGTCGGCGGCGGCCTGGTGACTCATATCCGATTCGCTGACCACCAGACCGGCGAAGAACGCGCCCAGCGCAAACGACACGTCAAAGAGCACTGCGGCTCCTACGGCAATGCCCAGCGCCGACGCCAATACGGCCAGTGTAAACAGTTCGCGTGAACCGGTGCGGGCCACTTGCCACAACAACCACGGGATGGTGCGTCGACCCACGAAATACATGAGCGCGCTGAACGCGGCAACCTTGAGCAGCGTGAGACTCAGCGCCAGCCAGAGGGGCGTTGCGGCGGCGTCTTCACTGGCCACACCACCCATGATTGGTGCGAGCGCTGGCAACATCACCAGTGCGATCACCATCACCAGGTCTTCCACCACCATCCAACCAATAGCCAGCTTGCCGGCGCCTGAGGCGAGCGAACTGCGCTGCTCGAACGAGCGGATCACTACCACCGTGCTCGAGATACAAATGCACAATCCAAAGGTGATGGCCGAACCCAGTGGCCAATCCCACGTCATGGCGAGGCCGGTGCCGGCCAACGTGAGTGCGGTCATTCCAACGAGCGCACCCGGTACAACGACGCGGCGCACATTCATGAGATCGCGCAGCGAGAAGTGTAATCCCACACCGAACATCAGCAGAATCACACCGATTTCGGCTAACTGCGCGGCGAGCCCTGTGTCAGCGGTATAGCCTGGACTGAAGGGGCCCACTGCCACGCCGGCCAGCAGATAGCCCACCAGCGCTGGCAGCGACAGCTTGGTGGCGATGTACCCAAGGATGAAGGCGAGGCCAAGGCCGGCGGCGATTGTGACAATGAGCGCGGTTTCGTGCGGCATACTCAGCGCACAAGATGGAACTCACTCTGCCGTCCGTGCGCCCAACGCACGCGCCCGTTCGCGTCGATGATTACATCTTCCTCCTGTGCCGAACGCACGCGCTGATTGTTCCACGATGCCACCGGCGCCGTAGCCTGCAGCTCAATGGAATACCACATGCCGGCGATCACCGGAAAATCACCGCGCTCCGGCACGCCCTCCTGATAATCCCACAGGCCAATCATGGTGCCGGCGCCATGCCCGTGTGCACCGATCGGGTGCGAGTAAATGGTGCCGTCAATTTTTTGCGCTTTCATGCGGGCCAGCGACGCCGCAAGGACCTCATTGCCGGTGCGACCGGGTTTGAGCTCTTCAGTCACAATATCCTGTAGTGCGTTCGACGCGCGCAGTACGGCCTTGAGCTCGTCCGGCGCATCGGTTTCGCCGTCGCGCAACACGTAGCCCATGTGCTGCGTATCGGTGTTCAGTCCGAACGCCTTGATTCCGAAATCGGTGTGCAGCACGTCGCCGCGTTGAATGATCGGATTGGGCAGCACAAGATCTGCGCTGAACGGACGCTGCACAGTGACGCTGGTCTGGAACCACGTTTCCAGCCCGAGATCATTGAGACGCTGACGCATCCACCAGATGACATCTTCAGCGCGCGTTTTTCCCGGTGTGATCACGCGCTCGCTGAAGGCTTCGCGAATGATGTCCCAGGCGATCGCATTCATGCGCGCAAAAGTCTGTTCTTCGTCGGGCAGTCGCGAGGCGATGAAGTCAACGGCCAGTCCTTCGGCGGGCACGACACGCGATGCCAGCTCCGGACCAAGTGACCGCGTCATGCCGGCGTATTCGCCCTGCGTGATGCCATCGGCAAAGTGCCACGTGCGCGACGCGTTGACGGCAATGCGTTTTGGCTGGCGCTCTTCGATGGCGGTCTTGAGCACCTGCCATTGATCGTCGCCCCACAGTTCAGCGGTACGCTCATTGGATCGGCTGCCCGCCGCCGGCGCTTCCACCGGCTTGCTGCTGCGAATGGCCTTGTACACGCCGCCCTGATCGGTTCCACCGAACGCGAGGCGCTCAATGCCCTCCGCTCCACGATCAAAAAACACGTAAATGGTGCGACGACGGGCTGCAAAAGTGGTGGGCGACACAAGCGAATGAAAGATCGGATCTTCGTTGTATTCGCGCATGGGCATAACCCACATGTCAACGTTGTATTTCCGCATGAGCGCGGGCAGCACCGTGTCGAGGCGCTTTTCCAGCCACTGCTGACGGATGACGGCTTGTTCGCGCAGTGTACCCAGCGGACGCAGAGAGTCGCGGGCCGACATTACCTGCCAGGCCGTGGCGGTGATGGCGTCAGACGCGGGACGAGGTTCGAGCTTTGGCAGCCCCTGGGCGCTCAGAGACAAGGCGGCAGCGGCGAGCATCAACGGCAGGATCGCGTATCGGGCAACGGGCATGCATGCTCCGGAAGGAAGATCCTCCAGAGTAACCCCGAGACGCCGAGACGAGAAGGAGAGCGCGGCCGCGTTTACGCGTCGCTTGAGCGTCGGCGCGTCACAACCCACATCGCACCCGCCAGCAGCGCTGCATACAGCCCCAGCACCAAGGCCCGCTCCAGCAACGTTTGCCCCGCCAGCGGCCACCAGTCGGCCCAGGTGGCCATACCTGAACCCAGTGGCTCGCGCCGCAGCGCAATGAGCACGGAGCTCATACCAAACTCCGCGATCACCTCGATGGCGACAAACAGCGCCACGCGTGACGGCCACGCCTTGACAGGGAAATTGCTGAGATGCCATGTCAGCACGCCGCACACGAGCACCGTGGCGACCAGCAGGGCGCCAATGAAGACGGGCCAGCTCGCCATGGACTCGAGCGTGAGGATGGCGGCGCGATACAGGCGCACGGCGATGCCCGTCAAGCCGGCCAGCTCGAGGGTGGAGCGCGACATCGTACGCAGTGAGGCTGCGCGCGACGACGGAAGAACCGGAGCCCCGGTTGGCGTGAAGCGTGTCACTCCCTGCAACCTAGCCCGGATCGGGCAGCTCGCCAGCGATACGCGTCAACAGCCACTGGAAACTCGTGGGCAGGTGCGTGCGCCAGTATGTCCAATCGTGTCCTCCGGGATGTTCGTGATATGCATGTGACAGCCCGAAGTCGCGCAGCGTTGCGGCGAACGCGCGATTCTGGTCGAGGAAGACGTCGTTCAGCCCAATATCCACGTGCAGCGATGGAACCGGGGTGCCGGACGTCACCAGGCGCCCCGCGAGCCGGCTGGGATCACGCGCGTACCACCCGATCGTATCGCGGCCAAAGATGTGGGCAAACCAGCGATAGCGTGTGCCCGCGGCCTCCCTGAGCTCTTCAGATGTGCGCGCCCACACCGCCGGTTCGCTGAACGGCCGTGGCCCGAGCAGCGCGGGCGCGAGCACACCCGAATGACTCGCCGCCGCTGAAAACACATCGGGATAGCGCAGCGCGAGTGTGATCGCGCCAAAGCCGCCCATGCTCAGTCCACCGATTGCGCGATGTGCCGGCGCGGTGAGTGTGCGGTAGTTGCTGTCGACATGCGCCACAAGATCGCGCGCGATGTAGTCGTCGTAGTGCGGCCACGGCACGCAGTAGGTGGCCGCCGATTCGGCGCGTGATGTGTCGGCCGCACAGGCCGCCGCAGCGGGCAATGTGGCCCATGTGCTGTACCAACCGTCGTCACCATCGGGCATGATCACGATGGCCTCCGCCGCACCGAGAGCAAACAGTGAATCGGCCACGTGATCAATGCCTGCCAGCTGCAGCCAATTGTCTTCGTTGCCGCCGAGTCCGTGCAGGTAAAACACCACCGGATAGCGACGCGCCGTGTCGGTGGCGTACGATGGCGGCAGGTAGACGACCAGCCGTTTTTCAGTGCCGAGCGACTGTGACCACACGGTGTCGGCGCGCAGTGCGCCGCGGGGCGTGTCGCGATTGCCTGCACGCGTGTTTCCCTGCGCCTGCGCGCGGGCACTGATGGCGAGGCATATCATCGCAGCGGCGCAGGTAAACACGCGAGGCAGGTTCACGGGACCATCTTGTGCGACAGGCCGATCATTGGTGGTTCACTGGTTGTTTACTCGTTGGTACTCGTTGGTCACTCGTTGGTCACTCGTTGGTCACTCGTTGACCACTCGTTGACCACTCGTTGACCACTCGTTCTCCTCTCGTTGATCATCAGCGACCATCGGTGAATTGTTGAATTACTTGATGATGGTACCAATGCGTGACCAGCGAATATCCGTGAGAAACGGAAGCGCCCGATCGCTGTCTTGCCCGTTATACGAGTAGTACACAAACGCCGGACGACCACGCACATTGTCGCGCGGCACGATGCCCCAGTAGCGACCGTCCTTGGAGTCGTAGCGGTTGTCGCCGAGCATGAACAGGAAGCCGGGCGGCACCACCAAGGGTCCCCAGTCATCGAGCGTTATCACCGGCAACGGATCGCCAAAGCGTGTACCGCGTATTTCGTATTTGCGCTGCCAGTCGAAGAGCGGAATGGAGAACGAGCCGTCGGCGCGCGGATTTTCATTCATCGCCTGCGGTTGCGGCTGCGCAACGCCGTTGAGATGAAACAGTCCACCGCGCATGTACACCGTGTCGCCGGCTACCGCCACCAGACGTTTCACCAGTGTGGGGTGCGGATCTTCGGGCTGGTCGAGCTGATATGGCGACTTGAATACGACCACGTCACCACGCTTGGGCTCGACATAGCCCGGCAGGTTGATGTTGGTGAACGGCACGTTCGGACCGTACGCCAGCTTGTTTACAAACAACCAATCGCCCACGAGCAGCGTGGGAATCATGCTGCCGGAGGGGATACGATAGGCTTCGAAGAGAAACGTCCGGATGGCCAGGAAAATGGCCAGCGTCCAGAGAATGGCTTTGACGTTTTCCCAGTTGGAGCTTTTGGGAGTACTGCGTTTGGCGCCACCGTCGCGCAGGGCAGCGACCGAGTTCACCGACGCGTCGGGCTTGGACTTGGACGAACGGGCCACGGCAAAATGAGCAGAGGTCGAGAGCAGAGACGACAAGGGGGCGCGCCCGTGTTGGTCACGCCCCCGTGTCACGCGTTCTGAAAGATGGTCAGGAGAGGTGCTTGCTGACCAGCGATGTCATCTCGAACATGGAAACCTGCTTCTTGCCATCAAAGACGGGCTTGAGCTTCTCGTCGGCGTTGATGTTGCGCTTGTTCTTGCTGTCCTGCAGGCCGTTTTTCTTGATGTATTCCCACAACTTCTTGACCACGTCCGTACGGGCGAGCGGCTTGGCACCAACCACGGCGGCCAGTTCGGGCGACGGCGTGAGCGCCTTCATGAACGCGGCGTTCGGCGTGCGCTTCTTGGCAGCCTTCTTGGGAGCGGCCTTCTTGGGCGCAGCTTTCTTGGCAGCGACCTTCGTGGCCGCCTTCTTGGGAGCTGCCTTTTTTGCAGCGGCTTTCTTGGGGGCCGCTTTCTTGGCGGCGGCTTTCTTCGGGGCAGCCTTCTTCGCCGCCTTCTTCGCAGACTTCTTCGCAGGGGCCATGGGATCTCCAGAGTGGGGGTACTGTGTTGCGTCGCGCACACCTTGGGCGACGCGGCACAAGCTTATGCAGCGCGTTTCACGGCGCAATAGGGCTTTTGTGCTTTTTCTCCTCTGGGAACGCCCGGCTTCCCCTCTGAGGGCGACACCTCACGCGTCGGGACACGCCAAAGTTCGTGTGCGTAGCACGCGCCATGGCACGTTTTCTCACACCAGCACGTGCAGGCGCAAGTGAGTCGCGAACAATGTGCATAGACGCTTTTCGTGAGCTTTCTCCTCTGAAACTCCCGGCATCTATGGCGGCGCGTCGGCAGCGCCTTGCAACGCGTCGCTTTGGGTGTCGTGAAGGGAGCTGCCGGCGTGCACAGCTCCACGACAGTCCGCTGCCTACGCTGCGCGCTCGAAAAATCCAACTGCATCAACACGGCATTTCCCTTGCGCTCACGAGCGAAAACACAACGCGCGATTACGCGGCCCCCGACTCCGCCAGCTCGCGCAACGTCGCCATGTCGGCCACATCCCACGCGTCGGGAGTGTCGTCGTCGTCCGCGATTTCCGGCATCGCCTGCGGCGTTTCGAGAATGCATGGGATGCCCCGCGCCCGCGCATCCTGCAGCAACCACCCGAACGCAGCCGCTCCAATTGCCCCCCGACCGATGCGTGCGTGGCGGTCACGATTGGAGCCCAAGGCGCCTTCGCTGTCGTTCAAATGCAGGAACGACGGCGTCTCACCAGTGGCCTGCTCAAACGCATCGAGCGTTTCCGTGACCCGCTCGCGCGAGTGTGCCAGATCGTAGCCGGACGCATACAAATGGCACGTGTCGAGGCCGTAGCCGGCCCGCGCACGCAGGTCGGCGGGCAATCCCGCCAGCATGGCCCCGACTTCTTCCGGAGTACGCCCGATGGTGGTGCCGGCACCGGCGGTGTTTTCTATGAGCAGTCGCGTCTTACCATCGGGCACGGCGATCAAGGCGCGTCGCATGGCTTCGCTGACACGCGCCACGGCCGCATCGCGATCCCCATCGGTGGCGGCGCCCGGATGAAAGCACACACCGCCCACGCCGAGTGCGGTGCTGCGCTCGAGTTCGCGGGCCAGCGCGGCGACGGCGCGCTCCCATTTGGTCTCGTCGGGCGTGGCGCAGTTGAGCACGTAACCGGCGTGCACGATCACATGGCGCGGTGCGATGTTGGCTGCGGCCAGCTCGGCGGCAAACTTTTCCAGCCGGTCTTTCTTGACCGACACCTTGTCGTTGTAAAACTTCGGTATCGCACTGAAAATCTGCAGCGCTTGCATGCCAGCGCGTCCGGCACGTCTGGCAGCCATCGGAATGCCGCCGGTATCGATGCAGTGTGCGCCCAGCAAAAGAGATTGGGTGGCCATGCGAGACTCGCCGGAAAAATGGTTCGTGTGCGCGACAGGCTATCGGGCGACGGCGCGTCGGCGCAAAAAGGTTGTGTCACCGCCCGCAGGTGGCGCTTCGTGCCAGCCGATCACCAAGGCGGATCCCTGCGCGACAACAAACGGATCGTTGGCGGGGTTGATGCCGGCGTTCACGTTGAGCCGTCCCTCAAACAAATGCCCGGCCGTACGCGAGACCGCAACGGCAATGCGCTGTCGCTGGCCACTGTTGGGGTCTTCGTACACCACGGCCACCAGATCACCATCGCTGCCCACGCGAACGGTGCCGAGTTTTTCGCCGTACACAATCGGGATAGGCGGTTCAAAGGCCGCGCGCGGATCCATCTGGTGCGCGTAGAACACGCCCGGTCCCTCGGGGCCCACCAGTGCGTAGCCCACGTGCACAAAGCCGTTGACACCATCGACCGCGAGACCGGGCGCGGGTCGGGCGCAACCCACCGACACGCCCTCGGGCACGTCGCGCGCGTCGGTGGAGCCGACATCGAGGGTGTCGATGGCGATGGGGCCACGCCAGCTCGTGCTTCCCACGTCACGCCAGGCGCCAATGAGATGCACTCGGCCTTGGCCGCGCGCCGACCACCACACGGCCATCTCTCCACGCGACGTGTTGCGCAGCTGGAGCGAGCCGCGGCAGCGCAGCGAGTCGCCCGGGGCAGGGCCGTCTCCGAGCGCCAGGTTGAGCGCTGGCGGCGTTTCGATCACCGGCAAGGGGAAGACCTGACCCAGCGGCGTTGAGGCCTCAGGCATGGCCGCGAGGGCTTCGGTGAGCACCGCCAGCCGCTGATCGTTGCTGGCTGCGGCTGGTAGTTGCACGGACTCCGCGTCCTCGTCCCGCCAGTCAATGGGGCGGTTGGATTCCAGGCAGGCCGACGCACCGAACACGATCATCAAGGCGGCCAGCGGACGGGTAACGCGCCGGACGGGCGGGCGGGAGCGATTAACGACGCCACGTGCCGAGTGCACGGTAGCGGTTGAGTGCTGGGATGATTGTCTCACCACTGCAATCTGCGCTGCGGCACTCTCAACTCAAACTGCCGCCGCGCCCTTGCTGCGCGGCCCTGCGGGCAGTGATGCTTCGCCGCATGCACGTTGGAATCATTGGCCTGGGTGCCATGGGAACCGCTTTGGCGCGGGCGTTACACGCGGCGGCGATGCCGGCTGAGCTTGGTGGCGGCGTGAATACTGGCTTGCACAGCCACCTGCACAGCCACCTGCACAGTCACGTGCACGGCCACGTGCACGGCGGCGTGGGCACCAGCGCTGTCGACGGTGGCAGGGTGGACGCCGTGCGACTGGTGGCAGTGACCAGTCGCCGACCGGGGGTAGCCGAGTCGCTGTCGCGAGCGTGGCCGGGTGTTGCGGCGGTGAGTTCGGCGGCCATGGCGGCACATGTTGATTTGATTCTGCTCACGGTAGGCGACGGCGAGCTCGCGCACGTGGCGTCGGATTCCGCGTTTGGTCCGGGAGTTACGGTGGTGCACACGAGTGGTGCGCTGGATCTGTCGGTGTTGCAAGCCGCGGCCGATCGCGGCGCCGCTGTGGGTAGCTTCCATCCCATGGTGTCGGTGCCGCGTGCAACGATTGTGCCTGTCCAGTTTGCGGGGGCCGTGGTGGCGGTGGACGCAGGGGGTGGCGCGGGCACAAACCCAGATGCGGAAGGAGATGCGGAGGGAGACGCGAAGGCAAACGCCAACGCAGCCGCAAAGGCAGAGGCAGACGCGGAGGCACACGCACACGCAGTCGCCGAGGCAATCCCGGACGCCAACCGTGCTGCTCATTGTCAACGCGCCCGGCACGCCCTCGTCGGTGCGCAACTCAATGCCCTGGCCGAAACGCTGGGACTGACGCCGCTCATTGTCACCGCCGAATGGCGCGCCCGTTGGCACGCGGCGGCGACGCTGGTTGGCAACAGTACGGCTGCGTTGGTGGCGCACGCGGAACACATGTTACGCGAGTTGCCGGGAGACGTGGCGCTGCGCCGGAAAGCCTTGCTGGGACTCCTGGACAGTGTGGTGCGCAATTTGTCCGCGCTGCCCGACGACGCCGCGTTGCGCAGTGCTATTTCGGGGCCGATTGCGCGTGGCGATACGGCCACGGTGGCGCGTCACCTGTCCGCGCTCAACACCGGCCGCGATCGTGAGGCCTACCAGCACGCTGCCGCTCTGGTGTGGTTGGCCGTAGCCGAAGCGCTTGAACAACTGCATCCGGAATCACGCGACGCCCTCGCGCGACTGCTTGCACCAATCGATCTTATCTGAATGCCCCGTCCAACCATTCCGCAACTGCAGGCCCGCGTCGCCAACGGCGAGTCGCTGGTCATGCTCACCGCGTACGACTCCACGTTCGCGCGACTGGCCGAAGCTGCAGGCATCGATTTTTTGCTGGTGGGCGACAGCGTGGGCATGACGTTGCTGGGACATGCGTCTACCGTGCCGGTGACCATGGACGACATGCTGCATCACACGCGCGCTGTCGTGCGCGCCACGCAGAACGCACATGTGGTGTGCGATCTCCCGTTCATGTCGTATCACTGCGGCGAAGACGACGCGGTGCGGAACGCCGGTCGCGCCATGCAGGAAGCTGGCGCCCAGTCGGTCAAGTTCGAAGGCGGCGCACGCTGGGCGTCGTACGTCACGCGCTGCACCGATGCCGGCATTCCCATGATGGCGCACATTGGTCTCCGTCCGCAGCAAAGCTCGCTGCTGGGCGGTTACCCAGCTCAGGGCCGCACGGCCGAAGCTGCTGAACAACTACTCGACGACGCACTGGCGCTCGAAGCGGCCGGTGTGTGGGCGCTGTTATTGGAGAAAATGCCGGTGGAAGTGGCGGCGGCGATTACGCAACACGTGAAGATCCCAACCATCGGCATTGGATCCGGTCCGCATTGCAGCGGACAGGTGCAGGTGATGCACGACGTGCTCGGCCTCGATGAAAACTTTCGCCCACGTCATTCAGCGCAATACGCGGATCTCGCGGCGCCGATCCGCGATGCGTTTGCGCGATACGCCAACGAGGTGACGTCGAAGAGCTTTCCCACGGAGAAACAATCGGTGCATGGCGGCGACGCACTCACCGGCTTTCCGATGCCCCGTTGATGCAGCGGTGAAAAAAAAAGCCCGCTTGGCTTTCTCCGTGCATCAGTTTCTTTCATCTGTCCAGCGTCCCCACCATCCTGCAATGCAAGTAGTCCGCACCCGACACGCCCTGCGCACCACACTCGACGAGCACGCACCCACGGTACGCATTGGGTTCGTGCCAACCATGGGCGCACTGCACCGCGGGCATCTGCAGCTTGTCGCGCAATCACGCGCGGCCAACGATGTGACTGTGGTGAGCGTGTTTGTAAATCCGTCGCAGTTCAACAATGCCGACGATTTGGCGCGCTATCCGCGCGACGAGGCGCGTGATGTTGCGATGCTCGCAGACGCTGGTGTCGACGTGGTGTTTGTACCGGGCGCCGCGGAAGTGTATCCGGCCGACCACGCGACGTGGGTTACGGTAACCGGCGTGACAGACGTACTCGAAGGCGCCTTTCGCCCCGGACATTTTCGTGGTGTGGCCACCGTCGTCACGCTATTGTTGCGCATGATCCGTCCGCATCGTGCGTACTTTGGTGAAAAAGACTGGCAGCAGTTGCTGGTGGTAACGCAACTCGCGCGCGATCTGATGCTCAACGTTGAGATAGTGGGTGTGCCCACCGTGCGTGAAGCGGACGGATTGGCAATGTCCAGTCGAAACGCGCGACTGGGGGAGGCAGCCCGTGCGAAGGCGCGTGGCATCAGCGCCGCGATTCGGGCAACCCAGGACCGTTATGCCCAAGGCGAGCGCGATGCACTGGTGCTGGAATCACTGCTGCACGCAGCGTTGGCCCGCGAGGCCGAACTCACGGTGGAGTACGCCACGGTTGTGAACGCCACAACATTGCGTGCGATTACTCATGTACACGAATCGGCGCGCGTGTTGGTGGCCGCAGCAATTGATGGTGTGCGACTCATAGACAATGGTCCGCTGGGGTAGCGCACAACCGGATCCCCGTTGTTGCTTCAGTGCGTGTTGCTCCACGTGCTCTTCCACTTGTTCATTGCTTCATTGCTTTTGTTCGCTTGCTGCATCCTCTCTGCTACTTCCCGATTTTTCGGAGACGCCTGATGTCTTTTGCTGCCTTTGACGGAACGCGCCGCGTACCGCCTGCTGTCAACGAACCGATTCGCACTTATGCGCCCGGCTCTCCCGAAAAGCGCGCGCTCAAAGCGCGGCTGGCCAGCATGGTCACTGAGTGTCCCGAGATTCCGGTGGTGGTGGGTGGAAAGCGCATTCACACCGGTGACATGGGACAATCCACCAACCCCTGCGCCCATCAAGACGTACTGGCCACGTACCACAAGGCCCGACCGGAAGATGTGACCGCCGCCATCAAGGCGTCGGCCGATGCACAAAAAGACTGGGCCAATACACGCTGGGAAGACCGCGCTGCCGTCTTCTTGCGGGCCGCCGAGCTGTTGGCCACCACACATCGTGATACGCTCCTCGCGTCCACCATGCTTGGACAGTCCAAGACGGCGTTTCAGGCCGAGATCGACGCGGCCTGCGAGATGATTGATTTCTGGCGCTTTAACGTGGCCTTTGCGCAGGATCTCTACAGCGAACAGCCGATCTCCGATAGCAGCATGTGGAATCAGCTGGACTATCGTCCGCTCGAAGGCTTTGTGTACGCCGTCACGCCGTTCAACTTCACCGCTATCGGTGGCAACCTGCCCACGGCGCCGGCACTCATGGGCAACACCGTGCTCTGGAAGCCGGCTTCGTCGGCCATGCTGTCCGCGTGGTATACCATGCAGCTACTGGAAGCCGCCGGACTGCCGCCCGGTGTGATCAACTTTTTGCCGGGTGATCCAGTGATGATCTCCGAACGCGCGCTCACCGACCCTGCACTGGCGGGCGTTCACTTTACCGGTTCCACCGGCGTGTTCAACAGCATGTGGGAAACGGTGGGCCGGAACATGGGTCGTTACCGCAGCTATCCGCGCATTGTGGGCGAAACGGGCGGCAAGGATTTCATCCTCGCCCATGCATCGGCCGATCCGCAGGTGCTGGCGGTGGCCATGGTGCGCGGCGCATTTGAGTATCAGGGGCAGAAGTGTTCAGCCGCCAGCCGAGCCTATATCCCCAAGTCGATCTGGCCCGACGTGCGCGATCGCGCGATTGCCATGATGGGTGAAATGTCCATGGGCGATGTGCGCGATTTCCGTCACTTCACGGGCGCCGTGATTGACGAGAAGGCCTTTATACGCAACGAAAAATATCTCGCGCTTGCGAAGTCGTCGGCCAAGGTGCTCGCCGGCGGCGATACCGATCGCCAAACCGGGTGGTTTGTAGAAAACACGCTCGTCGAGGCCACCGATCCATCGCACGCGCTCATGTGCGAAGAGATTTTTGGTCCCATTCTCACCTGCCATGTCTACGACGACGCCCGGTGGGACGAGACGCTCGCACTTGTCGACAGCACATCACCGTACGCACTCACCGGCGCCATTCTCAGTCAGGACCGGAGCGCACTGCATCATGCCGCCACGGTACTGCGTCAGGCGGCCGGCAACCTGTACCTCAACGACAAGCCCACCGGGGCCGTGGTTGGGCAGCAGCCGTTTGGTGGCGCGCGCGGATCGGGCACCAACGACAAAGCGGGATCAAAGCTCAATCTGGTTCGCTGGGTCAGCGCACGAAATATCAAGGAAACGTTCTCCCCAGCCACCGACTGGCGTTATCCGTTCCTCGGCGAGGAATAGGCAGACCGTATGCGCACGCTGCGCTTTGTCACGTGTGATGTGTTTACCGACACCCCGCTGGCTGGCAATCAGCTGGCGGTGGTGTTTGGTGCGGAGGGTTTGCCAACCGCAACGCTGCTCGCGATCACGCGTGAGTTCAACTATTCAGAAACCACGTTTGTATTTGCCGCTGAGCGTCAGGACACCACGCGACGCGTGCGCATATTTACACCGGGCGGCGAGGTGCCGTTTGCCGGTCATCCCACGCTTGGTACCGCACATGTGCTGGTCGCAACTGGTGAAGTGCCGATCACGGGTGACGTGGTGCGCGTGGTGTGCGGTGAAAATGTTGGGCCGGTGCCGGTGACGGTGCACTGCGAAAACGGCGCCCCGGTTTGGGCGCAGCTAACTACCGCGCAGTTGCCCGAGGAACGAACGGACGGCGTGCCCACCATCGCTGCGTTGGCCGATGTACTTGGACTTGAAAGCAATGATTTCGTGGGCGGCTCGCACGCGCCGAGGGCGGTGTCGTGCGGTTTGCCGTTTTTGATTGTACCACTGGCCAGTGTCGATGCCGTGCGGCGCGCACGCGTGCGCCTGGACGCGTGGGACGCGCATCTCAAGGGTACGGGGGCGTCGGAGCCGATGGTCTTTGCGACGGTGCAACAGGCCGCTGATTACGCCGACGCACCGTCGTCGCTGAGCGAGTGCGACATTCGCGCACGTGTGTTTGTGCCGGGCCTGTCGGTGCCGGAAGACCCGGCCACCGGGTCGGCCAATGCGTGTCTGGCCGGCTATCTGGCGGCGCGGACTCCGCGCGATGGTGTGTTGCGCTGGCGCGTGGCGCAGGGCGTGGAAATGCAGCGCCCGTCGCGTCTGGATCTGGAAGTGGAAAAACGCGACGGTGTGATTCAGGCGGTGCGTGTTGGCGGATCGAGCGTGATTGTTACCGACGGGACGTTCCGGCTCCCGTAGAACGCCGGGGCGGCTCTCCACTGGACACCGGCGTGTCTGTGCCAACCCTGGCCGACGCTTCTTTCTCTAGCTGCCCCGCACGCAGCGCGGCCAGTCCCTTCGACCACACCACCACCCGATTGCGTCCACTGCGTTTGGCGGCATACAGCGCTTCGTCGGCACGCGCGCGCAGGTCTTCCGCGATGGATTCGTCGAGGACCGTGTCGGCCACCACCCCAACCGATACCGTTACCGCGATGCGCAGCGAGCCGCCAAACTCGTGTCGGCGAAACGCCTCGACGATGCGCAGCGCCAGATGCTGCGCGCCCGCGATGCCGCTGCCGGGTGCGAGAATTGAGAACTCTTCGCCACCGGTGCGGGCCACAATATCGCCGCCTCGCGCATTGGCCCGCAGCAGCTCGCCGGCTTCAGTGATCACGCGGTCACCAGCCAGATGACCGTAGGTGTCGTTGATGAGCTTGAAGTGGTCAAGGTCGACATCGATGATGGCCAGCTCGGTCTCGGCACGCGCGGCGCGCGCCAGTTCGCGACGGTACTGCTGCTCAAAGCCGCGTCGATTGAGACAACCACTGAGCGGATCGGTTTCCACGATATCGGCGAGATGCGTACGCATGCGGTTGTACGCACGCCCCACGTGCGTGATCGCGTCCGGCCGCACGTCACCCGAGACATCGTACGCCGACGTAAAGTCGCCATCTTCGGCGCGCGCGAACATGTCGTGCAAACGGGAGAGTCGTTGGTGCAGATGACTCTGCACCAATGTGACGAGTCCCGCACCGATCGCAAAAATCGCCAGCGTGGCCAGACTCTGTGGCCAGGTGATGGCGGCACCATCGCGAATGGCGATGTCCACGATGGCCAGATAGCCCGTGGCCGTGGCACCGAGCATGAGCAACGCCGGTCCCCGTCCGAAATACACGTGCGTGAGTTGCAGGGCAAAGAGTGCCACCAGCAGCGCACGATCGTAGTCTCCCGGTGGAGACAACACGAACACCAGCACAAACACCATCAGGAGGTCGCAGATCATCATGAACGCGGCCAGTTCGCGACTGGCACGGCGCAGTCGTGTCACGCGCCGATGCAGCGCCAAGACCACGCTCACGTACGCTGCCGCCGACAGGGCAATGAGCCAGTCCGCCAGTTCGCCGCCCAAACGCGCTTCGGCCACTGGCGAAACGTCCAACCATCCGGCGGTGCGCAGCGCCACCGCCAGCATTGTGGCCACCAGCGCCAAAACCACGCGATAGCGTGTTTGCCAGAGCAACACGTCGGCGTTGCTCTGTTCGTATCGTGAGGCGTCGCGCGCGGCTGCTTCAGCGGCCATGTAAGGGGCGAGAGTTGAGACGAACGACAACCGCCTCACAGCAGGCGGTCTCCATGGGAAAACATATCCACTCACTGACGATTGCGTAGGCTCAATGGCATCAGGCGCACTGGCAACATCGCAGCCGCGTGTTCGCTGTCACCGTCACGGGGGGTGTCACTATCACATTCACGGCACGCGGCTGGTGGCCTGCGCGTCGAGTGGGGTTTCACGAAGGGCGCGCACAACGTCCACAAAGTCATCCGACCACGCCCGACCGGTGAGCCTGGGCGGCACGGTCCAGTGGGTGCCGAGGTTGAGCGCGTTCATGGCTGCCTCGCTCCTCGTAATCAATACAGCCGACGCGGACGGATTTTCGAGTGCGCCCACAGTGGACACTTCGCGTCCCGGTGAGCGCCAACGTCGGGCCGTCAGCCCTTCGGCAACGGCTACGCGTACTGCTTCATTGACCACCGCCAGATGCCGGTTGGACACATGCAACACGAGGACACCATTCGGCCGGAGCAGGTTCATGTACAGGCGCACCGCCTCACGTGTGATGAGATGCGTCGGGATGGCGTCCGACGAAAACGCATCGCCCAGAATCACATCCAGCGATGAGGGCGCCAGGCGCGCCATTTCCACGCGGCCGTCTCCCAGCAGCACACGCGTATCGCGCGGACACACGTCGAGATAGGTGAAGTACCGTGGGTCTCGAGCTATATCGACCACCGCTGGATCGATCTCGATGAATGTCGCCACATCACCATCGCGCAATACGCAGGCCATGGCTCCTGATCCCAGTCCGATGAACGCCGCGTCGGCCGACCGGGACACGGGCAGCGCGGCCCGCACGCCTTCGTGCAGCGCCGATCCTTCGGCGTAATAGGAGAGCGGTTGCATTGCGCGCGAACTATCCCGGAATTGCACACCGTGCACAGTGCTGCCGTGCAGGATCATGTTGGCTTCTCCAAGTGGACGCTGCAGACGAATCACCTGGTACGAGCCGAAAAATGTGCGTGTGCGCATGAGCAGCTCGCCGCTGGTGAGGTTGGCCTCAAGCAACGACATGATCAGCACAATGACGGGCACGGTGACCAGCGGTCGTCCGCGATTGAGCAACACGGCCAACGCGGCCACACCCAGACTGAACGGCTCAAGTGTGGTCCAGCCGGCGTTCGCCGACACGATGATGGCGCTCACGGCTAGGAGCGAAACGTTGGCGGCCATGGGCCAGTCGATGACCTGTCTGGGCCGAAAGAGCATGGTGGCCGCCAGCGCCAACGGGAACTCAATTATGCCGGTGAACAACATGGGCGCCAGCAGGACAGTACTGGCACCGCCAATCACTCCACCCAAGGAGACAAAGTTGTAATACTCCGTGAGACGCGCGGCCGCCGGGCGGGCGGCCGAAAGCGCAAGATGACAGACCAGCGCTGCCACGAACAACACGGCCAGTCGCAACACCACATCGAGCGACAGGTACGGCGATTTGGGCAGTACCATGACGAGCGTCACCAGACCTGCGTGCACGGTCAGCAGATTTTTTCCGGCTCGCTGTGCACCTTTGCGAAACGCCACGACAAATGTGAGCAGGTACAACACAAGCGGTGGCACCCAGAGCAATGGTGCCGACGCAATATCGGTCAGGATGTGTTGCGTGACGCCAATGAGCAGACTCGATGGCACGGCCGCTGCGGCCAGCCAGAACAGGCGTTCGCGCCAAGCGGATGGTATGGCTGTGACTGCGCCAGTTAACTGCGGTGCGATGTGTGGTGCGATGTCTGGTGCGATGTCTGGTGCGATGTCTGGTGCGCCAAAGATTTGCGGCGTGGCACTCGCCGCATGCTGCACGCGCGCGTTGGCCACCACCGCAACCGCACCGCTGGCCACCACCAGCACCGCCACCCCCACGTACGACCACGACCAGCCCACAGTTTGTTGGCGCACACCAAACAGTGGCTCCACCAGCAACGGATAGGCGAGCAAGCCGAGCAGACTGCCCAGATTGCTCGCACCGTAGAGAAAGTACGGATCGTGTGCGTCATGTCGTCCGGTGCGTGTGTACCACGCCTGCAGCAGGGGCGCGGTCGCCGCCGCCACGACGTACGGCGCGCCTACAGACAGCGTCAGCACACCGAGCAACCACCACGTGGGATGCTGCACATTCGGTTGGCCCAGCAGCGTGCTGGGGGCGAGGGGCAACACCACGCACGCAGCAGCCAACAGTGTGGCGTGCAGCGTTACCTGCAGCGCCAGCGTCTTCACGCGCTGCAAGGCGTGAGCGTAGAAATAGCCAACGAGCAACGCCGCCTGAAAAAACACCATCGAGGTGTTCCATATCGTCGGTGCGCCACCCAGCAAAGGCGTGACGAGTCGTGCGAAGAGCGGCTGCAGCGCAAAGCTCAGCAACGCGCTGGCAAACAGCGACGCGACGAAGAGCGGTGCAGTAACGCGTGGTGCGCGTCTCGCGTGCGTGATGGTGGACAAACGTTCGCTAAAGCGGGGCCTCGAAGTACAAGTCGGTGCGCCAACCACCCCCTCGGGCCAGATTGCGCGCCACGTCGAGGCGGAATATTCCGTCTAAAAAGGACAATCCGCCACCCGCACCTTTCATCGACCCATTGAAACCGAACGCTGAACGCGGGCCGGCCCACCCGACATCGGCAAACACCACCGGTCGGACAAATCCAAACCGCGTGCCCACTTCTGAGCGCACAAACCAGTACGAATCACCAAACTGCGAACCGGGTGGCAAGCCGCGTACTGTGCGAAGCCCTCCCAGAAACCAGCCACGTTGCGGCGGCAAGTCACCCACGCTCGAGCCGATACTGCCCGTCAGCGCGGTGGAGATCTTGCTGAATGGACGCGTGGCCTGCGCATCGAGCGACATCCGGCCATACGTGACCGTGCCGGTGCCACCTTCACCGCGCACCGACGTCAGCAGCCGCGTGCCCTCGGGATTACTGCCAAACGCACGCGACAAGGCCACATCGAGTCCGGTCACTGAAATGCGTGATGCATCAAAGTTCGTCCGATACCGCCCCACACCGAGCGTACGACCGAGTGACCAGGTGCTCGCCACCGATGTATCTCCTGCGGTCCGTTGCTGCTCGGTGAACAAACGCCATTCAAACGCACCGTTGCGTGTGGTGTGACGGTCACCCACTTCCACACCTGCGGTACGAAAGTAGAAGCCCTCGTCACGGGCAAAGAGCAACGCCGGCACGGAAGGTCCAAAGGAGAGCGGATTGCCCCATTCCGGCGCCGTGGCGCGCAGCCGCTGATACACGGTGCCGTACACAGTACGGCGTCCGTTGCTGCGTTCAAGTTGCAGCTCACCATTGAACACGCGGTCAACGAGACCGATACGCCCGGTGGCGCGCGCCGTATAGCCCGCGCCGAGCACCTGTTCCGCAATCAGGCCGGGACTGAAGCCTTCCACACGATTGTAGCGCAGTTGATCGAGTCCGCTGCGCAGCGTGGGACGCATTGGTCCCCACTCGGGCTGCAATGAGAGACCAAGCGCGTCGAGCAGTTCATCACGCGCGCGTAAGTCGAACAGTTCGTCGGTAGATGCAGAGGCAGGCGGCAGCGCCGCACTGTTGCGCAGCGCGCGGCGATCGCACGGCATGGTGTAGGCGATGCGGAGCGCACCGTCGTATCGCGATTCGGTGCGAATGTATGTGCTGTCGCCGGGTGCACAACGCGCCGCGCGAAACGCTGAGTCGCGGCGGGCAGCGGATGCACTGTCTGTACCCACGCCGATGCTTACCGACACCTCGGGCTCCTGATCGCGTGCGGCCACTCGTGCCGTGTCCCCGCGCGCGCTGTCGAGTGCTGCTCGGCGTTGCGCTGCCGTCATTGGCTCCGGTACTGGTGGCGTGGTGAAGTCGCCGTCCACGTCTTCGTATTCGAACTTTTCATGCAGTGAAAAAGGCGTTCGTATTGGACCGATTTCGGCGTTGAACATGGCGCTGTTGGCCCGCGGCAACCAGAAGCGTCCGCCGTACAGGCCGTACTCAATGGTGACCGCGTCAAGTGTGCCACGCGCCGGTCTGAAGGCGGCCTTCACCCACGCCGGAGGGTCGTCGTCTGTATCGACATCACTATTGGCCAATCGGATGGAATCGCGCACGTATTGATCACGCGGCAAACGTTCACGTGCGATGGAGTCACGCGCTGCTGCGATGGCTCGATCCCGCTCGGCGTCATTGCCAACTTCTTCGGACGCCACGTCCCAGAACTCAATTGGGACGGCCAGACGATAGGCGGCACGTACCAACTGTCCACTGGCTTGATCAAACCAGAACGAACCCACGAACAGCTGCCACTGCGGTCGTCGCGCGGTAATGCGCAACTCGCGCAGCTGAATCGTGCGATCACCATCGAGCGTAATCGCGATGGAATCACCGGTGGCGTAGCGATAGTAGGCTTCGGCGCCGCGAGCGATGGGGTGAATGATGTCGCGCTCATCGATGTCCGCTCGCACCACACCAAAGTCGCTGCTTGGCATCCAGAGCGATTCCTTGCCAGGGAAGTACGGAATGGAGATCGAACTGACCATCTCTCCGTCGGCATCGGAGCCAGCCATGGGCACCTGCACACGCGACCCTATGGGCGTCACCCATACGCCACCAGCGCGCGACCAGTCAATCCGCGCCACGTTGTCACCGCGAAAGAGCATCTTTTCGAGTCCGAGTTTACGCACACCAGCGCCGAGCGACATGCGCTGCGTCGCGATGGCACGGTACGACGTGAGCGCCGAATCCTGGGCCAATCGGCCGATTCGGGCACGCGCGAGAATGTCGCGCGCCTGTTCGTCGGCAAACGCGGATTCCAGCGCTTCCTCGCTCACGGTCACGCGAGGGCGACTGCTGTCGTACGCCGCGCGACCGGCCTGTCGGGCTTCCCGATTGATTTCGCGCAGCACGGTACGGATGCTGTCTGGAATGGTATCCCGTCCACGCTGTGCGGCCAGCGGTGTGGACAGCAGGAGCACGGCGGCAGCGGCGACTACAGAACGCATGAACACGGTCGCTAAAGGGAGAGGGCGAATAATGAGTCAACTACCCGACCCTACGATGCGGGATCCCAGCGGGTTTCCCCAGCGCTGCGCCAGACGGATCTCTGTCGTAGCTTACAACACTCTGCCGAATACCTGGCTCCCGTCCCATTTCCCCGCCGTGCCATGGCTTTGAACTTCCGTCGCCGTTTGGTCTGCGCCGCACTCGTTGCCGCAGCCACATTGCCAGCCCCCGCCGCAGCGCAGACGCCCGATCCGCGCCTCGAAAAGCTCAAGTCGGAAGCGCTCACCATGGTGGACGCCGACGCGAAACGAGTGCAGGAAATCGTCGATATGCTCTTTTCCTTCAGCGAACTCGGTTTCGAAGAAGTGGAGACGGCGCGCTATCTCACCGGCATGCTCGAAAGGGAGGGATTCTCGATTCAACGCGGCGTGGCCGGCATGCCCACCGCGTGGGTGGCCCGCTGGGGATCGGGCAAGCCAGTCATCACGCTCGGCTCTGACGTGGACGGCATCCCGCAGACCTCACAGAAGCCCGGCGTAGCGTACAAGGATCCGCTCATTGAAGGCGGACCAGGACACGGCGAAGGGCACAACTCAGGGCAGGCGGTGAACGTTGTGGCGGCCATTGCCGTGAAGAAGCTCATGGAGCGCGAAAAGCTGCAGGGCACGCTCGTGCTCTGGCCGGGAGTGGCCGAAGAACTCATGGCCGGAAAGGCGTTTCTGGTGCGCGAGGGTGTGTTCAAAGACGCCGACGTGGCGCTGTTCACGCACGTGTCCAATGATCTCAATGTGGCGTGGGGCGCAAGTGGTTCGGCGGCGTTGATCTCGGCCGAGTTCAAGTTCAAGGGCACCAGTGCACATGCGGCCGGTGCGCCGTGGCGCGGCAAGAGTGCACTCGACGCGGTGATGCTCATGGCCAGTGGCTGGGAATACCGACGTGAACATCTGCGGCTGGCCACGCGATCGCACTACGTCGTTCGCGACGGTGGTGATCAACCCAACGTGGTGCCAAGTACGGCCAGCATCTGGTTCTACTTTCGAGAGCAGGATTATCCGCGCACAATGGAGCTTTTCGAGATTGGCAAGCGCATTGCACAGGGCGCAGCCATGATGACCGATACGGAGCTCGACGCGGTGAATGTGCTCGGCTCAGGATGGAGTGCGCATTTCAGCAAGCCGATTGCTGAGGCGGCGTACACGAACATTCGGCGTGTGGGGCTGCCCAAGTGGGATGAGAAGGACGTGGCACTCGCAAAAGGCATTCAGAAGGAACTCGGCCAGCCGCCCTTTGGCCTGAGCACACAGCTTGGCGAACTGCGCGGCGCCGAGATCCTGCAGAACTTCAGCGGCGGCGGCAGTGATGATATCGGGGATGTGTCGTGGAATATCCCCACGATCACGTTGCGCTATCCGTCCAACATTCCGGGACTTCCGGGGCACAACTGGGCCAACTCCATCGCCATGGCCACACCCATTGCACACAAGGGTGCGGTAGCCGGAGCCAAGGTGCAGGCGCTGACGCTGCTCGACCTGTTGTTGTCGCCAAAGATTGTCGCTGATGCGTGGACGTACTTTCGCGATGTGCAGACGAAGGACGTGAAGTATCAGCCCTTCATTCGGCCCGGTGACAAGCCGGCGTACACGCTCAACAAGGAACTGATGGACCGTTTCCGTCCGGAGTTGCGCAAGCTGTACTACGATCCGTCCAGATACAGTACGTACCTCGAGCAGCTGGGCATCACGTATCCCACGGTGCGGGGCGACCAGCCGTAATGTCTTATGGATCGGCAGCGGCAGCGTCGGCCGCAGCAGCGGCGGCAGCGGCGGCAGCGGCGGCGACATCAGCGGCAGCCGCCGCAGCGGCGGAATCTGCGGAGGCTGAATCGGCCGCAACATTGGCGCGTCCAATAAGCACAGGGCGCATTGTTGACGGGCAACACGGTGATATCTCGCCCGACGAGTTCCGTCGCGCCGCGCACGCGGCCGTTGATTGGATTGCTGACTATCTCGAACATCCCGAACGACATCCGGTCAAGTCTCCAGCTGCCCCGGGCGACATCGCGGCGCAGCTCCCGCTCTCCGCACCTACGCAGCCGGAGTCGCTTGATGACATTGTGCGCGATTTTCATAGCGTGATCATGCCGGGCATCACGCATTGGAACCACCCGGCGTTCTTTGGCTACTTCTCCATTTCCGGATCGTATCCGGGCATTCTGGGGGAGCTATTTGCGGCCGGCCTCAATGTGAACAACATGTTGTGGCTCACCAGTCCAGCCGCTACGGAGCTGGAGCTGCGCACGGTGGACTGGTTGCGTCAACTCATGGGGATGGGCGAGGGATGGTTTGGTGAAATTACCGACACCGCTTCCGTCTCCACGTTGTACGCACTGGCGGCCGCGCGCGAAGCGGCGGGTTTTGATGCGCGACAGCGTGGACTCGCCGGACGCGCGGATATGCCGGTGCTGCGTGTGTACGCCTCGGAACACGCGCACTCAAGTGTGGACAAGGCCGCGATCACGCTCGGTCTGGGACACGACAATGTGGTCAGGATTCCGGTTGACACCGCGTATCGCATGCGCCCCGATGCGTTACGTGCGCAGATTGAGCAAGATCGCGCCGCTGGCATGTTTCCACTGGCGATTGTCGCCACGGTTGGTACCACCAGCACATCCAGCGTGGACTCGGTGCGCGACATTGTCCCGATTGCTCGCGAGTTTGGATGCTGGGTGCATGTGGACGGCGCGTACGGCGGGCCGGCGGCCATCGTGCCGGAAATGCGCTGGCTGCTGGACGGTGTCGATGGTGCCGATTCACTCGTGGTCAATCCACACAAGTGGCTGTTCACGCCGGTGGATTGTTCGGTGCTCTACACCAAACGCCCCGACGCGCTGCGCAGCGCATTTTCGCTTGTAGCCGAATACCTGCGCACACCCGAAGGCGACAGCGTGGTCAACCTCATGGACTACGGTGTGCAGCTGGGTCGGCGGTTCCGTTCGCTCAAGCTGTGGATGGTCCTGCGCGCGTTTGGCGCCGATGGCATCGCGGAGCGGCTGCGATTCCACTGTGAACTGGCCCGTGAGTTTGCCGGCACGTTGCACTACGAAGGTGACTGGGAGATCTGCGCACCGGTGCCTTTGTCATTGGTGTGCTTTCGCTATGCACCGGCCCACATTGACGACGAGACAGCGAACGTGCTGAACGCGGCGATTCTCGAAAATGTCAACGCCAGCGGTGTGGCGCTGCTCTCGCACACCAAGCTCGAGGGTCGCTTTGTGTTGCGACTGGCAATCGGCAGCGTGCGCACGCAGCGTGAACACGTGGAGCAAACGTGGCAGGCGTTGCGTGTAGCGGCGCGAGAGGTGATGTCGCAGCATTCGCACGAGCACTAAGCCGGAGCTCTCGCGAGAGTGTGGCATAGCGGCCGTGTTGGCGTCGCGCAGCAAATCGGTTCAACGGCAACAGCCTTCACCACAGAGGCACCGAGGACGCAGCAACGGCAACTGCTGGGAATGAAACGAATCGTGTCGCACGTGCGCCGCTGTTTCTCCCAAGCCGTTGCGGTTCCTCTCTGCGCTTCTGTGTCTCTGCGGTAGGGGCAGTTCGCCGTCGCGCAGGGAATCGCCGCAACGGCAACAGCCTTCACCACAGAGGCACCGAGGACACAGCAACGGCAACTGTTGGGAATGGTCCGAATCGTGTCGCATGTGCGTCGCTGTTTCTCCCAAGCCGTTGCGGTTCCACTCTGCGTCTCTGCGGTAGAGGCAGTTCGCCGTCGCGCAGGGAATCGCCGCAACGGCAACAGCCTTCACCACAGCGGCACCGAGGACACAGTAACGGCAACTGCTGGGAATGAAACGAATCGTGTCGCACGTGCGCCGCTGTTTCTCCCAAGCCGTTGCGGTTCCACTCTGCGACTCTGCGGTAGAGGCAGTTCGCCGTCGCGCAGGGAATCGCCGCAACGGCAACAGCCTTCACCACAGAGGCACCGAGGACACAGTAACGGCAACTGCTGGGAATGAAACGAATCGTGTCGCACGTACGTCGCTTTTTCCCCC
>JBBRDJ010000008.1:0-60143 GCA_038203945.1 Gemmatimonadales bacterium
TGCGCTGCATTGCGGTGATGGGCGGCGTGGATCTCGACATGCGCGAAGCGCAGTTTGGTGCAGGGGTCACCGAGATTGAAGTCTTTGCCCTGTTCGGTGGTATCGAGATCACCGTGCCCACGGGAGTGCGCGTGGAGACCACCGGCATGGGCATCATGGGCGGCTTCAGCGTGAGCGGTGCCGACGCCGACCCTGGTCCCGACGCGCCGGTACTCCGCATCAGTGGCGCTGCCATCATGGGCGGCGTGGATGCCAAACTCAAGAAGATCAAGCGCAAGCGGTCGGGCTAGCGTGAGTGAGAGCTACACCAGCAAAACGGGGGCTGACGATCTCTCGTCAGCCCCCGTGATTGTGTTCAGCACGAGTTGCCTCGTGCCCAGTGCTTACTGCGTTACCGTGACCTTGCCACGCATGCCCATCGCGAGGTGAGGCGTGCAGAAATACTCATACGTGCCCGGCGCGATACCCGCGAACGAGATCGTGTAGTCTTCACCTTCGGAGAGCATCATCGGACCCATCAGCTCTTGGGCCTGATTCGGCATGTTGGCCAGCAGCTGCGACTTCACATCGGCTGGGAGCAACGTCGCGTCAAACGCGACATTGTGTGGGCCACCGCTGACCATGACGAACTTGATACCATCGCCCTGCTTGACGGTGATTTCAGCTGGCTCATACACATACGCCTGATCGGCGTTGATGAGCATCTTCACTTCATGCATGGTACCCGTAATGGCTTGCGCAGCCCCTGCCGCAGGCGCGTCCATTGCGGGAGCGTCCATGGCGGGCGCTACTGCGTCCGTCGACTCTGCCGGCTTATCACCACCACAAGCCGCGAGCAATACGGCAGCACCAGTTACAACTGCAAATTTCAGAAACCGCATTTCGAGAGGCCTCCAGAGCCTGATCGACAGAATGACAGACGTCCACAGGCAACGCCTGGGCTCACAGTATCCCTGCGAGACTTGTGAATCTATTGACAAATGCTCGGTAATGCCAAGGGTTCCCGGGATTCCGCAGTTTGTGTACGCCAGAGAGTCACCGGCACGCTTGTCCCTTGACCATACACCCCATCAACGCTACCATTGCAGAATGGCGAGTAGCTCACCGCAGCATCAGCACGGACATCATGGTCACGGCCCAACGGGTCGCGGTCCGGTGTACGTGATGACGGCAGCCTGAGCGCTTCGCCGGTCCACGTCACGCTGAACACCGCTGGCCCGTCCTCCCGAGGATGGGCCTTTTTTGTGCCCAGTGTGTCCAAGGTGCGTTCATTCGCGTTCACGCGTGTTCCTCGGGGTTCTCCGGAAGGCAGGATCTGCCCTCCACCGCCCTGTTTGAGATTCTTATGCTCCGTATCGCGCTGCCCAACAAGGGGCGCTTAAGTGAAGAGACACGTGCGCTGTTCAACGACGCCGGCCTCGAGGTCCGCTCAGCCGGTGAGCGCGCCCTCACGGCGTCGCTGGGTGGTGAGTTCGAAGCCATTTTCGTTCGGGCGCAGGACATTCCCGAGTTTGTCGCTGATGGCGCTGCCGATGTCGGCGTCACGGGCTGGGACCTGGTCAACGAATCCGGTCGGGAACTGGCCGATCATCTGGATCTGGGATTCGGTCGCTGTCGTCTGGTCGTGGCGGTCAAAGACGACTCGGGCATTACCCGCGTGGACCAAATCGGCGCTGACGCCAAGCGCGTTCGCGTGGCCTCGGTCTTCCCGCGTATCACGGCACGCTTTTTCGCGGAACGCGGACGACCGGTAGACGTGGTGCCCGTTTCAGGGGCCGCCGAAATCGCTCCGCACCTGGGCATCGCCGACATCGTGGTTGATCTGACGTCCACCGGATCCACGCTCAAGACCAACGGCCTGCGCGAAGTGGAGACGGTGCTCGAAAGCACTGCGCGCCTGATCACCGCACCGGAAGGTCCGCGCGGCGGCGATCCGGCCCGCGCCCAGGAGCTCGAAGAGCTGGTTACCGCGCTGGCCTCGGTCATTCGCGCCCGTTCGCAGCGCTACCTCATGGCCAACGTACCGCGCGCTGCCCTCGATCAGGTCAAGGCGGTGCTGCCTGGCCTGAATGGACCAACTGTGGTTGACATCATGAACGGTGGCGCGTACGTGGCCGTGCACGCAGTGGTACCAGCAAACTCGGTGTACCGCGTGATTGCGCAACTGCGCGCGCTGGGCGCCGAGGGCTTGCTGGTGACACGCATTGAACGGTTGGTCCCGTGATGACGGCGCTCACCAACAGCACGCCGCGCGTGACCAGCGACGCCGTCGCAATTCGCGCGCGCGGGAACCTGGGCGAGCTCGATCGCGAGACGCGTCACGCACTCATGGCGCGTGCCGGCAAAGGCGATGCATCAGTGCGTTCGGCTACGAGCGAAATCATTGCCTCCGTGCGCGCACGCGGTGACGACGCGCTGCGTGAGTTCGCCGCGCGCTTTGACGGCGTGACCATGGAATCGTTTGAAGTGCCGCGATCAGAGTGGACACGTGCGCTCAATGCGCTGGAACCCGCGCTGCGCAAAGCGCTTGAACGCGCCGCCGCGAATATCACCACAGTGCACGCGGCCTTTCGCGCCGTGGCCGTTGAAGTGTCGCCGGAACCGGGCATTGTGATTGGTCGCCGCCCGGATCCGCTGTCGCGCGTTGGTGTGTACGCGCCTGGCGGACGTGCGGCGTATCCGAGTTCGTTGCTCATGGGTGCCGTGCCGGCGCGCGTGGCCGGTGTGGGCGAAGTGATTGTGTGTTCACCGCCCACGCCCACAGGGCGGCCCAGTGATGTTGTGCTGGCCGCGGCTGCACTGGCCGATGTCTCACGGGTATTCGCACTCGGCGGTGCCGGTGCTGTTGCGGCCATGGCGCTCGGCACGGATTCCGTGCCACGCGTGGACAAAATTGTGGGGCCCGGTAACGCCTATGTCGCTGAAGCCAAGCTGCAGCTCGTGTCACACGTCACGATTGATTCGCCGGCCGGACCGAGTGAGCTGCTGGTGATTGCTGATGCATCGGCGTCGCCGGACGTGATCGTGCGCGAAATGGTTGCGCAAGCCGAACATGATCCTGAAGCAGCCGTGATCACCCTGGTCGCGGGCAGTGCAACACTGTGCGACGCCATTGAGCGCGCGCTCGTGGTAGCGGTGAACGAATCGCCGCGCAGTGCGATCGTACGCGCGGCGCTCGAATCGCGTGGCGCGATTCTCGGCTGTGATTCGCTCAACGACGCAGTCGCGTTTGCCAACGACTGGGCGGCCGAACACTTGCTGCTCGCCGTCGCTGCTGATCAACGTGATAGTACGCTCGCGCGTCTTCGGCACGCGGGCACGGTGTTTGTTGGTGAGAGTGCGTCGGTGGCGTTTGGTGATTACATGACGGGTGCCAATCATGTGTTGCCTACCGCCGGGCTGGCGCGATGCTACTCCGGTTTGTCCACACTCGACTTTGTGCGCTGGACCACGTGGCAGACGGTCACACCCGCAGCCGCGGCATCGCTGTCGGAAGACGTCGCGTGCATTGCCGACGCGGAAGGACTGCCGGGACACGCGGCGGCCGCGCGTGCGTGGAGGAACGCGCCGTGAGTACTGCGCCCACTGACCGACTGGAGATTGCGCGCGCGGCGTACCGTGATGTGCCGTTGTACGATCCCAAGCGTTTGCCGGTAGAAATCGATCTCACCGACAACACGAATTTGTGGGGAGTGCCACCGACCGCTGAACGCACGTGGCGTGAATCGGCGGTATCGGTGATTACGCGCTACCCCTCGTTGTACGCCGCCGATCTCAAGGGCGCACTGGCCGACTACGCGGGTGTGACACCGGACATGATCGCTACCGGCTGTGGCTCCGACGACGTGCTCGATTCCGCCATGCGTGCCTTTGCTGCAGCTGGTGAACGCGTGGTATCGTCGCTGCCGTCGTTTGCCATGGTACCAATCTTCGCGCGCATGAACGATCTCGCGTGGACCGGTGTGACGGAACGTGCAGATCATGCAGTACATGTGGAAGAACTGCTGGCCGATGCGTCCAAAGTTTTGTATGTGTGCACGCCAAACAATCCCACGGGTGTGGTAACGCCGTTGTCCGTGCTGCGCGAGCTGGCGTCCCGCTGCACCGGTGTGCTGATCATTGATGAAGCGTACATCGAGTTTGGTGGTGAGTCGGCGGTACCGCTGGTGCAGGAGTTTGATCATGTGCTGCTGGTGCGCACACTGTCCAAGGCGTTTGGTCTGGCCGGTTTGCGTGTGGGTTACGCCATTGGTCAACCGTCGTTGGTGCTCGAAGTTGAAAAGTCGCGTGGACCGTACAAGGTGAACGCACTGGCCGAACTTGTGGCGGTAGCGGCCGTGCGTGATGATATCGCGTGGGTGCGCGAGCATGTGGCGCTCGCTGTGTCGTTGCGTGAGCAGCTGGCCGACGCATTGCGCGTGCGTGGACTCAACCCGTTGCCGTCTGGCGGCAACTTTGTATGTGCTGCGGTACCGCAGTGTGTGGCTGTGGGGCAAGCGATGCGCGCACGCGGTGTGGCGGTGCGACCGTTTCCTGATTTACCGCACATTGGCGATGCAATGCGGTTTTCTGTGGGCCCGTGGCCGCTGCTGGAGCGGTGTCTGCAGGCGTTTGACCAAGCGCGTGCGGAGGGGGGGGTATGAACACGCTCACAAACGTGCGCAGGGCTGGGTGCATGGGTACCTCGTTTGATCGTATGGCGCAGGTGAGCGCATGAGTTCCGCACTCGACCGCACGCTGCGTGTCACGGTATTCGATTACGAAGCCGGCAACCTGCACTCGCTCGTAAAGTCGCTGGAAACAGACTTTACCACGGTGCGTGTAGAAACCGACGCTGCGCTGGCTGTGCGCGATACCGATGCGCTGATATTGCCGGGCGTGGGAGCGTTTACACCGGCGGCTGCGAAGATTGGCGACGGACGCGACGCCATGCGCAACGCACTGCTGGGCGGATTGCCCTGCCTGGGCATTTGCTTAGGCATGCAACTGTTGTTTGACAGCAGCGAAGAAGGACCAGGCATCGGTTTGGGTGTACTCACGGGCGAGGTAACACGACTGCGTGCTGCGCGTGTGCCGCAAATCGGGTGGAATACACTCGAGCCCACCACACCGCTCGATCCGCTGCTACAAGCGTCGGGACTGGATACCGCCTACTACGCCAACAGCTTTGTCTGTCGCCCCAGTGGTGAGTCCGCACGTCATGTGATTGCGTACACCACGCACGAAACCGATCGCTTTGCCACGGCCGTGCGTGTGGGCAATGTGGTGGGCACGCAGTTTCACCCCGAAAAATCGAGTGCAGCCGGCGTGCGGTTTGTGCGCGCATTTCTCAGCGAAGCCGCGCTACGCGCGGGCACAGGAGCAGCTGTATGATCGTGATTCCGGCCGTAGATTTGCGCGATGGCAAATGTGTGCAGCTGGTGGGCGGCGAATACGACAACGAATCGGTACGTCTGGAGAATCCGCCTGAAGTGGCGCGCGAGTGGGTGCGCGAAGGTTTTTCACGTCTGCACGTGGTAGACCTCGATGCCGCAACCGGGCGTGGTTCCAACGCCGAGATCATTCGAGAGATTATTCGGGAGAGTGGTGTGCCGGTGCAGGTGGGCGGCGGTGTGCGAGACGAAGAGCGCATTGCCGATCTCATTGACGACGGTGCGGCGTGGGTGGTGGTTGGCACGCGTGCCGTGGAAGACGAGGCGTGGCTGCACGACATGGCGCACCAGTTTCCGGGACGTTTGATTGTGGCTGCCGACGTGCGCGAGCGCAAAGTGGTGACGCGCGGCTGGACGCACACACTGCCGCTGGATGTTGTCTCGTTTGTAGAAGATCTGGGCACGCTGCCGCTGGCCGGTGTGCTGGTCACGGCGGTGCATCTGGAAGGACAGATGCAGGGCACTGACCTGTCGCTCATGGAAGATGTGGCCGAAGCGTGCGCGTGGCCGGTGTTTGCCAGCGGCGGTGTAACAACAGTTGACGACTTGCTCGCCCTTGAACATCGCGGAGTGTTTGGCGCGGTGCTGGGCATGGCTTTGTACACGGGCGCGATTGAACCGCGCCGTCTCATTGAGGAGTTCGGCGCATCATGACCACTGTTGTTCGCGAAAGCAAAGAAACCAGTATCCGTCTCACGCTTAACCCCGGCACCGGTGTGGCTGACGTGCGCACCACCGAGCCGTTTCTCGATCACATGTTTGTGGCGCTCGCGCGCTACAGCGGCGTGGATATCACACTCGAAGCCACGGGCGATCTCAAGCACCACCTCATGGAAGACGTGGCCATTGCGCTGGGTCAGGGGCTGGCGGCGTTTGCACCCGCAACGTGTGCACGCTACGGTGAGCGCACCGTACCCATGGATGATGCCTTGGTGCACGTGGCACTCGATCTGGGTGGGCGACCGTATTACGAAGGTCCGTTGCCCAGCACCATGTACGATCACTTCATGCGTTCAATGGCCGACAACGCACGGGCCACGCTGCACGTGCGTGTGCTGCGCGGTCACGACCGTCATCATATCGTAGAAGCCGCGTTCAAGGCGCTTGGGCTGGCGTTGCGTGAAGCACTGGTGGAAAGCGGTGCCGTGTTCAGCACCAAGGGCAGCGTCAAACTCGCGGTCACGGAGTAGACGGGTGCTCACACGACGACTCATTGTGTGCCTCGATGTGAAGGGTTCGCGCGTGGTGAAGGGTGTGCAGTTTGAAGGATTGCGCGATGTAGGCGATCCGGTGGAGCTGGCCACCCGCTACGAAACCGAAGGCGCGGACGAAATCACCTTCCTCGATATCTCGGCGAGTGCCGAAGAACGCGCCACGCTGCTTGATGTGGCACGTCGCACGGCTGAACGGCTGTTCATTCCACTGACCATTGGCGGCGGCATTCGTTCAGCCGGTGACGTGTCGCGTGCGCTGCGTGCTGGTGCGGACAAGGTGTCGCTCAACTCTTCGGCCGTGTCGCGACCGGAAGTGCTCACCGAGGCCGCAGAACGCTTTGGTGCACAGTGTGTGGTGGCCAGCATTGATGGCAAGCGTGACAGCGACGGTGTGTGGCGCGTGTGGGTAAAGGGTGGACGCGAAGCGACGCCACTCAACGCCGTGGAGTGGGCGGCTGAATGTGTATCGCGCGGTGCGGGCGAGATTCTGCTCACCAGCATTGATCGCGATGGTGCGCGCACCGGATACGATCTGGAGTTCACACGGGCCGTGTCCGATGCAGTGCATGTGCCGGTAATTGCCAGCGGCGGTGCCGGACGTGCGTCGCATCTGGTGGATGCTGTGCAACAGGGACATGCCGACGCGGTGTTGGTGGCCGGTATCCTGCACGATGGCGTCACAACAGTGCGTGCGTTGAAAGATGACATGCAACGTGCCGGACTTCCCGTGCGCGCCGTGACAGTTGAGGCGGCGGCATGAGCGGCGTGGCGACTGGTGCGCTATTGCACGCAGTTACTGAGCTCTCGCAGGCGGCCAGCGCGGTGGCCATGCGCTGGTTTGGCGGCACGGTAACGGTTGACACCAAGTCTGATGGATCGCCCGTAACCATTGCCGATCGCAGCACCGAAGAGTTTGCGCGCGACTGGATCACCGCACGCTTTCCCAACGACGGCGTGCTCGGCGAAGAGTTCCCACCACTGCGCCCCGATGCCAGGCGCAAATGGATTATTGATCCCATTGATGGCACAAAGGCTTTTGTGCGTGGTGTGCCGCTGTGGGGCACGCTGGTGGCCGTGTGCGAAGGTGAGCAGGTGCTGGCCGGTGCATGTTGCTGTCCGGCATTGAATGAAGTGGTGAGTGCCGCACCGGGTGAAGGCTGCTGGTGGAATGGTTCACGTGCGGCGGTTTCTACCGTGAGCGCACTTGAGCATGCGTCGGTATTTACAACTGACAGTCGTTTTCCTGAACATGTTGAGCGCGGCGAGCGCTTTCGTGCACTGGCTGCGCAGGCGGCGGTCTCGCGCACGTGGGGCGATTGTTACGGTTACCTGTTGCTGGCCACCGGACGCGCCGATGTGATGGTGGATGACATTGTGAATGTGTGGGACGCGGCCGCGTTACAGCCGATTGTAGAAGAAGCCGGTGGTGTGTTTACCGATTGGCTCGGCAATCGTACAGCGTTTGGCGGAGATCTTATTGCTACCAACGCGGCATTGGCCGACGTGGTACGCGCGCAGTTGGTGCGTGCGACGTGATGCATGCGACGATGCGCGACGTGACGTGCAGTGTCATGCTCGACGCATCAATCCGCTGCCCCTGAAAGCAGCGATGTCCTTCTTTCGAAACAGCGCATGACCGACTCGAATGATGTTGGCGGACTTGACGTCCGCACACCCGCCGATCTTGATCGCCTCAACTTCGACAAGGCAAACGGATTGGTTACCGTGGTCACGCAGGATCATCTGTCGGGTGCCGTGCTCATGGTGGCCTACGCCGATCGCGATGCACTGGCGTGCACGCTCGAATCACGCGAGATGCACTACACGTCGCGTACGCGAGGTGCGTGGCACAAGGGTGCGACCAGTGGCAACACGCAAGCACTCGTCTCTCTCACCGCCGATTGTGACGGTGATGCCGTGCTCGCACGTGTGCGTCCCAAGGGACCAGCGTGTCACGAGGGCACGTTCAGCTGCTTCCGCGATGCTGCGATGGCGGCGGATGCGTTGGGTGTGCTTGACAGCACAATTGCGTCGCGCGCAGCGGATGTTGCGGCAACTGTGAAGACGGGAGAGTCGTCAGGAAACGCAACGGCGCAGAAGCCGAGTTGGACGGTGCGATTGCTTACCGACCGGAACCTGCGTCACAAGAAGCTGGGTGAAGAGGCGGTGGAGCTTACGATGGCGTGTCTTGACGGAGACCAATCAGGTGCCGCGGAAGAAGGCGCCGATCTGATTTATCATGCTCTGGTAGCGCTGCGTGCGGTGGGTGTCTCGCTTGACGATGTGCGGCGGGTGCTTGATGAGCGGGTGCGGTAGAATCGGCATTCCAGATAGAAGCTGAGAGACTACCAAAACAAAGCGAGCGAGGGCATGATTGCAATCGGACTTGCGCGCGAGTTGCCCTTTTTACCACTACATACCGCTGTCCACGCATGGGAAACCGTCTCGCTGGTACCGTCCAAGTCGTTCAAGTCCCATCGGGTCTTGCGTCGCCACGTATGCACCGTTGGCGGTAACTAGTAGCAAGCGCTGCTCCTTCTCAAAAGCCACTCGGCAGATACGTTTTCGTTGCTGTGTATCCACGAGATCCCATACTTCACGAAACGGTGGGTCCTCCACGTGGACAGGTAGCCAGAGAATGTTGCCCGAACCGTGTATCCCTCGCACACCAGCGAAGTTTAGTGCTGGCAACTCTTCAGGCATGCGAGGGACCTCGAACGCTTCGAGGGGTGGTGCCCGTGTCACTCCGGCCCGAGCGAATGTTGTAGCTAACAAATTGTCTGACCTACGCCTTGCACTGTCCAAATACTCTTCGAAGCCACGCTTGGAGACGGCTATGCGTGAATGCTCAATACTCCACTCTTCCGTTTTGCCAAAGCGGTCAAAAATCTTTATGGCGTACGAGCCTCCGCTCGCTGACACCGAGCGACCATCAGCAAGGGTGCGCCAGCTGCTGTAATGGGCGTACGGGCCAAGGTCCAATCGGCGCCCTGAGGACCGTGAATCGCGCTGTTGCATATCCGAAGAAGGCAGTTCGGTCGGAACGAAGCCGACAGTGTCGATGTCATTGCTTCGTAAAGAAAAGCGTAACAGCGGCACAGTACCTGGTGGACTCATCGACTTGACGTCGGGGCTTCCCATTGAAACGTCTGCAGGTGTGGTCCACGCAGGCGAGCCGTAGAGATGGCCCAGAGTGTCCGAGTAATAAAGACGTGTCGACTGGGCCATCGCGGCGACTATGTTTGCAGCTTCAGCGGGAGCGCTTTCGAAACGCACAGTGCGCCCGCGTCCACTCGCGACAGATATTAGAGGAAACGGAGCGAATGACGCTCCCTGGACTATCGCTACCGAGTCGGCGTGGACTTTCAACGCCCAAGATACCCGAGGATACTCTCCCGGGCCACGACCTAGCGAACCGAATGGCTGCCGGTCTCCAGATTCCAAACTAACCCGCCACAGTCGTCGTTCGCCGACATCAGGGATGACTAGCACACTGTCCCAAAACTCGGCGGGCCGTATGACCCGCGTGTACTCTCCAGCGATCGTATCAACTCGTGTTGCCCATGAAGATAGCGAGACGCTGTGAGCATCATTTTCTGCCCGAGCAGACGATCCGCTGCAGCCGATTTGCAGACAGCCTAGCAGTGCAGTCAACACCGCTGAGCAGCGCCGCCTCGTAGGAAGTATTCTTGCGCGGCGCGCTATGTAGCCAGAAGGTGGCCATGCCCCCCACAATATCTGTACGCCACACGACCATGTTGCAGCTACTCGATCCTTAAGTTCAGATGTCCCCAATCTCATCATCACAATGCACCGCCGGATGTCGACGAACGACTTCAAGGAATGACCACCAAACTTTCCAGGCTGTCAACAACCTCGCGCGCGCTCCGTCGGTGTCGAGCCTCAAAAGTCCCAATGCGAACCTGCGCCATACGCCCGTCGCCACCTATGATCATCGTCGTAGGTAGGTAGCCCGACGGAAAACTGCGGCCCATTTCGTCGCCCGCCATCCGGATCGCTCTTATCCCAGGAGCGTCGACAAATCGGGTTATTCGATCCGTACTTTCAGTACCGACTGCCAATATTCCAAAACCGACTGGCAACTCAAGTAGAAGCTGCTGCCACTCAGCAATGGAGCGCCTGCATGCCTCGCACGTCGTCGAGAGCAAAACCACTGCTTTAGGAACTCCATCCGCGATAATCAGTTCGTGCGATAAGCCATCCGAATCGACAACACGTATCACATCAACCCGTGCATCCGCCATCCGGCGTTCTGCGACAGCAACCGATGCTGAGCGCTCGTCCCGCGCTACCTTTTGGGCCCACCAAGTAGCGACAGTGAGCACAAGCGCAGCCGCGGCAACAACTGAAAGCAAGGCATCGCTTGTCCGATGGTTTGCGCCGAACGAGATCAGTCGCTTCGTGACATTCTTTGCTGCTCGCCTCGCGTGACCAAGTTCGCGGTGCATCACGCCTTAGACTTCGCCACCGCCGCCCGGTCCACCTGGCATCGTAGGCATTTCGCACTCTTCATCGCAGAACGGGTGTAGCGTCAGGCACATGCCGTTGCCACAACGACCAAGTGCATCGACGCACTGCCAAGAACTGTAGGGGCGTAAGGTCAAACACTCGTTATACTGATCCACGCATGGCCACGCATCGCTGAGTGTAAACTCGAACTCGCACTCAGAGGCGAGCCCTGTGGAATGCATCCCGAGTACAGCGACGGTTGCAAACGCTATCGTCATCATCTTGAAATTTCTTAGAATCCTCATGCGTCTGCTCCTCTAAGTGAAGTGGCGTGTACAACAAATGAACTTAAGGAACGTGTCTCGACGCCGGATTGGTGAGTGACAGTCCACTGATGGCAAATGGTGGAGGATTCACACTATTCACTGTCAGACCCAGCCCCCTAAACTGGGGGTGTAGGCCCGCACGGCCCGCCTCACCGTTCTCGTGTTGTCTGAAAAGCCAAGCGATGTTGACTGCTCCAGGAACGCCGAGATCGCGGTACACCTTCCTTGAACACCAGCAGGATATCTTACGATGTATGTTCGCGCACTATCCTGATCGGACAACTTTGAGCCAGTGTCCGTGTCGCGCATTAACCTTTCCGCTTCTCAACTACACTTTCCGGAAGAACCTTGGCAGCGCCGTCCCATTTTTTTGAGCAATGCGCCACTCGGAAGCTGACGTGACAAGCAGTGACACCATCGCACTGCGCCGCCTCGCTCTTGCCTGGTTCGATGCGACGGGACTCACCGCCGCACCGCCCGAGTGGTTGACTGCAGTCGCGCGTGAGACAGCGCCCTCAATGCCCACCGATCTCGCGCCCGCAATGCTGCAGCAGCCACCATTCTTGTGGCTCCACCTCGCGTCGCATTTTGATTTCGCTGGTGATCTTGATGGGGCGCGCCTGCTGCTTGATCGCATCGAGCGCGGTGCACGTACGCTGCGCCCGCCGCGCGAGGCGCGCGAACTGCTGGCGCTCGTGTGCGCACGACGTGGACGCCTCGCTCGACAGACCGGCGATGTGGAAGCCGCCCGAGAATGGTATCAGCTGGGACTCGCGCGTACTGACGGCGCGCGCGATCGCGATGCGTGGAGCAGTTGCCTGTTGGGACTCGCCAACTGCGCGCAGTTTCAGCACGATTTGTAAGCCGCCGAACGATTGGCGAGGCTCAGAAGCATCAACTACACGGTGGTGCCTGAGTATTCACGTGTAAATGCGCTGATCACGCTCTCGGTGCTGCACCGGAAGCAACAGCGGTGGCACGCGGCGCTACGGACCGCGTGGCAAGTGCACGACCTCGTGCCAGAGCGCGACGAACGGCGAGGTACCGCACTGATCCAGCTCTCAAATCTCGCACTCGAACGTGGGGAGTCAGGCGCCGCACAGCGCGGGTTTGACGTGGTACTCTCCTTCGCACAAAGCACCCGCGTGCGACGGCCCGCGTTGTCCGGTGCCCTCCGCGCAGCACTGGTGAAGTGGCGCGCCGGACCAGACCCGCTCACACAACGGGCCGTGCAAACGCGCATCAACGAACTACGTGCCGAGGTCCATGGCAGCACGCAACCGTGGGAATGCATCGACGGGCGGCTTGATGTAGTGCATGCGTTGCAGGCCATCGGCGAAGCTGAGCTCGCCAAGCAAGAGTTCGTGTCGCTGGAGCTTGAGCTCGCGGCGCTCGCCAGGGACGGCTCACGCATGGAGTGGGCCGAGCAACGGCTGGAGCTTCTGAGGGTGGAACGAACGCGAAGCGTGAAGTCTTTTTTGGATAAAGGGGTGTGTGCATGCACTCACAGCGTCGCCGAAACACAGGCGTTTCATCGTCTCCGTTCACTCGCACCGCCAACCCTGACTTCATGAGTGCTCATGACTCCGCGCAAAGGCAACTTGTGCCGCGCGATCGCTTGGTGGCGATCGGTCTCAGCCGCGACGATCGTGATCTGATAGTGCGGGTCGCCCGTGGACACTGGGCGCTGGTGTTCGATTCCGGACCGATACCGATACATGTGTTGTCGCAACACGAGCACGATACGGTGGTCATCACTTCGGTGCAGTGGTTGGAATCGGTTGATGCGTTCGCCACGCACCAAGGTGTATTTGACGCGTGGCACGGCGTAGTGCTGCTACCGGGGAGTGCGAGACCCGAGCAACAACGGTGGCTGGTCCGGCACTGCCCGTTCGCCCAGGTGGTTATAACCGGGCAACCGGGCACGATTGCCGCGCTCTCAAGCGCGCTGGTGGCGGTGCGACATCATGTCGTAGCTTCCGCGCTTGCCGCCAGAGTTGGCCACGTGCACTCTGCGTTTGTCACGCGTGTATTACTGGCGGCGCTGTCTCTCCCTCCCGAACAGGCAGATGTTGCCACACTCTCGCGTGTCGTCCACATGGACCAGCGCACACTGCACAGAAAACTCACACGCGCGCATCGCTCGTGTACACCGCAGCGCCTGCTCGGCTGGGCGCGACTGCTGCACGTCGCGTGGTATGTGGGAGATCGTTCTCGCAGTGTGGCGCAGATTGCTGAGACATTGCGATGGTCAGCCGCCAGCAACTTGCATCGACTGCTGAAGCGCTACACCGCTCTAACCACGAACGAGTTACGCGCCGAGTCTGCTGTGGATTCCGTAGACTGGCTGATCACGCTAGTGCGTGCGGAGCTTGAACTCGGTGAAGATTGATGGAACCGCTGCGCTGAAGCCCTTATAGACGGTATCATTGCGGAGCGACTGCAGTCCCAACACAAGGTGCTGCGCCGGCAAAAGCTGCTCCGCACCAGGACCTGCGCTCAGCGATGACGGACTTGTCCTGCTTGCCCACGCGTTTATTGCGTGTGTGCCTCTCGCTCCATTTCGCTTGTCAAGATTCCGTTGAGCGCCACGTTGATGTAGTAGTTCGATCTCCCCACTTTTACCTTCCGCACAAACGCCGCCTCTGCCAACGCATCGAGATACTTCGTCGCCGTCAGTCTCGACACTTCGAGGTCGCGCTCCACAAAGTCAATTTTCGTGTACGGATGCATGAACAGGTTGTTGATCAGATCCTGACTATAGAATCTGAATGCCGAACGAATCCGGTGCTTGTGGTCCAACAGGGCGGCCTTGATTTCGGTAACCGTACGAATGGTGTGCTGGGCCGTAGTTTCGACCGCAGCCAGCAGGTACAACACCCACTCCTCCCATACGGCAGGTGCATCAACACTGTCGCGCACTGCCTGCAGCAGTCGGTAGTAGTCAGGTTTGCTGCGCACGATATAGCTACTGAGATAGAGCACGGGAATGTCGAGTAGTCCCTTGTTCACCAGATACAGCACGTTCACTATGCGCCCTGTGCGTCCGTTGCCATCGTAGAATGGATGGATGCTCTCGAACTGATAATGCACGATCGCCATCTTGATCAACGGGTCCGCATCAAACGCTGCATCATCGTTCATGAACGTTTCCAGATCGCTCATCAGCGCGACGATCTCGCCATTCGATTGCGGCGGTGTGTACACCACGCGTCCGGCGCCGTCCTTTAGCGTCGTTCCTGGCAGTCTGCGGAATCCAGCGTTGCTCTGTTCCAGCTGCGCCTGAATCGTCACGATGTTGTTGGTCGTGAGCAGGCCGTGCTGACGCTCCAGCTCATAGCCCGCGCGCAACGCATGCACGTAGTGCTGCACTTCCTTTGCCGCCGGTGACGCCGCCAGCCCGGGATGGTTCACGCTCCTGAACAGCTCATCGTGCGTGGTGACGATGTTCTCGATCGCCGAACTGTCCTTGGCCTCCTGCAGCCCCAACGTATTGATCAGGATGGCCTGATTGGGTATCGACGCGGCCAACCCCTTCAACTCGGCCAACCTTCGGCCGGCAGTGACGGTCTTTTTGAGGACCGCTGCACTTTCGAACATTGCCGAGTTCAAGCGGGAGAGCGGCCCCAATGTCGGAGTCGGACGGCGGGAGCGGTCGGCGTCGGCAGCAGGTCCATTCATCTGGATTGCGTCAGTTGGCTATACATGCGGCGTACAACGTGCATAGATATATTGCATTTTCTATACATGTTAATCTCAATACACGTATTTTATCGCCGAATCTATGTACTTGTTTGGGTAGCATTCCGCCCGGGAGCGTTGAATCCACCCCTATTAAAGACGGGAGGATTAGCCCTATCGGGTCGCCCCAATTTGAACCGGCGGGACGAAACGCGCGAATCCGTCCGCGGCGGGAGGCGTTGAAGTAGACGCCGGCGTACATGATGCCATCATCGCTGGCCGTGACATTCGAGAGGAAGATGGCGCCGGACCCGCCACCATCCGTCCACAGTATGCGACCTTGAGCGTCGACAATGCTTACCCGGCCAATCGCGAAGCAAACATGAGGCCCACACGGCCTCGGGCTGTAGATCAGAGTGGCACGTCCATCACCCAACGGCGCCGTCCATTCCAGCTCCCCGTCGCGAGACCAAGCCTGCAGGTTGCCGTCGCCCGTTCGCATGATGATGGCCACGTCGCCTAACACCATCGGTCGTGACGTATACCATGCGCGCGACGGATTGCCCGAATCGCGTGTCCACAAAAGCTCCCCATCACTCAGCCGGAAGGCCGACACCCGTCCCAGCAACGTAGCCACAATTGTGCGATCACCGATGATCGCGCCGCCTGCATTTGCCCCGCTGGGCCATCCGACGGAATCAGGCAACGTCGATCGCCAGCGGATTTCGCCGGTGACGCGGTCCAGTGCAACCAGCTCGTTCGGGAGCGAATCGCTGCGCAGCGGATAGATCACCAGATCAGTGCCCACCGACGGACTGAAAACAGTTTGCGCAAAATCACGACGCCAGAGCACGGCGCCGGTTTTCGCGTCGAGGGCAGCCGCTGTGCCGCCAACGAAGCCCGCTACAAACACCGTATCACCGGAGAGCGTGGGTGTCAGCACGCCAGCAGTTTGCCGCTGTCCGGCAAACGTCCACCGTGTGACCCCGGTGCGAACGTCCACACCATACAGCTGGGAATGAGGTGCGATCACGATGTCGCCCACGCTCAGCAATCGCTCCGAGCGAAACTCGGCCCCGCTAAACGTACGTTGCCATAGGGTACGGCTGGTCAGTCGGTGTCGCGCAATCAACTGACCGTTGACCAGCCCCATGACAACCACTGAGTCTACGATGCTGGGCGCCGTAGACATTTCCCCGTCTACTTCCCACAGCATCTCATTCCCAGCACCAGGCGGCGTGACGTCACCGCACGCTGTGCTGCACAACCCCGTGATCGCCAGCACGAGTGTCGCTCGTTGCTTCAGAAGCATCCGCTGGAATAGTTGTCGGTGGAGAGAAAGAGCGCGGTTGAGGCTACCTGATTGTTGCTGTTCGAAACAACAGTGCCGCCAAAAGCTCTCGGAGTGCACCACACTATCTATTATGCGTATTGCACGACATTTTGTTCCGCGTTACATGATTGCGTGATCAATCAGAATGTCAGCTTTTACAGGAGCGGGGCATAGTGAAACCTCTGCGCGTAACACGGGCCGCCCTGCTTCTCTGGACAGTCCCGCTTGCTTCGATCGCGTCGCAGTCGGCGCGTTCAGCGCTGACACCACCGAACGTTCAAGTCGAGCAGCGCTGGTCGCATTTCTTCACCCATATCTCGTCAATCAGGGAGCTGTCCGACGGGTCAATGTTGGTAGTGGATGCGAAAGATCGTACGTTGTTTGCACTTCCGTCCTCCACAGCTCCCGCACGCTCGCTCGGCCGCCAAGGGGCAGGACCGGGCGAGTACCGATACCCCGTCATGCTCGCTGCACTGCGTGGTGACAGTACGATTCTTGTAGACGGCGGCAACCGTCGCTGGATGTTGCTCACGGGCACCACGTTTGGCGAGCTTCGCGGCAACCTGCGGTCACACGCCGACCTGCTCGGCGTCGATGTCGCGGGACTTGATGCAAAAGGCAATGCACTCCGGATCATCAGTTTCGCGGCGCCCGGTTCACCGGAGGCAATGATCAATGATCCCGCGCTCGCAGATTCGATGCTCGCAACTGTTATCTCGCGCGACGGCACTGTCGATTCAGTTGCGCGACTTCGCCACACATCAAACGGACGCCGCATGGCACGCGTGCCCGGTGAATCGGACCCGTTTTCGTTGCCAAGCTTGTTGAGTTCGAGAGATCAGGCGGTGCTGTTTTTGGACGGAACGGTGGCGGTGGCGCGTACCAACCCGTACCGCGTGGAATGGCGTTCGCCCAACGGCCAATGGTCACGCTCCGTGGCCCCGCCAGAGAAGCCGGTGCCGGTGACAGCGGACATTTTGCGTCGGCTGGTTCGGAACTTCAAACAACGACCAGACGGCTCAGCATTTTTCCGCGTGGACGACTTTCCACCGTGGCCAAAGCATCTTCCCCCGTTCAGGCCATCCGCGCTGATCGCCGGACATGATGGTAATCTCTACGTTCGGCGCACGAGGATTGACGCGGAGACGCCATCACGCGTTGATGCATTTGACAGGCGCGGTACGCGAGTCGCGATGTTGGAGCTCCCGACTGGAGCGAGACTCGTTGGCACCGGAGCGCGCGGACTGTATCTCGCTCAATCGACGCCGGACGGTGAAGAAATGTTGATACGTGCATCGTGGCGGTAATGCATATGAAGCCACCCGCTTTTGCGCCGAGTAGGGCGTCTGCCAGAACGTCCGCACCTGTTTGGCCAGCCGCGCATTCGCGGACAGAGGACCAGCCACCGCTTCATACCAACTATCCCGGATGCTTGCACTGCAACAGTATTTGGTGCTCGACTGGCCTGTCACCCCCCAACTCAAGGGGGGTCCCCAAATACCCGACGAACCGCAGCGGCCAGCAGTACACGATCGCGCAGCCCGGTGCGCAGGTAAATTTCTTTGAGGTGGTCACCGACGGTGTGAAACGAACGCCCGACCTCGTACGCAATGGCCTTGCGCGATTTCCCTTCCGCGAGCAACACAACAATTTGATGCCGCAGCGTGTCGCGATGTACGATCTCAGCGGGCACGTCGCACGCTGCATCCAGATCGCTGTTGTCCATCGCGCAAGTTCCTCCTGAATAGAGTGCCGCCGCGCGATGCCGATTCGCACTGTAAATCACCCGGCAGCCGCTGTCCATACCTTCGGTGTGCGCCATGGGCAACGACTTTCGTGCGCCGGCAGCGTTGCTCTCCGCTCGCGGCGAGCACGGACGACTTATCTGGCACGTGACGGCAAAGCGGACAGTCTCGTCACGCAAACCAACACCGGTGTTCAGGTCTGCGAAGATTTGCAGCGTTGGACGTTGAGTGCGTTGATCAGAGCGGATACACGTAGCGCCATAACTCCTGCAGGCCGTCTGGGTCGGTAACGACCACGTAGAGCCCGCGTTTTCCGCTGTCCACGATTGCTGCACCGTGAGGAAGCTGCATTTGCGACACTCGCTTACCGGTTCGATTGATGACGTCAACGCGACGCGGGCTTTGGTCAATCTGTCGACGATGGATGTACAAGCGACCGTCGACCGCCGCGAGTACCGGGTGTGTAAGGACCATCTCAAGCGCTGGTACGTAAGCTGACCAATAGGGGAAGTCGGATGGTGATAGCTTCATCGAACCGTCATCGTCGGTCCAACGAAGCGCCACGACCGATCGCTTGATCTGAGCCGAGACGCGCACCGGTGCTTCAATGGGTGGTCCCATCGTGGCGCGACCATTCGGCTCGATAACTTCCACGCGATACGGAGTGAGGTACACAATGGCAATCGTGCCATCGGGAAATGATGTTGCCCACTCACTTGCTCGAAGTGGATTCACAACGTGATGGCTCATTCGGCTTCCTCGCATCGTAACAGTGCGTTGCGCCGACGGACCATCATAGCCTCCACGAATGGTGCGAATCGAATCGACGCCTTCAGAGCCGAAACGAAACCGTAGCACGCGGATCGAATCCGCACCAGCAGGCTGACCTGGGTAACGCCACGGCATGTTTTTGCGTGCAATCGCAAAGCCGGAGAGCTGAAGCACACGACCGTATGCGTCGATGGATTCGAGCTCCGTGCCGAGTGAGCTGGCCAAGGGCTTTGCGATATCCAAGAGAGGAATAAATCGTGTCCCGACCAACAATAGCCATCGGCGGTTCGAGCCATCGACGACGAGCGTCGTATCTCCCTGGAGCGCGAACAGTCGGGCTGGTTGCCGGTACTCGAACGGACCGTCTCCTTGCCGGCCGAGCTGCTTCGGCGCTCGCCCTGCGCTGACTGAGAAGAGCGCGCGATCCTGCGTGTCTGTGAACAACACCGTCCCGTCTGGCAGTTCCCGCACAGCGCTTACCCGGGACAGGCCAGTCGCGATGCGCACTTTGGTCGGAAGCTGCGCGCTCAGAGGAAGAGAGACCCCGAGTGCGAGGGCGACGAGAAAGGCTGACTGAAGTAGCGTCATGTGCGGTTCCCGCCGGATCGGTCGCCAGTCAGTTATTCGACCCGTGCCGCATCGAAGCAGCCAGACGGCGAATGTGAAGAATGATTCTCTCTTCGTCTGGATAGGTGCCGAAACGAAGCGCGTTTATGATAACCGTCGGGGTACCGGGAATCTCCAGTTCCTCGGATAGCGAGTACGACTGCCGGACGTGATCGCGCGTTACGGCCTCATTTTGACACTTCACGAAGCTGAGCGTGTCGATCACGCCAGCGCGGCTCGCGAACTCTGACCATGAGGTGAATCCGATCTCGGTAAGATGCGGTCCTTCCGCAACGCATCAACCCCCCAACTCAAGGGGGGTCCCTCAATACTCGACGAACCGCAGCGGCCTGCAGTATACGATCGAGCGGCCCGGTGCGCAGGTAAATTTCTGGCTCTGAGCTTGCCCCGATATAGTTATTACTCGGGCCATAGTTTAGCTGATATCGCGCCGCATGGCGCACGCGCAGATGATGAAAGAACTTCTTCACCTGCTCGGGTCGGCGTTGCAACGAGCGGAGGCGTGCGGTCGCGGTGCGTAACAAGGCGTCACGATCGCGGGCCGGTGCGCGTTTGGCGACACTGAGTTTCAGATCGACGTTCAGATACTCATCGGGATTGAGTTCCGGTGCATACGACGGCACGCGCAACCGAACAGTGTCGCTGCCAGTCAGGCGTGGCAAAACGAGATCACGTGAGCTAGTCAGCACGAGGTACGTCAGCGTGAAGAGCACGAATGGCCACTTCAGGTAGAGCAACGTTCGTGCTACGACTGAATGAACCAGTAAGATGACAAGAAGCAGCCCGGCCGCCATCATCGCGTAGACAAATAGCAACCCCAAGCCCCATGCAACAGAGTCGTTCGGATTCTCGGCGTCGAAGCCCGCCCGCACCAGTAGAGCGATGAGTCCCAGAATCCCAGCGATGAAGATCCCGTTCACAATCCTATGCGCCCATCGGACGACGGCAGGAGTTGCACTCAACTGTCGTTCGCCATGATGCATCTCGTCAGCTTCAGCGCATCGTTATGCAGTTACGTCGACCATGGTCGCGTCGGCGTGTGGCTCCGGTGCTGCCATCCCTTCGGCACGCATTCCTTCCAGGTGAAATGCGATGGCCTCCTGCATAAGCCCTTCCACCTCCGCGCGCGTGGCAGCGGACGCGACGCACCCCGGCACATCGGGGGCGTACGCTGAGTATCCCGTATCGGTCTGCTCCACCACGATAAGCACCTTGCGCTCGCGTGCGACGGCCCGCGCTGTCCGGTGCCCTCGGCGCCGCACTGGCCCAGTGGCGCGCCGCGCCAGACCCGGTAACACATCGCGCCGTGCGCGTGCGCGTTGATTCTACGTGCCGAGAGCAACGGCAGCATGCAACCGTGGGAGTGTGTGAATGGGCGGCTGGATGCACTGCACGCGTTGCAGGCGATCGGTGAAGCTGAGCTCGCCAAACAAGAGTTCTTTTCGCTGGAGTCTCAGTTCTCCGCCCCCGCCATGCACGGTGCGCGCATGGAGTGGGCCGAGCAGAAGTTGCAGCGTTTGCGTGTGGAACGAACGCGCGACGTAAGATCTTTGAGGAGGGTATCGGCGTCTCCGTGCACGCATAGTGTCGCCGAAACACGGGCGTTTTGTCGACTCCGCTCCGTTGCACCGCCAACCCTGCCTCCATGAGCGCTCGTGAGTCCGCGCAAACGCAGCCTGCACCGCGCGACCGCTTGGTGGCGATCGGTCTCAGCCGCGACGGCAAAGAGCTGGTAGCCCGGGTCGCCCGCGGACACTGGGCGCTGGTGTTCGATTCCGGACCACTGCCGGTCCATGTGTTGTTGCAACATGGCTCCGAGACGGTGGTCGTGGTTTCCGTGCAGTGGTTGGAATCGGTTGATGCGTTCGCCACGCACCAAGGTGTGTTCGAGGCGTGGCACGGCGTGGTGCTGCTACCGGCGAGTGCGAGACCCGAGCAACAACGATGGCTGGTCCAGCACTGCCCGCTCGTCCAAGTGGTCATCACCGGGCAACCGGGCACGACTACGGCACTCTCCAGCGCGCTCATCGCGGTGCGCCATCATGTGGTCGCGTCCGCGCTCGGCGCCAGACTCGGCCACGTGCACTCTGCGCTTGTCACGCGTGTTTTGCTGGCGGCGCTGTCGCTCCACCCCGAACAGTCAAAGGTTTCCACACTGGCGCGTGCCGTCCACATGGACCAACGCACGCTGCGCAGAAAGCTCTCACGCGCGAATCGCTTGTGTACACCGCAGCGGCTGCTCGGCTGGGCGCGACTACCGTACGCGGCGTGGTGGCTGCGCGATCCCGGACGCTCGCAGGAGCTCGTGGCTGATGTGCTGCAGTTCTCCACGGCGAGCAACATGCGTCGGATGTTCAAGCACTACGCTGGTGTAACCCCGCAACAGCTGCGCGATGTTCCTGATGTGCAAGGCGTCGAACTTGTTGTTGCTCTTCTTCGGGCGGATCTCGAGCGGACGAAAACCACGTGACTCGGTCTTTGCGTCAAGTTGTGCCGGTGCAGCTTGCGCCTCAGTGTGATGATTGAGGCCAGCCCTACAGTACGTACGCGTCGGTTACCAGGATTCAGCACAACACCTTTGGTTCGCTACCTACCGTCCGAAAGCATGGGGCCTGTCGACAGCTCGAGCCAGTTGCACCTGTTCATGTCAACTACATACCGATCAATTACCGTCGAGATGCGCGACTCCGCGAGCTCTTGCCGCAGCACGAATAACGTATCACCACTCACCTGAACAGCAGGCCGCGTATCGCCAGCGTTTGGTACTCGGGCGTCTACGCATGCGCGCCGCGATGCCAAATCCACAACAGATACGTATAGTGTACTCGTGATACCGGGCGCATCATCGCTTTCCACCTGGTTGTCGTAGTGCACCGCCAATAAGTATCCGGGTCGCTCCATAGCCCGAAGCTGTGACAACGCGGAAATGCTGTTCATTAACGCGGCATAGCCTCCTCCCGCGGCACGTACCTGCCGCACCGACACGCCACGACGCCGCGAAGCGGGCACGATCACACTGTCAACAACTGCGAGACGGTCGTTCAGCAGGTAGAGCCCGTCTAGTGGTCCAAACCCAACGGCACGCCATTTGCCAGACGCTACTGGTAACACGGCTGAGATGCGACCGATTCCTACGTCCTCCAGCCGCGCGTATTCGCCTGGCATCGGTACCGCATGCGAGACAACAGAGTCGCCCGCAATAAGTAACCCGACTGCTGTTTTTTGTGTAGCATTGCGCAGACCAAAAAACAGCGTATCCGAGAAGCGGCTGGGTGTCGTGTAGGAGAGATCTCCAACGAACGGAATGCGCGCGACTTCCACTCCATCAGTGCTCCCAATAGCCTTCCACGTCAGCGAGCCATAATCGGCGATCCACAGCAGGGTCTTCTGCCGCGTCACCGCAGCCGGTCCGAGAAACTCGCCCGGCCCGCGTCCCACCCGTCCCCATGCTGCCACGGCCTCGCCCGAGTCGTTCCATGCGAGCACGCGACCCGCCGCCAAATCGGTGACAAGAAATCGCAGTGAGTCAGTGCCGACGGCAAAACCGAGAGGCCGTCCGGTGAAGAACGAATCCGATTCGGCAAGCACCGTCGTTTGGGTGAGGACCAATGTCGGCCCCGCCGACGCGCTTTGATCCGCGCGCGTACAAGCACCGGCCGTGAAGGCGAGACTCGCTGTTACGAACAGCTGACGAATTCCGCTTGAAATGCTCAAGTTCATGGGTACAGCAGCTCGAATGTGTGTGCGATCAACGAACGACTCTGATGACCGAGAAGAATGAGTCAAAAAGATGGGTGGGGAGGAGCGTCGAGCCAAAAAACGATAATCACCAACGGCACCGCACCGCGCAATGCCTTTCTCCAGCGTGAGTCCTAGCAGATTGGAAGATCATCCTTGCAGCAATGACAGTGCGTGCAGCAAACTTGGTTGCACCACCCGGTATCAAGTTTCATATACCGAATGCCGCAGCTTTGCGCGGATGCTGCCGTTGGCGTGGCCGCGAACAGTAAAGCCACTGCCAAACCTGTGAATATTCCTGATACTCCGAAAATCATTCGCTTCATACAGACCTCCATTAGTTGTGGTTTTCGCAAACACTTTTATGCACTCCCTCACCCACCCAAATGTGCTATTTACAGATCATCAGTTCGATATTTTGACCCTTATATAGTTGAGCAGGACTGAGTCAGCCACGATTCGCTTCAGAGGCGAAACGTGGGTCGCCCTACCGTCGGTCGCGAGCGCCACGAAATCGTCTGCACTATTTGCAGTAGCGTCATCCAGGACCGTCACCGGCTTAACTCGTTGCAATGCCAGTTGAGACTGTTCGGCTGCATTGGGTCGGCGGGAGAGTACTATTTTTGTAGAAGCGGGCTCGGCGGACGCCAGAGCCAACAGGCTGAGTACGAGCTCTGAACAGTTGAAGCAAGTTGATGGTGAAAGTACCACAATCAGCACTGTGTCCGGTTCACCTACGCGTTGACCCGCGAGTTGCGCGATTGTGTCTACTCTCGAAATATCAATCTGGTCGTTTGCATCTTTCCCACATGCCATTGACCCGAGACCCATCGAGATACAGGCGAAGGAGCCAATAAAGCTTTTGGCTAATGATCGCCGCACGCGCGATGATACACTTTGAGGCAAGCTATCGCACACACTGAATGAAGACATCTCGGCCCCTTCGACTGGATGTTCGTAACATCGCTAGCGACGATCGTGCTTTCGTTCGATCGAGCTGCTTTCGCCTATTGACTGGCGTCTCGATGTCATGTGTGCGTGCAACTGCTTCAACCACGAGCGTCCTCACGCGAGGCACATTCCGCAAACCTGCATCTTCACAAAACTTTAGGCTCCTGGTGCGAATCGTACCAGATCTTTATCGGACAGATTCTACAAACCGCACGAAGCGGAGGAGTACAGGGGTTGCTCAAATGTCTCCAAAACTTCAAGCTGAGAATTGGTGCACATCAGGAGAAAGCTTCGGTCATGCGACGTCCTGAGTTGGTAATCCCCCCTTGAAATAAGGGGCAGGATAAGTGGAATTTTCTCACTATTCTCAGGAAGGGGTTCCCAGGAAGACATCCCGGTTCACCGACAGCCAAATCATGGCGGTCTTTTAGGAAGCCCAGGCGGGCGTGAGGGTCCCCGACCTGTGCCGCACGCATGGCATCAGCACGGCCACGTTGTATCAGTGGCGCTCGAAGTTCGGCGGCATGGACGTGCCGTTGATGGGACGCTTGCAAGAGCTCGAGGACGAAAACCGGCGCCTCAAAACGATGTACGCGGAGGCCCAGCTTAGTACGGATCTCCTACGCGAGGCGCTCGTACAACAATGGTGAGGCCATCGCAGCGCCGCGAGATGGCCCAGACCGCCGTGAGTACCGAGCGCACCAGCATCCAGCATGCCTGCCGCACCTTTGCGGTGAGCGAGACGTACTATCGCCATACCGCGACGCGCCCCTCGGAGGACGACGTCATCGCCGACTGGCTCGTCCGCCTCACCACCGCGCACCGCACCTGGGGGTTCGGTGTGTGTTTCCTGCACCGGCGCAACGTGCAAGGGTTCGGCTGGAATCACCAACGCGTGTATCGCATCTATCGGGCGCTGGCGCTGAACCTGCGCATCACACCGCAGCGGCGCCTCAAACGCGCTGTGCCTGCGCCCTTGGCGGTCCCCACGGCGGTCAATCAGATGTGGTCGATGGACTGCATGCACGATCCGCTGCGCGATGGACGCAGCGTGCGCGTGTTCAACGTGGTGGACGATTTCAACCGCGAGGGATTGGCGATTGAAGTGGACTGCTCCTTGCCGGCCACGCGCGTGACGCGGGCACTGGACGACATCATTGCGTGGCGTGGACAACCGGTGGCGATTCGTTCGGACAACGGGCCCGAGTACGTGCGTGTGACATGGCAGCAATGGGCGAAGAAACGCGGCATCCGCTTGGAGTGTATTCAACCAGGTCAACCCCAACAGCACGCCTACATCGAACGGTGTAATCGCACGGTGCGCTCCGATTGGCTGGCGCAGGATCTCTTCGATACCATCGCGGCGCTGCAGGACGCGGCGACGCGCTGGCTCTGGGCAGACAACCACGAACGCCCCACTATGGGGATCGGTGGCATCACGCCAATGCAACGACTGGCAGTCGCGGCGTAACCGTCCACTTTTCCCGCCCCCTACTTTGGGGGGGATTACCCTAGCACATAGCTCGCTTTGTTTCGCGCCGCAACGAGATCAGCGTCGGACTTCCATAAAGCATCTCCTGCGCCGAATGTGGCCAAGTTCTACACTACGCAGAGGACGTCCAGATGAGCGTGTAGGTTTAGTCAGATCATTTGCGCAAGCGCTCGAGTTTGTCCGATGATGATCTGGTGATGACTGAAGTTCCTCACTACGCTAAATGGCGCACTTGATTCGGCACGCCCGCTGAGTCTCACCACAAGGTGTTGCGTGACAACTTTCTCGGAGGTACCTATGCGTAAGCATCTGGAACGAGTCGCCATTGCTACAGTGATTGTCGGAGGATTGCTTGTGGGCCATTCAGTGAAGGAGCCTGCCTTCGCCGGGGTGGGGTATGTGTGCATGGTTTCCGAGGCAAAATGTTATTACGATTGCGACACTGGGCTCCCACTCGACCCTAGTAGCATTCCGTGCTTTCTTTCGAATCACAAATGGAAGTTTGTTGACGAATCATGAAAAGCGCTTTTTTGTCGCCGAGCGGATTATTCATTGCTCGCCACTCGGCAAAGGGCAGCAACTTCAGCAAACCGCTGTTACTCGCGTTGATTCAACTCTCTGCCTGTACGCCTGCTCAAGACGCATCATCGGTTGTAGAGCCGGCGGCGCGGTCCATCGTACTTCCAGCGATTGCGCGCATCAGTGCACTGACATGGATTTCAGATTCGACCATTGCGGTGCTTGACGGTGGTGGAGAACCGTTTGTGACACTCGTGGACATCGTGCGCGACAGTGTGATTGCACAAGGGGTGCGGGCTGGCGATGGGCCGGGCGAGGTGCGGCATCCAACCGCTATGTGGCGCACACGTTCGGGGGAGTTGGTGCTGTTTGAGCCCAACCGACGACGGGTCATGTTGGTGAAGGACGTGCTTCAGCCCACGCAATCGCAGTCAATCGACTTGCCTGTGGCGCGAGCGCCAGGCGTGCTTCCTCCCGAAGGCGCGTTGTTGTCAGACGCCGGCACGCTGGTGACCGGACTGTTTGGAGACACCACTGTACTGTTTGTGCCGGCCGATGCGCGTGATGCACCGCGTGTCATGCTCGAAGGTCCGAACCGGCGAGCCGATGTGGACCAAGCGTTCGTGTTTGATGCAAACTGGCACCAGTTTTCCGTCGACGAGCAAACATCGCGCATCGCGCTTTCTTTTCTGTTTGCGCCAGTAGCATTGGTGATGGACTCAACTGGTAAGCTGTTGCACGAGGTGCGCGTGGGCACCGTTGGTGTGCCACGTCGCAACGACCGTACCATTGGACCTGGGTTCGATGTCGATCAATCGGACATCGCCTCCCGCGGCGTGAGCTTGCGTGGTCACACGCTTGCGATTGCCTACTGCGGTTGCCTCGGCGAGTTCGCTGGCGATTCCACGCGGCAAGTGGTGCTGTATGACCTTCGTGATCCCACCCGCACTGCGCGCATCAACATGCCGCACTCGGTGAGCGCGCTGGCGCTCAGCGCTGACGGACAACAGCTCGCTGTAGGCTTCAGCAATCCGGAGTCGCAACTGCGAGTTTTCGCAGTGGGCCATGGTGCATTCGGGAAACAGAAATGAGATGGCCTGTCAGGTTAGCGCTCGTGATTGTTGCTGCGGGTAGCGCATCTTTTGTTGGGTGGAAAATGACTTACGACTCTGATCCACGTCACCGCGACATCATCGACTCCCGAGCTACAGATTTGTTTGATAGCGAATCGTCCAGTACTCCAGATTCTGGACCGAGTGCCCCTTTTCTTTTGTTGATGGTCGGCGACTGCCCTTGGTCAAGAGTACAGCTTTCGACCTTGATACATTACCGGAATAGGGATAAGGCGTCGCGATTAAAACTGGTTTCTCACGGACGACTCCCTGATTCCGTTTTGAGTGATTTGAGAAGCGCGAATATTTCGTACCTTGGAGAGACGCCCAATAGTCGGTTAGCGCGTCGGCTTCGGCAACTTGGGACGCCGGTAGCGATGGCCATCGGTCGAAACGGACGCATCCGGCGAGTTCGTGTCGGAACAATGTCGGATGAGCAGTTGATTAGGTTGTCAACGGAGAACGACTAAACACACAAAAGATTTTCTTCTCCACAAGTTACAAATCCGATTTGAGTTTTGGTAGGAGATAGTTTCGCACAGCGCGGGCGGCTACCCACCGCTCGGCATTCGCGCTTTTTTCAGGTTATGCGAGGCGTCGAACTTCCGGCTGACAGCAGCACTCTGTGCGCTAAGTTAATCCGGCGCCGCAGTTGCGAGTTTTTGCAGTGGGTCAGTGCGCGTCTATTAGCGAAGCAGTGATGTATCTTGATTAGCTGACGGGGCTATTGCCTGCGGGTCTCTCCCTGGTCTAGTTGAAACTCTGGTGGTGCCTCCATACTGCGCGTGTTGATCCCAGCCAGGATTCGTAGGCCAATACAGAGCCATCCGAGTTGGTCTGTCAAGCAGTTTGCGGTGTCAACGCGAGAGGTGACCCCGTTGTGCAAGCGCAGCCACATAGCGCGCCTCGTCATACTCGGTGTGATCTCGCCAGCATCGCCACAGGATCCGGATCCACTTGAATGCGAGCGCGCGGAGCGTCGCATGGTGGGACTTCCCGCGATGGCGCCGCTGTGCGTAGAATGCCTTCGCCCACGCGGAGAAGCGCACGGAGTGACCAGCAAACTCATGGAAGGTCTGTCGCAAGAAAATGTTCGTGCACCATCGCCATCGGACCTGCTCGCTTCGGCCACTGCGTACAGTGGTTGGTGCAATGCCCGCGCACTGCTGCATGTCAGCCGACGAGGGAAATCGGCTACGGTCGGCGCCGGAGGCGACTAGCAGGCGTGGCCTAAACGCCGCGCCTGCGCCTGGCACGGAGCGAAATAGAGCGGCATCAGCGTGCGCAGCGAAAACGCTGCGCGATCTCGGTTTCGAGCTGCGCAATTGTCGGAGCGAGCGCGGCGAGTTGTTGCACCAACAGCGTGGTGAAGCGCGCACGCGATGTCGGCAAGTCGCTTCGCAATGCGTCCCTCGTTGCGACACCCGTGGGCCGTGTAGAAGCGCCGTATCCTGGCCGGTCGTGCGCGCAGGAGCGCGGCGAGTGTCGGCATCGCGCGAGGAACGCGCAGGCCAATGGACTTGCCAGATCGGTCCCGGCCCAGTCGAGCACCTGCGGGCAATACTCTTTCAACACCGTCTGGAGTTGGAGCGTGCGTTGGACACGCATGCCAATCGCCCGTCGGCGTTACTCCACCAAGCGGCGCAGCGTGTGCGTCGCCTCGTCGTCCGGCGCCCATCGCGAGAGTTGGTCGCGATGCTTGACGAGCAGCATGAGTAAGCGCTGCGCATCGGGCGCGTCATCTTTCGCGCCGCTCGGCGCGAAGGCCTCGCGGAAACGGTGAAGACTGCGGGGATTGATCGGATACAGCACGACGAAGGGCGCTTCGAGCAACGCATGCGCCAGCGGTCCGCGCGAGGTCTCGAGCGCAATGGCAATCGGTTGTCCGGTAACGGGTGCGGACAGCGATGCAAGCCATGCCGCGATGGCGACGGGCGTGTGCGCAATCCGCTGTTGTTCGACGACGGTATCGCCGGCGATTTGGAGGGCGATGTCATGGTGCTCGGATGCCCAATCGATGCCGACACAAGCGGCTAACTGCGGAGTTATTTTGTGTTCCGTATCCGCCTCCGGAGAAAGGAAACCACCTGAGTCCACGCAGAGCTTTGGCGAGCGAAAGTCGTATAGGAGTCGTTCGCTGGACACGCCAACATCTGAGGATTCGTTTGTCCGAAGCGTACCGCTGAGCTCGACCGGCTCTGTTGATTCGTCGGGCGAAAGGGCACCAGCGGTCGTAGCCCAGCGGTGCGTAACCTCGTGACTGCCGCCAGCGACCTGGCAACACTCGCATGCTGAATGTGCGCAGTGCGCGCGCACCTCGCGTCAGTCGGCATGGAGCGACTATAAAGACACCACCCATGCCGAGAGTCCGAAAGAACGCCCGCATGCACCAGTCACCGACCGCTGCCGCCGTGCAGGTCGAGGCCCCGCTGGACGAGGGCACCGTGGCGCTGTCGTTGACCCAAGGGCTCATTCCGTTGGGCCTTCAAGCGGTCGAGGAGGCGCTGCAGCAGGAAGTCCTCGCCCTGGCCGGCGCGCGGTACGCGCATAGCGATGGCCGGCCCGGGATGGCGCGGTGGGGCCGACAGCACGGGTCGATCTATCTGGCCGATCAAAAGCTGCCCATCGCCGTGCCGCGGGTGCGCGATGTGCGCACCCAGACCGAAGTGCCGCTCGCGACGTACGCGCAGTTGCAAACGCCACGCGCACACGACGTCGGCCTGTTTCGCCGCGTGCTGGCCGGGATCTCGACGCGCGAGTACGAGGCCGCCGCCGAAGCGGTGCCCGCCGCGTTCGGACTCTCGAAGTCGAGCGTGTCGCGTCGGTTCATTCAGGCGAGCGCCGCCGCGCTGCAGCAGCTCCACACGCGCCGTCATGATGATCGCCAGTGGCTCGTGTTGCTACTCGATGGCAAGACGTTCGCGGAGGATCAGATGGTGATCGCGCTGGGCGTCACCACGGAGGGCGAGAAGCGCATCCTGGGACTCGTGCAAACGGCGACCGAAAACAAGCGCACGTGTGCGACGTTCCTGCGCGAGCTGATCGAGCGCGGCTTCGCGGCTCCGACGCGATTGCTCGTCGTGCTCGACGGCGCGAAGGGACTGCGCGCGGCGGTGCGCGACGTGTTTGGTGACGACGCCGTGGTGCAGCGCTGCCAGTGGCACAAGCGAGAGAACGTCGTGCGGTATCTCACGAAGCCGGAGCAGGTGCGGTGGCGGCGCAAACTGCGCGAAGCGTACGCGCACGGTGGCAACGCCGATGCGAAACGCGCACTCCAGCGACTGGTCAAGGAACTCGCCGTGCTCAACGAGTCGGCCGCGCGCAGTTTGGAGGAGGGCCTGGAGGAAACGCTCACGCTGCATCGCCTCAACCAGCCCGACGCGCTGCGCCGCTCGCTCAATACGACGAATTTGATTGAGAGCGTGATGGCGCAGATCGAGCGCAAGACGCAGCGCGTGGATCACTGGCGCACGAGCGATCAGAAACAACACTGGTGTGCCGCGACGCTGTTGCACATCGAGCAGAACTTCCGCCGCGTCCGTGGCATGACGCATTTGCCCTTGCTGCGGGCCGCGCTCACGCAGCAAGTTGCACCGACCACCAGCGCGGCCTAAGCCGCCTCACACTGGCACCGCCCGAGTTTCAACTAAACGCTGGACACACCCGGTGGAAACGGAGGCATCCCGAACGATCAGCGCGCCACTGGGGTCACACGCACCCGAGCGAGCCCGGCCAGCTGGCGCGAATGTCTGGATGTGTTCGCCCTTGCTGTTCCAGAGCGATGCACGATCTCCTGTGTAGTCGATCACGAGCAACGTATCACCCGGCATCAGGCAGACCTTTCGTAGTTGAACTCTTCCTGCGCGTTGGCCTTGATGCCACCGAGGTCCGGAAACGATTGTGACTCAAGGCGCACGGCAGGCGGAAGGTCTGCCAACGTGAACGGAAGTGGGTTAGGGAAAGCTGCCCAGTCGGGTGCCATGGCGCCGAGCATCGGATACTCGATGATCTGGACGCCAGCGCTGTCGGGCAACAGCGGAGTCGGCAACACACGTTGCGCCTGTGTTGTTTGTTCGGGTTCGCCAGCGTCACCGCAACCAGCGAACGACAGGGTGCACAGCGCAAGTGTCAAACAATACCTGCGTCTCACTCGTTGTCGCATGAAACGTTCCCCCTGCATGCCAACACATCCGTGGTAGAATGTCGTCACGCTGCTGTGTTTTGCCACACCACGCAACGGCGTCGCACTGACTGCGCGGGGACGACACTCGCGGCCCTACCGGGTCGCCCCAACTTGAACCGGCGGACGAAACGCGCGAATCCGTCCGCGACGGGAGGCGTTGAAATAGACACCGGCGTACATGATGCCATCGTCGCTGGCGGTGACGTTCGAGAGAAAGATGGCGCCGGACCCGCCGCCATCCATCCAGAGTATACGACCTTGTGGGTCGATAATGCTTACCTGCCCCCGGGCAAAGCAGATGGTCACCCCACAAGGTCTCGGACTGAACTGCAACGTAGCACGGCCATCACCCAATGGCGCCGTCCATTCCAGCTCGCCGTCGCGAGACCACGCCTGCAGGTCGCCATCGCCCGTTCGCATGATGATGGCCACGTCACCAAGTACCATCGGTTGCGACGTATACCACGCACGCGACGGATTGCCCGAGTTGCGTGTCCACAAAAGTTCCCCATCAGTCAACCGGAAGGCCGACACGCGACCCAACAACGTAGCTACAATGGTACGATCACCGATGATCGCGCCGCCCGCATTGGCTCCGCTGGGCCATCCGACGGAATCAGGCAACGTCGATCGCCAGCGGATTTCGCCGGTGACGCGGTCCAGTGCAACCAGCTCGTTCGGGAGCGAATCGCTGCGCAGCGGATAGATCACCAGCTCAGTGCCAACCGACGGACTAAAAACAGTCTGCGCAAACTCACGACGCCAGAGCACGGCGCCAGTTTTCGCGTCGAGGGCAGCCGCCGTGCCGCCCACGAAGCCGGCCACAAACACTGTATCACCGGAGAGCGTAGGCGTCAGTAAACCAGCAGTTTGCCCCTGTCCGGCAAAGGTCCACCGTGTGACCCCGGTGCGCACGTCCACACCATGCAGCTGGGAATGGGGCACGATGACAACCTCTCCAACGCTCAGCAATCGCTCCGAGCGAAACTCGGCGCCGCCAAACGTGCGTTGCCACAGGGTACGGCTGGTCAGTCCCCCCTCTGCCAATATGAGGTGAGACGATATTCAACGATAGTTTAGTGAGGAACTTGGGGGCGCAGGAGAGCGGACTTATGACCAAAGAGCAGACGATGCGGTCAGACGACACACGGGTGTCCGAGCGCGCGGAGCGCCGCACGTTTACCGTCGCATACAAGACCGCCATCGTGCAGGAAGCGGAGGCGTGTCGGGCTCCCGGGCGCTGGATGATAGGTTTCGGCAGCTAGGCATCAGTCTCGCCGGTGACGCTCGGAGCATTGCCTACCGCGAGCGCGGACGCTGATACGTACAAGCGTCCTTGCCGTTCAACACCTGCAACGGCGACTCGGTGTGACTCTGCGAAGAAAGACATCATGTCGTCAAGCACATTCTCTTCAAAGACACCGCGACGATCTTGGCCGTCCTCCACATCGCGGAGAATGAAGCTGAGGTTATCGATGTCGAGTTCGCCAATCCGCCCTGTGTAGCTAACAACGCGCTCGGAGTCGACACGTCGCAATTCCTGCCTGACACGCCGTCTCGAATCTCGGCTAAGTCGAATCGTCCCGCGCGGAATCCAGAGACCCGAAACCTGAACCGCAGTGATAGGGCCGGCTTGCGGCGGTGTAAGCAAGAGAGCCGCGCGCAGGATAGCCTCGCGTTCGGCATCCGTTTCGGCCGTTAGTGGTCCGCTCTCGTTGGTACTCGCCCAAAAGAGTCCGCGCTCAAGCATTCCGGCGGCTTCCCGCAGCTGCTCTCGAGGAAAAAGTCCTTCGTCCGGCGGCCCGAAGCTCAGTTCGAAGCTGGCGAAAGCGAAATTCTGGACAGGGAGGTCGTACAACGCGCGGTGTTCTTCCCGAGGCCGGCCCTCGGATGGCACGACAAGGACATAGTCGAGCAGAGTCTTAACTGCTCTACGCGTGGCGTCTGCAACGAAAGCGACAACGCTGGCTGGCATTCTGCCGAGCGCCACTTGCTCCCCGATAGCACGCGTCCGGAGAATGGGCTCGTGCTCCGGATGAAGGGGCGTGGCAGGTTGCGGCAGGTGTCTATCGGACAGTTTTTCGACATCGGTTGGCCACAGTCCGCCACCACTTGGCGAGACCACATGCAGCCACATCCACGACGACATCAGTGCATCACGCACAGACAGCGTGCCACGCTCCAAACCAGCCAAGCTTCGCGCGGAGACTGGAGCGAGGACGGTGAACGTACCTTCTCGATTATCGTCCGCGACGTAGGCGATGAGCTGCTGACCGTTTTCCGTACGACTCAGGAACACAACAGGGAACTCCGCCTCGTAGAGTACCCGATCTATGGGTAGCGTCGGCGAGACCAGCCCCGCTGGGAGCTGCTCACCATTCGGGATGGTCAGGGTCATGGCGCAGGCTCTGCGAAGTAGGATCTCCGGGAGACGCCATCGAACGGCCACCATTCGACGTGCCCACTGCGCTCATTCGTCAGCTGCGTCATACCAGCACTGACCGCCAGCTCACCCTTGGCGATAGCAGTTCCAAGATGTGGGCTTAGACGGAGACGATGAAGCGCTCGCTCCAGCGAGTCGAACACCGAAACGCCGCAGCGCCCACACGCGGGCGCCTTGAGCGCGGTCCCGGCCTCGTAGTGAGACTGAAAATGAGGTTCCGCGAGCACACCTTCGGTCACTATCCTAAACACGGCGCCTGAGGCCTGCTTGGCGTGGGCAGGGGGACAGTCGGACGGAAAATGGCTCGGGAAGGAAGGCATGCCCATAATTGAAGATTAGTGCTTAGGCCGTCAAGGGGCCACAGAACGGCCGCAGGGATGTCTGTTCTGATTGTAGGTTACAGCTGGCCGGTTGGATCTAAGGTGGCTCCAGAACCGAAGCGCCAAGCTCTTGGCAGTCGGCAGCAATCACCGCCGCCTACTTGGCGGAACCGAAGCCTATGACGGCCGTTCATCGGTCTTCACCATAGCGATGGCGCCCGCCGAACGCTCGCGTTCTCTTGCAGGGCCCTTCCATAAATCGCGGCCAGTTAGCAGCCCCTAGGGAAGCTCTGCATAGGTAGGCCCGCGTAACGATGTGGATAGTTGGGCGCGTTTCAACGCCGTCGCACGCCGATCTGGTGTAAAAAGGCGTCGATGTGCGACGAGTTGGTGGGCCGGTGCGGGCGTTTTGCCCACACGGCGGCCCTCGCGGGCACACTACGTGCTTGGGACCACCAGTTTGTAGCGGACCCGCACGGTGTTCTTGTACAACCCACGATAGCGTGTCTTCGTAAAGCCCCAGAGCACCTTCACCACGAGGAACGGATGCTCGCCCCGCGCGACCGCTCCCGATTGAGCGCATCGCGCTCCGGCGTCCGCGCGCCGCGCTGATTCACCAAGTATTGCCCGCCCGCTGCCTCGTACGCCTCGCGATCGCTCTCCTTTGTAGTACGCTTTATCGCCGTGTAACGACTCCTCCAATCCATGGACCAACTCGGGCAGTTGCGTGAAGTCCGCCTGCGCCGCGTCGGTCGTCCGGAGCGTGTGCACCAGGCCGTGCGGGTCCGTGCCGATGTGGCACTGCATGCCGAAGTGCCACGACTTGCCTTTCCGCGTCTGGCGCATCTCGGGATCGCGCGTCTTCGTCGCATGCTTCGTCGAGCTGGGCGCCGCGATCAGCATCGCATCGACGATCGTACCGGTCGTGACGAGCAGATCGCGGTCGACCAAGAGATCGCGCACGGCGTCAAACATTTGGCGGTCAGCGCGTGTGCCTCCAGCAGATGACGGAAACGCCAGATCGTCGATTCGTCGGGCACCGTGTCCTCGCCCAGCTCGACGCGCGCAAAGCGTCGCATCGATTCCGAGTCGTACCGCATGTCTTCGGCGGCCGGATCCGACAGATTGAACCACTGCTGCAGGAAGTAGTCGCGCAGCATCGTCTCCAGCGGCAGCGGCCGACGCCCGCGACCGGGCTTCGTATAGTGTGGCGCCACCAGCGCACGCAGGGTCGCCCACGGAATCACGGCATCCATCTCGCGCAGGAAGCGCTCGCGGCGCGTCACCTTCGTCTTGAAATCATAGACCACGCTCGCCAACGTTCGCTGCTCGCTCATCCTGTGCTCCCAAAATTAGATCAACAAGGGCCTCCCACGCGAAAAAAATATTGCACGTGAGCGGCAGAAATCAATTCTGAATTTTGCAGCGTTTCCCTGGACACGTCGGCAGATGTGCTCAAGGCGGGTGAGCCGTACAGATGGCCCAGCGTGTCTGAGTAATAGAGATGCGTCGATTGGGCCATCGCCGCTACTACATTCGCGGCTACAGGGGGATTGCTCTCGAAACGCAGAGTGCGCCCGCGTCCACTTGAGACAGACACTATCGGAAACGGAGCGAACGACGCTCCCTGTACTATCGCGACCGAGGCGACATGGACCTTCAACGCCCACGATGCCCGAGGATACTCGCCCGGGCCACGACCTAACGAACCGAATGGCTGCCGGTCTCCAGATTCCAAACTAACCCGCCACAGCCTTCGTTCGCCGACATCAGGAACGATGAGAACGCTGTCCCAGAACTCGGCGGGCCGCATGACTCGCGTGTTGTCTCCGGCGATCGTATCAACGCGCGTTGTCCATGAAGAGAGCGAAACGCTGTGAGCATGATCTGCTGCGCCAGCAGAAGGTCCGCCACAGCCTACCGCTAGACACGCAAGCATACCAATCGATTCGACTAACCAGCGCGAACGCGTGGAAGGAATGTCGACCCGACGGCGCGTGACTCTACGGGAGGCGGGAAGTGAACCGCACAACCATCTCAAGCAGGATAGCCGTGTTGTTGTAGCTCCATCTTTATTCCCAAGTGTGCTCTCGGTAGTCATCACGATACACCACCGCTTTTCGTCGCTGCCACTCAGCAATGGAACGCTTGCACGCTTCGCACGTCGTCGACCGCAGAATCAATACTTTAGGATGTCCGTCCGCGATGGTCAGTTGATGCGATGCGCCAACTGAGTCGACAACATGTCACACGTCAACCCTTGAGCCAGCCATTCGGTAGTGTGATGGAGCAATGTGAGAGACTGTCACGATTTCACTTCGACCACGCAATCCTCCAGATCTCCGTCTCAATCCTCCCGTCAGATGCGGTGCGAATCACTCTCACATGGGATGCGTCGACGATTTGTATGACGCCGGCGCGAACCTTCACTCTCGCGATCAGTTTGCCGTCGCCTGAGTACACCCTGTCAACCACAGTGTCGAACCAGCCATCGAGAGCGGCCACCAGACTCTGCTCTTGATGGGGACAAGCACTGTGCTCGCCACCTCCGATCTGCCACGGATTTGGCTTCCCCTTCCAGTGCTGCGCTGGTCCGGCCCCAAGGATCAACAAGGAGTTGTCGGGACCTTCATGAAGCTGACTTATACCCGCTATTGGCTCAGCAGGCCGAGGCATACCTGCGCCCAGCTCCCCTCGAGCCGGTATGACTGGCAACATTTTGTGCGTGGCGCTTGCCGCAGGAAGCCAAGCAGGCGCATAGGCAAGGCGGCGCAAAACTTTCCATTGCCTGCATGAAGCTCGACACGGGTTGGACGCTTGCCAAGAACCCACAGCTCGCCACCGCGAGTCGGTGCAATCTGCGCCACCTCCAGCTGCGAAGCCGAGCTCTCGTCGATATGGCGCTCACCGCCCCATGATCGGCGACAGGTTCCGTCGTGTAATGCATACTGGTGTATCGGAAACCCGATCCGCTGAGGCGTTCTCACAATGCCGGTGCCGGTGAATGTCGATCCTGGACCAACCTCGAAGGTCTCGAGACGATCCGTTCTGAAGTCGCGCACCGGACGGCGGTCCCTTGGGAATCTCGGTTGACGCGAAAGAATATCGACTCCGCGTCGACTGGATCGCTTGCCGAACCCAACACAAACATGCGTTCGGGCGCACGTTTACACCCTTCGCATACAACCTGCGCCTCCGCTGACGAAGTCAGCGTGAAGGTTGTGAATGAAACCAGGTAGAACCACGTAAGCCGCGTCGCTATCGCAGTTTATCTCATGCCACCACTCTCCACTCAATGATGAAGCCGTTCCGCGAAAGCGGGGTAATCGTTGTTTGCGCAACAACCAACACCCGCATCGTATATCGCGTGACCCGTACACGCACTATCGTAATCGGACAACTTTGCTGATCACGCGATGCGCTCTGCGTCTGCTGTCTATCCGCGCTCCATTAGTGCTTGCTTCAACACTTCTCGCCGTCGCAGTCATGCCGCACCTTCCTGCCCAGACGTTTATGAGCCCTTGCGTCAGTGAGCACACGCGACCGGACGACGAGGTCGCCCTCCGCCGGCTGGCCCTCGTTTGGTTTGACGCAACGGGCCTCACCGTCGCACCCCCCAAGTGGCTTCGCTCAGCCGCACTCGCTACGGTCCCCGCGTTGCCGCCGGACCTCGAGAGCGCAGTTGCAACGCAGGCGCCGTACCGCTGGCTACGTCTTGCCTCGTGTTCCGACTTCGCCGGCGATCTTGGACGAGGCGCGCATGCTGCTCGACCGCGTTGAGTACAACGCCAACTGCGCACAATATCAACACGAACTGCACTCCGCCGAACGCTTGGCGCGACTTATCTGCCTCAACTATGCGGTGGTGCCTGAATACTCACGCGTCAATGCGTTGATCACACTGGCCGTTTTGTACCGAACGCAAGGACGCGTACAAGCCGCGCTGCGGTGATACGGCGCGTGATGCAAACGCGTATCAGCACACTGCTCACTGAGGTAAAACGGTGCGACCAGCCGTGGGAGCGCATCCATGCCGGGCTGGATGCACTGCACGTGCTGCACGCCATCGGTGAAGAGGCGCTAGCGGCGCGCGAGTCTGTTGCCTGCGAGACGGAGCTCGCTGATCTGGCGCATCGCGGCACGAGACTCGAGGGGGCAGAACAGCGCTTGCGCAACGTGCAGCGGGAACCTGTGCCGTGGCGCGTGCTCTTTAATAATCTGGTGCAACCGGATGAGCCGCGCCGTGTGCACGAGACGCGTGCATTGGCACGACTTGCCATGCTCGCCTCAGTAAATGCCCTCACGTAACTCGCCATCAGGCGCATCCGGTGCGCAGCCGGTTGCACGCGACCGCCTGGTCCCGAGACGTTTGTCAGCCGAGGAACTTGACCTCGTGAGGCGGGCCGCGCGGGGGCAGTGGCCATTGCGGGTGTAGGTGATGCCGCACCGATCAACGTGCTGGCCACGCAGGCGCACGACACGGTGCTCGTGCTGTCCATGCAATGGTTCGTGTCAACCAGCCTGCTGACAACCTTCACTCAGTCGTTGAGCGATTGGTGCGGCGTGGTATTGGTACCGGCCACTACGGCGGCCGAGCGTCAGCGGTGGCTGGCGAGTCGTGTACCGCGCGCCCAACTCGTGGTCACGGGGCACGCTGGCACCCTCAACGCGCCGTACCGCGCACTGGTAGCCGTTCGACACCAAACGATAGCCAGCGCGCTTACGGCCCTGGCTGGCCACGTACACTCCGCGCTCGTAACGCGTGTGCTGGTGGCAGCGCTATCGCTCCCCCTGGAGCACGCTGACGTCGCCTCACTGGCGCGCGCGGTGCACATGCACCAGCGCACGCTGCGACGAAAGCTCGCCCGCGCGCATCCCTCCTGCAGTGCGCAGCGCCTGCTCGGCTGGGCGCGATTGCTGCATGTCGCGTGGTGGTTGCGCGATCCGGCGCGCACGGTTGAGCAGGTGTCGGAAGCGCTGCAGTGCTCCGCCGCCAGCAACGTGAGGCGGATGTTCAGGCACTACGCAAATCTCACGCCGCAACAGGTGCGGGATCAACCCGGTGAGCATGGCATCGAACTGCTCATCGTACAAATGCGCGCGGACCTCAATCAAGGGAGTTGACAAATCATGAACAGACTCGCTTTTTCGCCGAGCGGAATGTCCTCTACGGGTTACCGCTCGGCGAATGGCAGCAACCGCAGCAAATGGCTTCTGCTTGCCCTCCTGCAGTTAGCGGCGTGTACGCCTGATCGTGATTCGTCATCGGTTGCGGAAGCGTCGGTGCAGTCCATCGCACTGCCAGCGATTGCGGGAATCAGTGCGCTGACGTGAACGTCAGACTCAACCATTGCCGTGCTGGACTGTCGGGGAGAACCGTTTGTCACGCTCGTGGATATCGTTCGTGACAGTGTGATTGCACAAGGTGTGCGGGCTGGCGATGGGCCGGGCGAGGTGCGGCATCCAACTGCCATGTGGCGCACACGTGCGGGGGAGTTGGTGCTCTTTGAGCCCAACCGACGACGGGTCATGTTGGCGAAGGACGTGCTTCAGCCCACGCAATCGCAGTTGATCAACTTGCCTGTGGCGCGAGCGGCAGGCGTGCTTCCTCCCGAAGGTGCGTTGCTGTCAGGCGCCGGCACGCTGGTGACCGGACAGTTTGGAGACACAACGGTGCTGGTCGTGCCTGCAGATCCGCGTGAGCCGCAACGTGTCATGCTGGAAGGTCCGAACCGACGAGCCGATGTGGACCCCGCGAAGGCTTACACGCCGTTCAACTTGCTGGGTGCGTTCTGCATGGTGGAAGGTGTGAAGAGTGTGTCGCAGCTCTTCATGCCCGTGAGCGGCGAGGTGCCAGGGATCAATGGTGCGCTCGATGGCGAGCCGGCGCTGGCGGACACGTAGCCGTACAATGGTGGCTGGATGATTGCGGCGAAGCTGGCGGAGGGGGATGCCGGGCTCATAAGGGCCGGCGAGAACAGAGCGCTGGAGGGGTAGGCGACAACTCGCACTTCCGAGTCCAGTGCATACACACCCCAATCTCCGATCGCCTGCAACGTTACTGGTTGGAGGCACGGTGCTGCGCCGCATCAACCGGCGGCAGCTGCGTCCTGGGAGCCGCTGCACCCTTTGCCAAACGATCTCTGTCACGGGACGCCAAGTGCGTCGGCCAGCTGTGCGTGCGACTGGCCAGCGGCGGATCCCCGAGCAGCGCCCGTCGCCTCTGCGGACGAGAATGTCACACAACGGCTAGCTATCGGGTGCGCGCATTTCGGCGATGCGGTAGAACCGCAGGTGAGCCGCTCCAGCGCCGTCGTATTCGCGCAAGATGATGTGGTCAGCACCTACTCCGACGAGTCCGGTTCGTGATCCAAGACCGGCCCCGGGCGTTTGGAATCGACCCATAATCACGCCGTTGGAATCCAGCACCGTCCATTCGTCAAATCTCCCGAAGTCGAGAACCCACGTACGCCCAACCGGGTCAACCAACATTCTCGAAAACGCTGGCCAGAAGTCGAAAGACCTCTGGCTCGTTATGCTCTTCAGCATGGCACGTTGACTGGCCGTCGCGTCTCCGGGCACCTTCGACTCCGCGTAGTTTTGCCACCCGTCAGCTAAAACTCGCACCAAGTCTCCTGTGAACCGGGTAACCCGTCGCACGGTCCCGTCAGCCCTTTGAACGCTTACTTCCCAGACCCTTGCATTCCCGACATATAGATCAGATCCGACAGGAATGATGCTGGGTTCGCGACTTACTCCACCGGAGAAGAGCGTGGTAGGAAGTGTGCCGAGCCGGCGAACGAGGCTGCCGTCGGGTCGGAGCAAATGATACGACGCAACAAGATCGCCTCGTGAGTTGACGGTCGTGGCTGAATCTGCGTCTCTGACAACCATTGCGCCGGTGGAGTCGCACGATCCGCCTCGGAAACGGCTGACCCGCTGATAGGTCTCAATGTGCTCCCCTTCGCTGTCCCAAAGAGTCGTGCGATCACCGATGAAGTCGAAGACCAAAAGCGTATCGCCCGGGAGGCGGCAAACTTTTCGCGTTTGTTGAAACTCGCCTGGCCCCCTGCCCTTTCTGCCTGCCTCGCGGAGAAATACTCCGGCGCGGGTAAAGAACTTGAGCGAGGTACGGTCGTTCACAACAATCGTATTGTTCTGCAACACCGTCGCCGACAGGAAAGCATGGCTTGCATCGAACTCTTGCCTGGCATCTTGCCGGAGACCACCCAAGTCCAAATACGGCTGCGACTCAATGATGAATGCGGCGGGCAGATAGGAGAGGTTGAAACGAAGAGGGTCGAATCCCGTTTCCCATGCTGGCGGCATGGGACTGAGCCTCCCATACTCGATCAGTCGAGTGCCTGAACTGTCACGCGTTTCGGGCTCCGGCAACGCTTGGTGCCGCTGATCTGAGTTGTTCGAACTCATCACCCCTTCATCCGAGGACCTGCCACTGCGCTCACACGCAATCACAATCGTGCTGCACAGCACCAGCGGAACCAGGGAACGCCATCGTCTTCTCTCCATCTCTTCCTCCCGAGAGGCCTCCCTTGTATCGCCTCCAGGACGATGCACGCGTGATACGACGACCTCGCCTCGTTGGCTGGAGCCCTCTGAGAGCACCCCCAACACCGAACACGTAGCCTGAAAAAGCACCTGTTTGGACAGTCTGCTTGGATGAGGGCATCGCGCCACTAGCTTCACGCTCGGCGGCTGCCAAAGTATTTTCTGATGCTACGAGTGCCACATCTCACGCTTTCGCACTCAGGCGCAACCATTGAAACTCTCTTCAACACAGGCGCTTCGCCACTGACCTAAGTTGTGACTGGGGTGATATGCGCAGAATAGCACTACTCACTATAAATGGAACTGCGCCGCAGCGTCGAACGGTGATAATCGACGGCGATGGGACCAGGCTCTCGAGTCACCACCGCTCTCAGCTGAGGCACGACCGATTCTAAGGAATGTGGCGAAGGGTCAACTCTTAGCTACTCCTCACCGCCTGAGGACGCCCCGCAGATTACCTTATTGGGGTGAAAGAGAGAGCAAGACATATTCCAGCTACAGCTCGCGGCGACGCAGTACTCGTGACCTGGCATCACTGAGCAGCCGTTATCTCCCGCATCGGTTTCGCAGTCTAGTATGCAGTGGGACACCATATTCGGACACGCACGTTGGGCGGAAGCCTCTTGCGGTTGCGAAAGGTAGGCGCCAACTACGACGACGAATGCAACGAGCGGACGAAAGGTTCGGCTCTGAAGGACGGATTGCATAGCTCACCTCATGGCTTGGGAGATTTACCTGCGAGAACGGCGTTTACAGCACTCTCTATGGCGGCCGGCAGTGGCGAATGGAACAGCCAACCATTGACCACGACCGTAGGTGTTCCATTCACCTCTAACCCTTTTGCAAGCTCAATACCAAAATCGATGTTGACGCTGGTTGTGTCGCGTGCCATACACTCGACAAACTCTCCAAGATTCGGAACTCCGGACTCAGCAGCCAAGCTCTCCCAACGTAAGTTGCTGAGACTGTCCTGCGCACCGTACAACGAGTGATGCATCTGCGCTGCACGACCTTGCGCCGCTGCACAATCAAACGCTAGTGCCGCTGGTCGCGCATGCCGGTGAGTGGGGATGGGAAAGTGCAGGACTGACCGCGAGATGCTTCCAACATGTTTTGCTTCAAGCGCGGTCAATGCCGAGTCCATTCGCTTGCAGAATGGACACTCGAAGTCGGTGAAAACCGCCACCTTCACTGGCCCGGCAGTGTTCCCGAGCGATATCTCAGCCATCGCCAAACTCGATTCCCAATCTTCAATGTTGGTGACCACTCCGCTGCCCACCTCAGCTTGCGGAGCGTTTAGGCGAGCCTCCACAAGAAATCCGAGCGCTATTACGGTAGCAATCGTCAGCACCACGGAGGTGACTCGGTCAAGGGCGGATCCGGTTCGCATGTTCAACCTCAAGGAGAACGGAAAGTGTGAGTAGCGATAGTCCGCGTCATCGGAATGCCAGACAGAGGATACCGTGACGCTCGAAAACGACTGTCCATCGTCCATCGCTGATCACATTGTGGCCTGTTGCGGTAGAGATGGTGCTGCGACGACAATGCCTGACTTACCAAGCGCGAGCTGATCGTCAAGCGGAGCAAGCGACGGGTTCAGGCAGTCAGACACAAGCATTCGCATCAACACCTGCGAGCTGCTCTCTCTCACCGAGAATGAAGCGAGTTGACCAGCCTTACCAGTAGGACGTCTGATCTTCATGCGCAGCCCCTCAATACTTGGGGGGGGTGAGCCTCGTGTGTTCACAGCGTAGCCCAACAGCTACCTGTTTCACCTGTCACCTCTTCGTCATGAGCAAAGGTTTCCAGCTGACCTCTCACGCTTCGAGCATTACTTGTGCAGAAGAGTTACACCAGATCATAAACGGACAACTTTTCGGCTTGCGTGGCGCAGTACGCACCTACCTACACATTCACTATCTATCTGTGCTACAGCAGTGCTTGCCGCTTGCTGTAGCCTGAGCAGAGAAGCAGGGTACTGCTCCGTTGACATGCACACGCACATTCATTTACGTCGACGCCAATGAGCAAACGACGCGGTCGGCTGGTGCGTCTGCTTGCCGACGTCGATGCGGCTATCGACCGGTACCGCCAGTGCCTCGCGCGGACCGACGGCGCACGCGACCGCTATGCGTTGAACAGTTGCATGCAGGGGCCGGTCAACGGTGCACGATGTTAACATGAGCCTTACGCTGCCGAACGACTGTGCAAACGCGCATCAGCAGGCTGCTTATCGAAGCGAAACAGTCGGCGTCGGGAACTGACTCCAACACCTTGGGCATTCAATGAGGTGGAGTATCCAGCGGTGCCGCGCCGTATGCAGGATACCCGTGCATTGGCGCGACTTGCCACCCTCGCTTCCGTACATGCCTCCTCGTAGCTCGCCGTCAGACACAGCAGGCGATTCAGGTGCGATTGGGGAAGCGCGTTGCGACCGGTTGGTGCCCGTTGGCTTGTCATCCGATGAACTCGACCTCGTGAGTCGGGCCGCACGGGGACAGTGGACCATTGCGGCCGTCGTCGAGGAGGCGCCAATCAACGTGCTGGCAACCTCGGCGCACGACACCATCCTTGTCGCGTCCATGCGATGGGTTGAGTCAGCCAGCCAGCTGAGCGCGTTTGAGCAAGCGTTGCGTGAGTGGTACGGCGTAATCCTGGTGGACGCCACGATGTAGCCCCAACAGCAGCGGCGCCAGGCGCGTCTTGCCCCACGCGCCCACCTCGTGGTCACGGGCCACCCGGGCAGCCTCAACGCGCTCACCCACGCGCTTGCATCCGTTCGGCACCACACGATCGCCGTCGCGCTGTCGACCGTAGTAGGTCGCATGCATTCGCCGTTCGTGACGCGTGTGCTGACGGCAGCGCTCTTTCTCCTTCCGGATCAGTCCAGCGTCCCTTCACTGGCGCGGGCGGTTCACATGCACGAACGCACGTTGAGACGCAAACTGAGCCGTGAGAACGTCGCCTGCCGCGTGCATCGCTTGCTCAATTGGGCGCGTTTGCTGCACGCCGCGTGGTGGCTGCGCGATCCGGCGCGCCCGTTGGAACACGTGGCCGTCGTGCTGCAGTGCTCCGCCGCCAGCAACCCGAGTCGACTGTTCAACAGCTACGCGGATGTCACTCCGCAACAGTTGCGGGATCTGCCGGGTATCCAAGGCGTCGAACTACTCATTGCGCGCATGCGCGCGGAGGTTGAGCATGCGGTGCAATAGCAAACACCAGGTGGCAAGATATGGTCATGGCTACAGCAGCTACAGCAGCTACAGCAGCTACAGCAGCTACAGCAGCTACAGCAGCTACAGCAGCTACAGCAGCTACAGCAGATGGCTGTTGCTCGCATTGCTCCCGCTGTCGGCGTGTACGCCCGATCGAGATGCATCATCCGTTGCAGAGCCGATGGCGCAGTCTATAGCACTGCCAGCGGTCGCGGGAATCAGTGCGCTGACATGGACGTCGGACTCAACCATTGCCGGTCTGGACAGTCGTGGAGAGCCGTTCGTAACGATCGTGAATATCGTGCGCGATAGCGTGATTGCGCAGGGCGTTCGAGCTGGCGATGGACCGGGCGAGATACGGCATCCAACCGCCATGTGGCAAACGCGAGCGGGGGAGTTGGTGCTGTTTGAACCCAATAAACGAAGGGTAATGTTGGTAAAAGACGTGCTTCTTCCATCGCAATCGCAGTTCATCAACTTGCCACTGCCGCGAGCGCCAGGCGTTCTGCCTCCGGAAGGTGCGTTTTTGTCAGACGCCGGTACGCTGGTGACCGGACTGTTTGGAGATACGACGGCGCTCTTTGTGCCCAGGAATCCTGGCGATATGCCACGCGTCATGCTGGAAGGTCCGAACTGGCGAGCCGATGTGGACCCCGCGTTCGTATTCGATGCAAACTGGCATCAGTTTGCCGTGGACGAGCAGACCTCGCGCATCGCCCTCACTTTCTTGTTTGCTCCACTCGCGCTGGTCATGGATTCAACCGGGCACGTGTTACACGAGGTGACCGTAGGCACGGTTGGTCTGTCACGGCGCAGTGAGCGTTCCATCGGACCTGGGGACAATGCCGATGAATCGGACGTTGCGTCCCGCGCCGTCAGCCTGCGTGGCCACACGCTCGCGATTGCGTACTGCGGCTGCCTCGGCGAGTTCTTGCAGATTCCACGCGGCAGGTGGTGCTCTATGATCTTCGTGATCCCACGTGCACTGCGCGAGTAACAATGCCGCAATCTGTCAACGCGCTGGCACTCAGTGCCGACGGGGGAAAGCTTGCAGTGGGCTTCAACTATCCGGAGCCGCAGCTGCGTGTCTTTGCTGTGGGCGAGGGCGCGTTCAGGTGGCAGCAGAGAGGTGGCCTGCTCGATTGACGGTAATGATTGTTTTGGTTGCTGGCGCATTTTCAGATGTTATGCGTACTGCATGACGTGCCATTGCGCGTTGCTCCATCGCGTGGAGCAGGGGAACAGCGCTGGCCGCATCTCTTTACCAGCATCTCGTCGGTCAGGGAGCTGATGAACGGGGCAATGCACTCAAGATCGTCAGCTTCGCTGCGCCAGGTTCACCGCAGGCGGTGCTGAACAATCCGGCGCTTGCAGATTCGCTGATCGCGCTCGTTGTCTCACGCGACGGCGCCGTGGATTCTATCGCACGACTGCGCAATGCATCAAGCGGACGGCGCTTGGCGCGTGTGCCCGGTGAATCGTATCCGTTCTCGTTGCCGAGCCTGTTGAGTTCGAGAGATCAGGCAGTGCTGTTCCAAGACGGGACAGTGGCGGTGGCGCGGACCAACCCATACCGCGTGGAGTGGCGCTCGCCCGCCGGCCGCTGGTCGCGTTCCGTGGCCCCGGCGGAGTGGCCGGTTCCGGTGACACCCGACATTCAACGGCGGCTCGTGCGGAACTTCAAGCAACGGCCAGACGGCTCGGCGTTCTTCCGCGTCGAGGATTTTCCGCCGTGGCCGAAGCACCTTCCCCCCTTCCGACCGGGCGCGATGGTCGCAGGTCACGACGGCAACCTGTACATTCGGCGCACCACGATCGACGCCGCGACTGCACCACGCGTCGATGTATTTGACAGACGCGGTACGCGAATCGCGATGCTGGAGCTCCCGGCTGGGACGCGGCTCGTTGGCACAGGAGCGCGCGGACTCTATCTCGCCCAGTCGACGCCAGATGGTGAAGAACTGCTGCTACGCGCATCGTGGCGGTGATACGCCGAAAGTTCAGGGCAAACTCCAGACCCGAAAGTTTTTATTACAACACGTTTAGAAGCGCATTCAGGACAACGAGAGTCGTGCCGTGGGAAGTTGAGGCGGTGACACCGGCGCGCTCAGGCGATCCACCTGACGAGCCAACAGTGGTGATCCTGTGCTGGCGCCTGCACTCAGCACCATCGACACGAACACATACGCGTCGAACACCGGCACGCCGACTACCCACCAGTGCATGGCGAGTCCCACGGCTGCTCCGCCTGCGACCAAGCGCTTCACGGCAACGTCGCGCAGCGATCGCGCTCGCACACCAGCCACCATAACATAGAGCGCAAAGCACATGCCAAGCGCGGCTCCGTAGACAACAGAGTTGATAAAACAGCGTGGGCATGATGTCAGAACTTGTTGCGCCAACCACGATCCCAAGTTTGAGAACTGCTCGTTGGCAGTAAGTTCCCTGCGTGCATTGCATGGCGTGCGAGACAACATGTTCGCTTCGCGCTAGTTACCGTCCGAAAGCATCGGGCCTGTCGACAGCTTCAACCAGTTGCATGCAGACGTGTCAATGACATACTGATCGACTACGGTGGAGATGCGCGCCTCGGCGATTTCCTGGCGCAGCACGAACAATGTATCACCCCTCACCTGCACTGCAGGCCGCGCATCACCAGGGTTTGGCACCCGGGCATCCACGCAGGCGCGCCGTGACGCCAAGTCTACGACAGACACATACAATGTGCTGTTGACAATGGGCCCGTCCTCGCTCGCCACCTGGTTGTCATAGTGCACCGCCAGGACGCGCCCAGGACGCTCCATGGCCCGGAGCAGTGACAACGCACAAATGCTGTTCATCAAGGCGGCATAGCCTCCTGCCGCGGCGCGCACCCGCCGTGCCGACACGCCGCGACGCCGCATGGTGGGCAACACCACACTGTCGATAATGGCGAGGCGCTCGTTTAGCAGGTAGAGTCCATCCAACGGTCCGAAGCCGACGGCGCGCAACTCACCAGACACGACCGGAAGCACAGCGGACATGCGCCCGATACCCACATCTTCGTGTCGCGCATACTCTCCTGGAATGGACACCGCGTGCGAAACAACAGAGTCGCCCTCCACGAGCAAACCGACGGCCGTCTTTCGCGTGGCATTGCGCAGCCCAAAGAGCAGCGTATCCGAGAAGCGGCTGGGCGTCGCGTAGGAAAAATCTCCAATGAACGGAATGCGCGCGACTTCCACGCCGTCATCATTCCTGATGGCCTTCCACGTCAGGGACCCATAATCGGCGACCCACAGCAGATCGTTTTGCCGCACAACGGCGGCCGGACCGAGAAACTCGCCCGGTCCGCGTCCCACCCGCCCCCACGCCGCCACGGCTCGGCCCGCGTTGTTCCATGCGAGCACGCGACCAGCGGCCAAATCGGTGACGAGGAATCGCAGCGAGTCGGTGCCGACGGCGAAGCCGAGTGGTCGACCGGTGAAGAATGAATCCGATTCCGCGAGCACCGTCGTTAGAGTGAGGACCAGCGACGGCCCCGAATCAACGGTCTGGTCGGCACGCGTGCATGAACTGGCGAACAGTGCGAGCGCTGCGGTGATTAGCAGGTGTCGTTCCCGGCCAAGGGTACTGAAGTTCCTGGTAAGCAAGAACGCGAATATGTGTGTGAGTGACCAGCGAATCCGACGACCGAGTGGATTTTGCATTATAGAACAAATGGGTGGGGAGGAGTGCTGAACTTACAACCTGAATTTCGCAGCTCTGCGCGGATGCTTCTGATGGTGCGGCGCCAATCAGCAAAGCCGCTGCCGATCCAGTGACAACCCCTGATGCTCCAAGGAGCAATCGCCTCATAAATAGCTCCAGTAGTTAAGGTTTCACGCGAACACCTGCACCCTCCCCCTCACCCTCGAATGTGTTTGATTCAGAAATCATCGGTTCGATGTTCTGAGCGTTATGTAGTTGAGTAGAATTGTGTCAGTAATGATCCCTTTGAGAGGTGCACTGTGTTTCGCCCTATCACTGACCACAAGTGCTACAAAATCTTCTACGCCATCTGCAAACCTTTCGTCTATCGCTGTCACTGGCTTTATTCGTTGCAGCGAAAGTTGAGACTGTTCGCCATCGGTGGGGCGACGCGTAAACATTATTTGCGCAGAGGACGGTTCGGTGAATGCCAGTGTCACGAGCTCAAGCACGAGCTCTGAACAACTGAAGCAAGTTGACGGCGAAATTACCACAGCCAACACTGTATCTGATCCACCTATACGTTTAGCCGCCAGCTGTGCGACTCTCTCTGCTTTTGAACTGGCCGATGTGTAGTCTTCATTTTGACCACAAGCCACTGACCCGAGACCAATCAAGATATAGGTGAGTGAGCGCGTTACGTTTTTTGCGAGAGACACTCGCGCCCGCGATGACTTACTGCGTGAAAGGTTGCTGGACAACGCGAAAGAATACGTTCCCCCCCTAAGATAGGATTCTGGCAGAATCCGTGAAAATCTTGACGCTCATTCATGGTCGAAATTGCCTCCTGATATCGTCTGAAGTCTACATCTCGTACGCGAGAGCAACTGCCTCCAATATTGACTGGCTGTCGCGTGCTCTACGCAGCTATGAACTCCACTTCATAAAAACAGGGTAGGTGCCAAGGATGCATTGTACCATATCCTAATCGGACAGTTTTCTGCTCACTTAGGAGAAGCTTTACTTCTCGTACTGCTACAATCTCGATGAGGTCGCAGCTGAAATTACGTCTGCATCGTGCGGTCTACTTTTGTCGCAGCACCGCCGTTCCTTTCGGCATACTGATGTGGACAGCGGTGAAGACGGGAGTGTCCCGTGTTTAGTTGACTTTCGGGCGGTGCCGGTATGAGGCGGCTTACGCCGCGCCGGTGGTCTGTCCAACCTGCTGCGTCAACGCGGCCTTGTCCTGCCTCAGTTGAAATGTGACTCCCACCCGCTCCATGTTTGGAGCAAAGGAGGAGTTCATGTCCCGAGCCACACACCGCAGCTTTACCGCCGAAGAGCGCGCCACGATTCTCCGTCGGCACCTCGCCGACAAGGTCGCCGTCTCCGGTAGCGCGGATGCTATTTGCGCATCACACGGCTACGAAACAGGAAGAAGAACAATCAGGTAAAGAAGGACGCCGCGCACAGGCTGGAAAACCAGTGAGGCGGGCGCAGTCAGACTTCGATAGCGCCCATACTCAAAGAAGCGACAGTCCGCCGAATCCGATCCCAAATGGCGCGCCGAAGCCGAATGCGTGCTCTACTCGGGCCTCCCAGTTGTCGGCGTCACGTGTCATACCAAAAACGATGCCGAGCACCGCACCCGTTCCGGCAAACGCGAGGGCCTCAGGAATTTCCAGGACCAGCGAGAGGGGAGGCGTAAACCGCAGCACCAGCACAGTTCCCAGCGTGCCGACTACTGTCGACCACATTGAAGCGCGCGCACTGGTCGTGGGTATGGGTACGTCGGGCGGGATACCCAAATCCTTCCTACGCTTCGATTCACGAACGATTTGCCGTTGCTCTTCGCGCATACGCCGAAACGCTGCGGCGCGTCGAGCGAGCAGCTCCTCGTTCGCCTCACCGTGGTCCGTCACGTCAGCTGCCCCACGCTTGCTTTGTGGCGTCGCTGCTCCCATATCCGTATCCAAGCAACCGCGGCCCAGACCAAGCCGGACAGCAACATCTTAACAAGGATTTCTTCGCGACGCTCGAGCATGAGCTGCTGGTCGGCGATGTCTTCCAGTCGCATCGCGACGCGAACCCCGCGCTGTACGAATTCATTGAGCACTGGTACAATCCCGAACGCCAGCATTCCACATTAGGCTACGTGAGTCCACAGCAATTTGAACAGCAGCTCCTTCAGATGGCGCGAGCAGCGTAAACCATGTGTCCGTGAAAACGGGTCAACCGCCACTCCGGCGGCCATTGGTAGAGCGAATCGCCGCGGCTGGCGTTGAACTCTCCCGATTTAAATCCTGACATCGCGAGCACACTACGGTTGTCGCTGAAGCATGTGAGTCGCCTGAGGGTCCAGTCAGTGATTCTTCGAACCAATGCGGAAAATGGGCGGCGAGCTGAGCGAGCTTCTCATGAGGGTGGCCGTGATGCTCGCCAAAAGCATCGCTGAAACAGCCGCTCGACGGAACGCCTTGGCGACGATGGCGAACAGCAGCTGTGCACGCATGGCCACCCTTGCATGGCCGCCCACCGACTGGCCAGACAACAGTCGCCGCCTCCGCTGGGTGGCGGCGGTTCCCGTCTACAGGTCAGCACAGGGTGGAATGTCCAACTTGCAGTTCCGGGCTGCGGAAAATTAGTTGACTGATCGCGGCTGCAGGTGTACGTATCGGGGCAATTCGAACGTAACTGAATCAGCTCGAACGGAGGTCGATCATGTCGGAAACGCTGAGCGGGGTATTGCCGATCCGGGTGCAAACGCTGGTAGGATCAGAGACGCGCGAGCGGCTTGTTGCGGCGGTCGCTACGCTCGGTGGTATCGATAGTTTTGCGCACTGCGATTCGCGACGCGAACTTTACCGTGACTTCCCGCATCAGAACTGCTGTGTGCTCGTCGCGGAGTGGTCGCTGATGTTTGCAGCCAAAGCGTCGTCGCGCGCAGTCACGGCGGTACTTGGCTTCGTTGATCAGCTTTCTGGCTGGGATGGGGTGTTGCTGTTGCTCGACGAGCCGCCCGGTGCGGAACTTATCGCGCTCTTGAGCAGCCGGCTGGCGCCTCGGCTTGTAACGGCACCGGCGAGCTTGGTCGATCGGGGCGCGGAGATGTGGGTCTTTGCAGCGGAGCTGTCGCGTGTCATGAGTGCAGCGCGTGTCCTCCCACCGTCACGTGCGTTGGTCCAAACAGGATACATGATTTGTTTACTCAGCCTGCCCAACAAATGGCACGTGGTGGTGAATCAGGCGCTGCGAAATCCGCAGTTTTGGCCGATGAAGAAGGTTTGCGCCGCTCTCCGCGTCGACAGAAGTACGCTCGATCGGGCGTTTCGGAAGCGCATGCTACCGACACTTGCGGCACTTTGTCGCTCGGATATGCACCGCAAATCGTAAGTAGGTCCGACGTTGTGAGCCGACTCTGGTCGGAGACCGCGCTGCGCAGGTCTCGCTTGAACGCCTTTCGCGGCGGTCGAGTCTCCGCGAGCAATCGCTGCCGGTCCTGATGCTCGATTGACCTTGGTCGCGCTGCAATGCCTGGAATCGCAGTGTCTCGAACTTCGGCGTGCGCTCGAAAGCTTGTTGCCCCAGCCTGTTCATGCACGATGCCCTGCGAATCCACAACCATCTCATTCCCAGGTTCGAAGGCGAGAACGGCATCGAGGGAACCTTGAGCAAGGGCGACGCAGTTGCTGCGCTCGAAAATTCATACCGGCTGCCGTGGTGGTTCAAGTTTGTGCGGACTTGGCGAAGCTCACACCTGTGGTCACGGGAGGCCAGCCATCGGTTGCGCGCACGCCGAATCGGTGCCCAAAATATGATCTTGACGATCCATTCGTGGCGCGTACTTTCCGCAATGCGCCCTTGAAGTCCCCCGGACGTTCGAAACCGGGCGTCGCTTGTGTGGCGAACCGCTTCACGGAGATTGTTATGCGACAGTTCAGATCCGCGATCATCACGTCAATCGTATGTTCGGCCGCAGTCGGCAGCGCTCTGCTGCTGACGAGTACACCCGCGGCGGCTGAGGACGGCAAAGGCTGCACGGACAACAAGCGTTGTTCGTCAGCGACGTGGGATACGTGCCGACACAGCCCGGGAGATTCGTGTGTTTTCACGGGCGAGTACCCGCTCTGCTCGACTGGCGAAGGCTGCGCGTCAAACCAGTGATGTACCACAGCGAGTCGCGCGCCATGTCACGAGGAGTCCGAGTCATGGTTGGCGGGTTCGCGCTGCAGGCGGCACTTGCCGCCTGCGGCGAAGCCGGGCGTGATGATACCGTCGTTAGACACCCTGTTCCCGATAGTCTGCTCTCGACGGTGAGCGGACGGCTCAGCGCTTCGAACTCCGATCCAACGCCATCGACTTTCCTCTCCCTTTTCACGAGGCGTGACGACGACCAGCGGTTCGGAATGGAAAAGGGGCTCGCGTCGGACGTCTTCGGCGCAATTGTCTCCGCCGAGGTGCTACCCGACGGGCGTGTAGTGCTCCTTGATGCCAGCTACGGTCTTGTGCGGGTGCATTCGGGTTCAGAGATAGGCATCACCTTCGGTGGGCTAGGCGAAGGTCCAGGGTCTTTCGTCGAGCCGGTGAAGCTCGTTTCGCATGGGGATACACTCTATGTGCTTGATCGCGCTCGTACTCTGCACGTCCTATCGTTACCGAGGCAGGGTGCTCCGGCATGGGCGCGAACCGTGAGACTGCCGCTCGACGCAGAGGATGCGTGCTTCTCATCCCGAGGTCTTATTGCGCTCGCTCCTCCAGTCTCATTTCGCGGCGGAGGTGCGCCGGATTTCACTCCGAACTCCGGAGTGTTGCATCGCCTGAGTGCCGATGGAGAGGTGCTCGAGTCGTTCTACGTTCCGTATCGCACCGACTCGAGGGCGGTTGCACAGAGCTTCTCAGCAGGCCGATTGCTCTGCAATTTTGGGGATGGCTCAGTAACAATAGGCTTTTCGAGCCTCGGTGAAGTCCATCATTTGTCCAAGAATGGCGAAACCCGGTGGATCACCCGGTTGCCGGACTATTCGTACCCTCCGCTTGAGGAGCGGCCGAACGGAACTGTTGGACCGGCGCGGGATTATAGGTCGTCGATCGATCAAGTGAGTAGCATATCACTGTTCGCCGACAGTCTGATCGTGGCAAGCGTGACTTCGACCGCCGTATTTCAGCCCGGTCGGCCGGTCACCCATCGGCTCGCGATCCTTCGGCGGCGCGACGGTACATTCTTGGGGTACTATGCAGACGAAAGTGTCTCGGCAGTGCTTTTCGGCAGCACGAGGGAGACTCTCATATATCGAGACTTTCCGTATCCCGAGGTGTCGCGGCGGGGAATGGGAAATGCGTCCATCGGCGCACAGGAAGCCCGATGAAGTGGATCGTGCTCTTCGCGCTGGCTTTCGGGGCTACGCTCTTGGTACGCGCGTACCCGACAAGTGCTGATGGCGGTCGACAGCAACTTCTGTCGAGCACGGACGTCTCAAGTAAGGGCCGATCCGATGCGGTCGGCGTGGAACGCGAGATGGTCGTGAGCCTCGTCGTATCGCCAGACTGCGCTGCGTGCAACGATCCTGCTTTGGTCGCCGCGTATAACGCGCTTCGCGAGGCTATCGTCGGATCGTCTGAGATGAAAGTCCAGTTCGTGGGGATCGCACTTGCACGCAGCGCTTCAGACGGACTGCGCTTTCTCGAGCGATTTGACTCGCTCGATGAAGTTGTTTCGGGCCGCGGCTGGAATGGCACGGTAGGTCGTAGCTATCTTAAAAGAGAAGGAGCCGGAGTCGCGGCGGTACCGCAGCTCTTTGTTTCCGAGATCGTGAGCGAGTACGACGCGGTGGTAGGTCGCACTCGGTTTTCCGAGAGGATCGTGCAGCGTCGAATAGGCTTGGATGCCATCGTCCACCTCGGTCGCACTTGTGAGCGCGCGAGCTGCGTTCAGTGGTAGCTTGTGACTTACCCCAGCATTGCGGTGCTGCGACTACCGAAGGCCGGCCGGTCGTCCCACCGGAGAGCACCGAGAATAGGACCGACTCGGGGACGGACCGCAACCGCGCGTGCGCGGACTCGCGAACCATATGATCGAGTCGCAGGTTCGAAGGTATCGTCTGGTGACGCTGGACATGGGGCCACGAGAACGCCGGATCACGGATTCGGCGCGTGGGCTGCTCTGGGGTCGCGACATCGGCCCCGTGTCGACGCCGGGCGTTACCTCGGCTCCGCTTGTGCGCGGTCGATCAGAGCGGAAGTAGGGAAACCAAACTCCTTGAACGTGTGCACCTCGATCCATCGCTGAAAAAATGGATCATCCACGCCATGACCCCCGCTGACGGCCACCATGTGCTCGTCCGCGATCAGGGACTTGAGTATGCGATGCACGGTACTCTTCGCACCGAGTCGGTAGCGGCGCAGTGTCGCTGAACCAGTGAGTTCAATGGCCGGATTGGCAGCGATAAGGGTGAGCATGCGGCGGTGCGCGTCAGACCTGAGACGATACCACGTCGCCTGATGATGGGCGCTCTACTCGCGAGCCAAGTCGTCCACGCCGGCCGCCACGTCGCCGACCGTCGCGTGACCGGCCATGTGTGTCGCGTCCCATACACGTCGGGCCAGCTGCACGACGTCGCGGGTACGGGGCCCCGCTACGGTAATCATGGCGTACGCGGCAGCCGCGTCGAACGCGACCTCGGTACTCGCGGCGCGCTCGACAATCCAGGGCGCGAAGAGGTCGGCGGGGATCGGTCCGACCGGCATCACATCCACCATTTTGTACAGGCCGCCCGTGCGTTTGCTGTCGATCATCGCATCGATCACCGAGCGCTCCGATCCAGACAGGACATATGCCACGCGCCGGTGGGAGTCGAAGACCCCTTTGAGCAGCCAGTCGAGCTCGGGCACCCACTGCGCGAGTCGCTGAAACTCGTCCAGGACCAAGCCGAGTTCTGCGTCGCGCGCGCTTAACTCTGTCTCCACTGCGTCGAGCGTCTCCGTGAGCAGAGTACCCGGGGCCTTTTCTGCTTCCGCGCTCGGGAGAATGGAGAACGTGACGGTAGGCGCCCCACCGGCTAAATCGGGCTGCGCGCCAAACTGCACGCGGCTGTACCGGAATCGCGCAACGAGAGAACTCGCGAGGTTCTTCCAGCGCCGCCCCATCTCCTTGTTCACTCCATCAAGGATGGCTTGGGCGGCACCTTCGACAGAGGTGACCTTCGCCAAGTCAGCAACGACCACAGGGCGCTTCGCGATCCGGGCTTGGACGGCCGCCTCACCGACGATGGAGCTCTTCCCGAGTCGACGCTCTCCATACACCAGCAGCCGGCCGGAGCTGTCGGCAAGCGCCGTTTGAATCCGCGCAACCTCGTCTATCCTGTCGGCCAGATCCACGCCTCGTGCAGGGTGCCCGATGATGAACGGGTTTTTGACGATCTTGGCCATAAGCAGGGCTGAGGCGGTGAATTGAGCGAGCGTCTGCCCGACGTTTACCGGGTCCCATTTTTTGGGTCCCATTTTTTGGGTCCCCAAAAATGGGACTGAACTCTCCTTGGGAATAGTATTAGGACTCGATAGGAGCAACTGATGTTTCTCACCCTTTCAGAGAGTGGTCGCCAGACAATCAAAACCGCTCAAATAACCGCCGATCTACCCGCAGTGCATCACCAATGAACGCAAAGCGCACATTCCGAAAGTATCGCACCGCCGCCAGCCGAATATCCTCCGGCGTCACCGCGCGCAGGTCATCAACAAACGCACTCGCTCGGCGGTAGTCGCCTTGATACAACGCGGCACGCGCCAGCAAGTTGGCCTGATCGGCGTTGGTCTCGTTGTCGAGATAGTAGGTGACAATGAACTGCTGCACCAAACGCTCTAGGCCTTCTTCTGAAATCGTACCCTGCTGCAACGCGCGCATTTCGCGCTGCATGATGTTGAGCACCACATCGGGCTGCGTGGTGGTGACGTACAAACCACCCACGGCAAACGCGCGTTCACGAAACGGGGCATCAACGGCGTACGTGAGATTGAGACGCTCTCGCACTTCGGAGAACAAGCGTCCACCAAGCACCGCTGAGGCCAGACGCAGTGCGGCGTGCTCGGGCGAGCCGGCTGGCGGACCCACGTACCAACCCTGGATGTAGTTGGTGGGCAGCCGACGCATGACAAACGTGGCTCCGGATACGCGCGGTGCGGGTGGCTCCGGAAGTGTCCACGTGTAGCTGCCCATGGGCAACGTCGCCAGTGAACCACGCACAAGCTGCTCGACTCGGGCGCGCGTGACATTGCCCACAATGACCACACGTAGGCGCGACTTTACCGTCTGCTCCGCGTGATAACGGCGCAGCATGTCAAGCGAAATCGCGCGCAACGATTCGGCGGTACCCACGGGAGACAACCCGTACGGATGTCCGGCAAATGCGGCCGAGTCGGCGAGGTACTCCAGCAACGCATCAGCGCTTTCGGCACGCTGCGACACGGCCGACACAATTCGTGCACGCACCAGCTCCACGCTGGCGGAGTCGAGTAGTGGGGCCACCAAACGATCCGCCAGCACCTCCCACGACGAATCAAAGTTGGCCACAGTGGAACGCAAACTCACCGTGCTCCAATCCACACCCGGACTCACACCAATGCTGCTCCCCAGCCGCGCCATGCGCGTGCGCAACTCATTGCGTGAGTATTGCTGCGTACCCTCTTCGGTGGCTTCAAGCAGCAGCAGCTCAAGGCCTTGTGTTTCCGGCGTGAGCTGTCGTGTACCACCGAGCAGATAGACGTTGGCGGCCACCACGTTGTTGGCCGTTACGCGGCGGAGGATTACCTGCACGCCGTCTACATCGAACGCTGATGTGAGCGTGTCTGGCGTGGCAGTGAACGCGCGCGCGATACCGGCAGTCGCGGATGCTGCACCAGCCTGCGATGAAAGTGGTATTGGGTACAGCACGCTGAGTGTGCACCCCAAAGCCACCACACAACAGCTGCGCACTACGCCGTTGGACCGACGACGCGTGCTCACTTAATCACCTCCACTGCACCAAAGCGTTGCAACTCTGCTTCCGTCAGGCCAATGGACTGCCGCGCAGCCGATGACATGAGCACGCCGGTAACGCGCGGCTGGCCCACAATGTACGTACTCACATAACGCTGCAAATCGCGCACACTCTGCGTAGCCATGGCATCGTTGTAGCGCAGGAAATAGTCGAGGCCCACTACGCTCCACCAGAAACCGATGGTGTGCGCAATGCCACTGGCCTTTTCAATACCAAAGGCGCTCGATGTTACGCGCTGCGATTTCACATTCTCCATTTGCTCGGTGGTCACATAGCCGACTTGCGCAAAGCGCGCTATTTCTGCATCCAGCGCCTTGAGCGCATCGCGCATTTTTTCAGGCGACGTCTGACCGCTGATCGTGATGGGCCCCACATGGTTGAGCGTGTAGTAGTTCACCACAATGTCCTGCCACAAACCACTGTCCACCAACCGCGTGCGAAATCCCGAGCCTGGCGTGTTCAATACATCGCTGAATACATCGGCGGCAAAGGTCGCGTTCGCATCGCGACTCGCGCTCGGCCCTTGCCACTGCAACAGCACCGTGACGGCACTCACCGGCGCTTCTTCAATTACCGCCACATTGCCCGTGAGCTTGGGGATCTCAGGGATGGGTGCGCGTTTGAACGGATCGTCACCGCGCGGCCAGTCGCCGAAAATCTTTTCAGCCAACGCAAACACGCGATCCGGATCTACATCGCCGGTCACAATGAGCGCCGTATTGTTGGGCACATAGTACAACGCCTGAATCGTACGCATTTGCGCCACGGTCACGTTGCGCAGCACGTCGCGATCGCCAAGTGCGTCCTTGCGGCTGGCGTTTCCGGGAAAGAGTAGCGCCGTCATTTTTTGGTCGAGCGCAAAGAACGGACTCGATTCCGCGCGGTCGTATTCACCCAGCACCACTTCTTTTTCGCGTGCCAGGTCTTCTTCGCGAAACAACGGATCGCGAAGCGACGCGGCCAGAAAACGCAGCCCGCCTTCGAGTGAATCGGCTGGCAGCGTGAGATAGTAGTTCACCCGCTCTTCCTGCGTGGTGCCGTTGTAGAGCGCGCCCAGCTCCGAGGCACGCTGTCCAAATGCATCCGGGTTGGGATACTCACGATTGGCCTTGAAGAACATGTGTTCGTACATGTGCGCCAAGCCGGCGTATTCGGGTGTTTGCGTGAACGCACCGTTTTTCACATCGATCTCGAGCGTGGCAATCGGCACGCCGTGGTTTTCCACCACGATCACTTCAAGGCCGTTGGCCAGCACCCTACGCTTGATGATGCGTTCCAACTCAACGCGCGTTTGGGCGGCGGCCACCGAAGGTGCCGCAGTGAACGCCGCACCGCCAAGTAGCAAAAGGCCGAACAGGAGACTGCTCCGCCGGGTGGAACGCAAAAGAAATAGGAAAGACGCTGGCATTGTAGCGTGGGATTCGGAATGTTTCAGTGATGACGGATCATGCCATCATTTCTGCCGACCTGACGAACGCGCTCGACGCGCTCGCTCTTGGACTCGACCCCGCCCATGTGCATCGCGCGGAGCCGTTGGCTCCGTACACCACGTTCAGGATCGGGGGTCCGGCCGACCTGCTGTACAATGCCACCTCGGCCGATGCTCTCGCCACTGCGATCTCGCAGGCGCGCACGCTCGGCGTGCCGTGGTTTGTGATGGGACTGGGCGCCAACATTCTCGTGGCTGACCAAGGCTTTCGCGGAATCGTGATCCGTAACGTGGCCAACGCACACGCAATAGAGCCCGATGGCCGCCTGCACGCCGAAAGCGGAGCGATCATGCGTGACCTGGTGCTGGATAGTGTGCGGCAAGGTTGGTCTGGCTTGGAGCACTACGTGGGCATTCCCAGTACTGTGGGTGGTGCACTGTGGCAGAATCTGCACTTTCTTTCGCCCGCGCCGGATCGCACCCGTACGATGTTTATCAGCGAGGTGTTTGAATCGTGCGAGATCCTGGCCGAAGACAACACGCGACGCGTGGTTGACGCCGACTACATCAACTTTGGCTACGACGACACGGTATTTCACCACACACAAGACATTGTTCTGCGCGCGACCTTCAGACTCGAGCGCGCAGACACGGCGGCGCTGCATCGTATTCTGCAGGAAAATCTCGCGTGGCGCGGCGCGCGACATCCGTGGTTGGAGATTCATCCCAGCGCCGGTTCCATTTTCAAGAAGATCGCCGATGTCGGGGCCGGTCGCCTGGTGGATCAGTGCGGGCTGAAGGGATTCCGGGTGGGGGACGCCGCCATCTCCAACATGCACGCCAACATCATGGTGAATCTGGGTGCGGCGACCGCT